>JBKGZY010000268.1:0-3215 GCA_046543175.1 Dichotomicrobium sp.
GTAACCGCTCGGTGACTGGCCCTCAGCGATTGGAGCTTCGGCTCTTGGCGTATGCGGCCTTGCCGATGGCACGGCGTCTGGCAAGTCTGGCGATGTGGGCGGTGATGGTCGGTAGATCGATTTCATCCGGGTTGAACGGGCCGCCATACCATTGGACAAGCCGCTTGCGCTCGCGATGACGCGGCTTGCTCATGACGTCGAGGAACTCTTCGAATCCGGGGATCCCGCCGACATCCTCGGGCGGTGCACGGCGCGCGCCGTCGAGGAAGCGCGGATAGTCGACCGCGGGATCGGCGGGGCCGATCGCCTCGATCGTCACCGTATGCTGCCAATTGTCGCCGAAGTCATAGGTGTAGGCGAACCGGCTCACGTCGCGATCGGTCAAGGCTGCGAGCTTGATGTTCTTGGCATCGAAGGTCTGGCGAACGTCATCCCATTCCGGATCGGGAATGCCATAACGCTTGCCGTCAACTTCGAACTCGAACAGGTGGTAGTCCTTGAACGGCATCACCGCCTGGATGACCTCGTGCAGGCCCTTCAGGCTGGTGGTGAGCGGCACCTCCACGCGGCGCCAGATGGCGGGATAGGTGTCGTCGAGTTCGATGCGGATGCGGGTGATGCGATCGGCCCGGGTCATGCGGCCATGGTAGCGGCCTCATGGCGCGGCGACCAGTTCCATGGCAGAAGTTCGCCGATCCTGTTGTTGGGATGATCGGCGATGCGGTCGAGGACGTCGCGTAGCCAGGCTTGCGGGTCGAGGCCGTTGAGCTTGGCGGTCTCGATCAGCGAGTAGATCGCCGCGGCCCGCTCGCCGCCCCGGTCGGAGCCGGCAAAGAGATAGTTCTTCCGGCCCACGGCGACGCCGCGCAAGGCGCGTTCGGCCGGGTTGTTGTCGATTTCGAGCCGCCCGTCGGCGAAGCAGCGGGTGAGCGCCGGCCAGCGGGCCAGCATGTAGCGGAACGCTTTGGCGAGTTCGGATCGTCCCGACAGCTTCGCCAGCGTGGCATGCGCCCATCGGCTCAGATCTTCCACGATCGGCAGTGATCGAGCCTGGCGTCGGCGCCGCCGCTCGTCGGGTGGTTGGCCGCGGATCTGCTGTTCGATGGCGTAGAGTTCACCGATCCGCTCCAGTGCCTGGCGCGCGATCGCCGAGCCGTTGGCGGCGTGAACGTCGTGGAACTTGCGCCGGGCATGGGCCCAGCACGCCGCCTCCACGATGGGGCCGGGCTTGCGGCCGCTCTCATAGAGGCCCTTGAACCCGGCATAGCCGTCGGCGTGCAGGTCCCCGGTGAAGTCCTTCAGATGCGCCAGGGGCCGCTCGGCCTTGCGGTCGGGCGAATAGAAGAAGACGGCCGCCGGCGGCCGTTTGCCGCGATGCGGACGCTCGTCGCGCACATAGACCCAGAACCGGCCGGTCTTCGTTCTGCCGGAGCCCGGTGCGAGCACCGCCACCGGCGTATCGTCGCCATGCAGCGCATCGGACGCCATGACATCGCGCTTCAGCGTATCGATGAGGGGCGCCAGGGCCGCCGCCGTGGCGCCCACCCAACCCGACAGGGTCGAGGTGTTCAGCTCCACGCCGCTGCGGGCGTAAATCTCGGCCTGGCGATGCAGCGGCAGATGATCGTCGAACTTCGATACCATAATGTGGGCGAGCAGCCCGGCGCCCGCCCGACCGCGGGCGATTGCATGATTCGGCGCCGGCGTCTGCACTATGCTCTCGCAGGCCCGGCAGGAGAAGGCCTCGCGCACATGGCGCACGACCTTGAAGCGGCCCGGCACATAGTCGAGCGTCTCCGTCACGTCGGCGCCGATGCGGCGCAAGCTCCCGCCGCAGGCCGGGCAGGAACAGGCGCCGGCATGCACGATCTCCTCGCGCGGCAGATGATCGGGCAGCGGCCGGCGGCCAGGCTTGGCCTTGTCGTGCCCGGCCCTGTCGTCCCCGGGCTCGACGAGTTCGGCCATCGCCGGCACCGCGGCGAGCCGCTCGGCTTCATCGCTCTCCAGCGCCTCGAGCGCCAGTTCCAGCTGTTCGATATGGGCGTTGAGCTTCTCCGACGAGCGGCCGAACTGCGCCCGCTTCAGCCGGGCCAGCTGGGCGCTGAGCTTCTCGATCTCGCTCTTCGCCGCCACCGCATCGCGCGCCATGTCGGCGATGATGGCCTTGAGCGCATCAACGTCGTCAGGCAGCGCGGCAGGATCGAACGGCATGGGACGAAGTCTATCTGCTTCGCCCCCTTTGGGCCACGACGCAACGGCCCCATCAGCGCTGCCGAGTCACCATGCCGCAGGCTCCGCCAGCAGCTCACCCGGCTGAACTCGGGCGCCACGTTCTCTCAGGCATACGCCAGTCGATGCCCTCAAGCAGCATGGCCAGCTGGGCCGGCGTGATCACCACCCGCCCCTCGGCTGACGGCCACACAAAGCGACCCTTCTCCAGCCGCTTGGAGAACAGACACAGGCCCTGCCCATCCCACCACAGCACCTTGATCAGATCGCCGCGCCGACCACGGAACACGAACAGATGGCCCGAGAACGGATCCTGCCGCAGCACCTCCTGGGCCAGCATGGCCAAGCCATTGAAGCCCTTCCTCATGTCGGTGCGGCCCGCCGCCAGCCACACCCGGGCGCCGGAAGGAACCGGGATCATCGCCCCTCCAAAACGCCGATCACCCGCCGCAGCGCCTTGCCATCGACATCGGCAAACACCGTGATCCTCCGGCCACCATCCAGAGCGATCTCCATCCGGCCGGCAGGCGTGGCCTCTTCATGACATCGATCATCGCCGCCGTCCGTCGGCCAATCGTCGTGCAATGCAGCGGCTGGTGCTGTCGTGTCGACCAGCTGAACCGGCACAAACCGCTCGATTGCGCCGCGCCGGCTGACCTTCATCTCCCGGCGCCAGCGGTAGATCAGGCTGCGATCGATCCCGCGCCGACGCGCCACCTCGGTCACCGTCGTCCCCTCGACCAGCGTCTCCAGGACAACCTCCTCCTTGAGCTCCCGCGGCCACAGCCGCCGCCGAACATCGCCGCTGAACAGCTCGTAGCGCTCGAAAGACACGTGACTATCCTCGTGGCTGACACCGTGGCCTATCGCCACCAGCTACGAGTATCCACCTCACCCACACGTCAACAAGACGCCCTGCACCGAGCGCTTACCGATGAAGTGCCGATCGCGATCCTGCTACGATCTGCAGCCCCCACGGGGCTTCG
>JBKGZY010000269.1:0-3200 GCA_046543175.1 Dichotomicrobium sp.
GGATGCGCGCCGACCTGCTGGGAGGCCACCTGGCCGTCCTTGAACATGATCAGCGTCGGAATGCCGCGGATGCCGTAATCCATCGGCGTCTTCGGGTTCTCGTCGACATTCATCTTAACGACCTTGATCCTGTCGCCGTATTCCTCGGCAAGCTCCTCGAGAACCGGGGAGATCGTCTTGCAGGGGCCGCACCATTCCGCCCAGAAATCGACGATCACGGGGCTGGAGGCATTGAGCACTTCCTGCTCGAACGTATCGTCGGAAACACTTGGTTGTGCCATGATGTGCCTTTTCTCGCTGTGCCGCGGTGCGGCCGTTCGTACCAAATCATGCCATGAGCTAAGCCCGCCCCGGCGGGGCGTCAAGAGCGCGGGCGTGCGACCCGTTTTACCCGCGCGGGATTTCCATGAGCGATGGCGCGCTCGTCCACAGGATGAATCCGCGCAGCGTCTTGCCGGGGAAAACAGCGGCAAGCGCCCGGCAATAGGCGTCGAGTTGCGCGGCATAGCCCGGCGGGATGGCCCCGGTCGTCGCCGGGACGCGCGCATCGGTCTTGTAATCGATCACGAGAACGTCATCCTCGCGCACCACCAGCCGGTCGATCCGCCCGGACAGCACCGCCGCTGACGCCCCGGCCTCGCCGGCGCCGAATCGCGCCGCGACCGGCACCTCGGCCCGCGATCCCGGCGCGAAGATGTGCGCGAACTCCGGCGCGTTCACGATGGCACAAGCGGTATCGGCAATGTCGCGGCACGCCGCCTCGTCGATCGGCGCGGTGTCGTCGCGTCCGGCCTCCGCCGCCGCTAGCCGGACCGCTTCGTCCGAGCGTTCCGCCGGTTCGACCTCCGGAAGCCGCTCCAGCAGCAGATGGATGATCTCGCCGCGCCGGCGCGCCATCTCAGGTGAGGAACCGGCGGTTCCCCCGTCCACGATGGCCGCGTCTGCATCCTTGCCGGACGGACGCATCGGTTCCGCCGCGCGCTCCGGCGGCGCGGGTGTCTCCAACCATGCTGGCGGCGTGATGGCGGCTTGCCTGTCCGATCCGGTCTCCGGTTCCACGGCCTGCCCGGTAGCACGCTTCTCCAGCCTCAGCACCGTCACGCCATTTTCGCCCGTAATGGCCTCCGCCGTGCCTTCCAGCGCATCGCGCACCACGTCATACCAGCAGCCGTCATCGCGCCCGCGTGCCGTCCGGTTCTCGAACCCCGTGACATAGAGCCGGTCGCGAGCCCGGGTCATCGCGACATAGAGCAGCCGGTAGCTTTCCGCCCGCTCCGCCGCGCGCGCATCCCGGCGCACGGCGTCGATCGCCGGCAGACGCGCGGCTTCGGAACCCGACCAGACAAGGCATGCACCGAAGTCGCCCGGCGCGTCGCGCGACACGGCGACGATCGGCCCGCCCGATCCCTTCGGCATGGTGCAGGTATCGGGCAGGATCACGATGTTGGCCTCCAACCCCTTCGCGCCGTGGACCGTCATCACGCGGACCTGGTCCCCGCCCTGCTCCATGTCGCGGCGCACCTCGCTGCCGGATTCGCGCAGCCAGGCGAGAAAGCCCTGAAGCGTGGCCGGCCCGGTCTCCTCATAGGCCAGCGCCAGGTTGAGGAATTCGTCGATGGCATCCGCGGCCTCGGGGCCAAGTTCCCCGACAAGGCGCCCGCGGGCGCCGTCCCGGTCGAGGCAGGCGGCATAAAACGCGAACGGGCGCAGCGACGACGCCTCGTCGCGCCAGCGCGCAAGCTGGGCCTCTGCGGCCGCGAAGCGCGGCGCCTCATCCGCAGCCAATTCCAGCGCCTCCCAGAGGCTACCCTCGCGGTCATGGGCGAGCGTGAACAGATCGTCTTCCGACAGTCCGAAAACCGGGCTTTTCAGAACGGCGGCAAGGGAAAGATCGTCGCCGGGCAACAGCAGCGCATCGCCCAGCGCCATCAGGTCCATGACGGCGAGCTGGTCGGTGAGCCGCATGCGGTCGGCCCCCGCGACCGGGATGCCCCGGCTTTTCAGCGCCTCGATCATCGGCGCGGCGAAGGGCAGGCGCTTGCGCACGAGGATGAGAATGTCGCCCGGACGGATCGGCCGCCCCTGCGACGCCAGCATTTCGCCGCTGTCGATCCATCCCTTGATCCGGTCGGCGATCCGCGCGGCCAGCCGGTCGGGCGCTTCCATGCCGCTTCGCGGCTCGTCCAGCGGCGCCCACGGGTCCGCGTCGGTGCGCTCCGGCGGCTTTTCCGTCGGCCAGATTTCGACAAGTCCGGCCTCGCTCGTGCGGTGCACCTCATGCTGGACGTCGCCGCTCGCGCCGATTTCCGCGCCGAGGCCGGTTTCGCCGCCGAAGACCAGATCGACCGCCTGCAACACCGGCGCGACCGTGCGGAACGAGCGCGTCAGCGGCACGTCGTGCCATGCCTGGCGGCCGGTTTCGGCGCGGGCGCGGAACACCTCGCCCAGCGCGGTGAAATGCGCGGGCGCCGCGCCCTGAAAGCCGTAGATCGACTGTTTCTCGTCGCCGACCGCGAAGATGGACCGCCCGGCCTCGCGCGCGCCTGCGCCGGAAAAGAACTCCTCCGACAAAAGCTCTGCCACGCGCCATTGCGCCCGCGAGTTGTCCTGCGCCTCGTCGATGAGCAGGTGGTCGATGCCGCCGTCGAGCCGGTAGAGCACCCAGGCCGAGCCGTGGGTCAGCAACCGCACTGTCGCGTCGATCAGGTCGTCGTAGTCCAGCGCACCGTCGCCGCGCTTAGCGCTTTCGTAGCGGTCGATGATGGCGTCGCAGAGTGTAAACAGCGCCGCGCTTGCCCGCGCAGTCTCAAACGCGAGCCGCACCTGTTCCAGTGCGGCGAAGCGATCCCGCGCCGCGCGCAGTTCTTCGGCCGCCTCGGGCGCGGCCCGTTCGACCGCCTTCGTGAAGAAGCGCGAATCCTCGCGCGGCTTCCCCTTGTCCGTCAGGAACACCTTGCCGAATGCCTCAATCCTCTCCGCATCGGTTCCCGCGTTTGCTGCCCGACGCAGGTCCTCCGCCCGCACACCATCGGTTTTCACTGTTCCGCGGTCCAGCGCCACGGCGATCCGCGCAATCTCCGTATCGCCCAGCACGCGCGCCTGCTCGCCGGCCACACTCGCGGGATCGGCGTCAGCGGAAGCCCCTAGCGCCTCGGCGATCAGCGCCTCGAGCGTCTTGTCTTCCGCCTCGGCGGCGCGGA
>JBKGZY010000270.1:0-3181 GCA_046543175.1 Dichotomicrobium sp.
CGCCACCGCACGGACATTCTCATCATCGGCGCGGGCGGCGCGGGACTGTTCGCCGCGCTGCACGCCAAGCAGGCGAACCCCGATCTCGACGTCACCATCGCCGTGAAGGGGCTGATGGGCAAATGCGGCTGCACGCGGATGGTTCAGGGCGGCTACAACGTCGCGCTCGCGCCGGGCGACTCCATCGAACGGCATTTCATGGACACCATCGAGGGCGGCAAGTGGCTGCCCCGGCAGGATCTGGCCTGGACGCTTTGCACCAAGGCTGTGGAGCGCATTCAGGAGCTTGAAAACGAGATCGGCTGCTTCTTCGACCGCAACCCCGACGGCACGCTTCATCAAAAGGCGTTCGCCGGGCAGACCTTCGACCGCACCGTGCACAAGGGCGACCTGACCGGCATCGAGATCATCAACCGGCTGATGGAACAGGTCCGCGCGCGCGGCGTGAGCGCGATGGAAGAACACCGCGCGCTCGACATCATCCCGGCGAAGGACGGCTCCGGCGCGGCGGGCGCGCTGCTGATCGACATGCGCGAGGGTGTCTACCGCTTCGTGCAGGCGAAAGCCCTGCTGCTGGCAAGCGGCGGCGGCCCGACCATGTATCTCTATCACACGCCCTCGGGCGACAAGTCCTGCGACGGGCTGGCGATGGCGCTGCGCGCCGGGCTGGGCCTGCGCGACATGGAGATGGTGCAGTTCCACCCCACCGGCCTCTTGGGCGGGCCGGACACGCGCATGACCGGCACGGTGCTGGAAGAGGGGCTGCGTGGCGCTGGCGGCTATCTGCTGAACGGGCGCGGCGAGCGCTTCATGCACAAGTACGACGAACGCGGCGAGCGCGCGACCCGCGATATCGTCTCCCGGTCGATCTACAACGAGATGCGCGACGGCCATACCACGCCGATGGGCGGGGTTTATATCGAGATGGCGCATCTCGGCCCGGAAAAGGTGGCCAAGGCGTTCCCCGGCATGGTCAAGCGCTGCGCGGATTGCGGCTTCGATCTGGCCGGCGGGCGCGTCGAAGTGGTGCCGACCGCGCATTACCTGATGGGCGGCGCGGAGTTCGAGCCGGATGCCGCCACCGCCCTGCCCGGCCTGTTCGCGGCCGGAGAGGACTGCGGCGGGGTGCATGGCTCTAACCGGCTGGGCGGTAACGGTGTCGCCAACTCGACCGTGTTCGGCGGCATCGCGGGTGATAGCATGGCGACGTTCGTCGCGGACAACGGCTGGCGGGATCCGGATGAAGCCGCCATCGAAGCCGGTGTAGCGCGCGCGGAATACCCGTTCTCGCAACAACCCGGCGACCTGCTCGGCCTGCGCGAGCGCGTCTGGCGGACGATGTGGGACGAGGTCGGCGTGCTGCGCGATGCGGACGGGCTGAAGAGCGGGCTGGCGCATCTGGCCGAGCACGAGGCCGAGCTGGACCGGACGGGGCTGGCCGATGGCGACCGGCGCTTCAACCTGACCTGGCACGACTGGCTGAACCTGAAGAGCCTGCTGCTGACCAGCAAGGTCATCGCCACCGCCGCGCTGGCCCGCGAGGATTCGCGCGGCGCGCATTACCGCGAGGACTTCCCCGAGACCGGCGATCTGGAGGCAACGCGCTATACGCGGATTTCGCTGGACGGCGACGATCTGCAACTGGAGATGGCGCCGGTGAAATTTGATATCGTGAAGCCGGGACAGTCGCTGCTGGACCCCGGCCGTCCCTCGGCTGCCGCCGAGTGAGAAAGGAGACTAGCCGTGATCGCGAACGAGACGATCGAGAAAGCGGCCTATGACGTGATGACCAAGGCCGCCATCGACATCCCGGAGGATTACCTGGGCGGGATCAGGGGCATGGTCGACATGGAGAAGGGCGATCTGTCCGCCTTCGTGCTCAAGGCCATGCTCGACAACTGGGAGGCCGCCACCGAGGACCGCCGCCCGATGTGCGCGGATACCGGCCTGCCGCGCTATTACGTCAAGGTCGGCAACGAGGCGAAATTCGACGGCGGCTTCATCGGGCTGGAGCGCGCGCTGCGCTCGGCCACGGCCCGCGCCACCCATGACGTGCCGCTGCGCCCGAACCGCGTGCATCCGCTCTGGCGCAACGATCACAACAACAATGTCGGTCTGAACGCGCCGGAAGTGGAATGGAGCTTCGAGCCGGACGCCGACTGGATCGATATCACCACGGTTCACAAGGGCGGGCTGTTCGGCAGCGACTACCGGATGCTGTTCCCCGGCGACGGGATCGACGGCATCAAGCGGTTCTTCCTCGACACGCTGATCGCGTTCGGCAAGCGCGGCCTCGCGTGCCAGCCGGCCATCGTCGGCGTGGGTCTTGGCGGGTCGAAGGACATCTGCATGGTGCTCGGCAAGCAGGCGGCCTGCCTGCGCCCGGTCGGCGAGAAGAACCCGGACCCGAAGGTCGCGGAACTGGAAGACGAGCTCAAGGAGTTGGGCAACAATATCGGCATGGGCGCGATGGGCTTCATCGGTTCGTCCATGTGCGTGGACGTGCATATCGAATGCGGCTTCACGCATACCGGCGGCATGCCGATGAGCGTGCACACCTTCTGCCTGTCGTCGCGCCGCGCCACCGCGCGGATTCACGCCGACGGCTCGGTCGACTACCGCACCGACCCGAAATGGTTCACCCCCTACATGCGCAGGGAGACGGTCGAATGGGACAACCTGGAAGCGGCCTCAAGCAGGTCAGCCTGAACCTGCCGGCCTCGCCGGAGGACATCGCCGCGCTGGAACTCGGCTCCGTCGTCTACATGCACGGCGTCGTCTACACCGCGCGCGAGGGCGTCTATCAGAAGGTGATCGGCGAGGGCCAGCCCCTGCCCGTCGATCTCACGGGCCTGAGCAACGCCAATTTCCACTGCTCGCCCGCGGCGGCGCAGATGGATGACGGCAGCTACCGCATCGGTGGTGTGACCGCGACGGCGAGCTTCCGCTTTTCCAAGTGGATGCGCCAGTGGCTGGAACTGACCGGCACGAAGATCGTCATCGGCAAGGGCGGGATGCCCGCCAAGGACTACAAGGAGACCCTCGCGCCGATGGGCGCAGTCTACCTCACCACGGTCGGCTACGGCACCGGCGCGCTGCTGGGGCGCGGCATCAAGGGCGTGCGCGACGTGTTCTGGATGGACGAGCTGGGCATCGCCCAGGCCATGTGGCTGTTCGAGGT
>JBKGZY010000271.1:0-3158 GCA_046543175.1 Dichotomicrobium sp.
TCGCGCCGGGTTTGCGAAAAACCGGTTTCCACTTTTTCGCCCGGCGCTCTAGCAGAATGATCGCCACGCAGACCGGCTCTGCGATACCGGGCGCAGGGGCAGGGGACGCGTGGATGTGGATTCAGTCCGCGCGGGCTGCGGCGGGCAGGGTTCGCGGGAAGTAGCGCCGCCCCAACCACAGCGCCACGCTCACCAGCGTGATGAGCACAGGCACCTCGACGAGCGGCCCGATAACTGTTGCGAAGGCGACCGGCGAGGCCAGCCCGAAGGTGGCGACCGCGACCGCGATGGCCAGCTCGAAATTGTTGCTTGCCGCCGTAAAGGCAATCGACACCGTGCGCGGATAGTCTGCCTCGATGATCCTGCCCATCGCAAACGAGATCAGGAACATGATGAAAAAGTAGATGGCGAGCGGCACCGCAATGCGCAGCACGTCAACCGGCAGTTCCAGCACCATGCCGCCCTTGAGAGAGAACATCGCGACGATGGTGAACAGCAGCGCGAACAGCGTGATCTTGCCGATGCGCGGGCTGAACTCGGTGTTGTACCAGCTCTCGCCCTTCAGCCGGATCAGCCCGTAACGCGAGATCACGCCGGCGGCGAACGGAATGCCGAGATAGATCAGCACGGCTTCGGCGATGGTGGAAAACGGCACGTTGATCACCTGTCCCTCAAGGCCGAACAGCGGCGGCAGGATGGTCAGGAACAGCCACGCATAGACCGAGAAGAACAGAAGCTGGAAGATGCTGTTGAACGCGACCAGCCCGGCAACATACTCGTTGCTGCCATGCGCGAGCCTGTTCCACACGAGCACCATGGCGATGCAGCGCGCCAGTCCGATCAGGATCACACCGGTCATGTATTCCGGCCGATCCGGGAGGAACAGGACAGCCAGCGCGAACATCAACACCGGGCCGATCAACCAGTTCTGTGCAAGCGACAAGAGCAGCACACGCCAGTCCGAGAAGACGCGCGGCAGTTCCTCGTACCGCACCTGCGCCAGCGGCGGATACATCATCAGGATCAGGCCGATGGCGATGGGAATGTTCGTCGTCCCGACCGACGCGCTGTCGAGCAGGTCGGGAAGGCCGGGAAACACACGGCCAAGCGCGATCCCCAGCGCCATCGCCGCAAAGATCCACAGCGTCAGAAAGCGGTCGAGGAAGCCGAGGCGCGGGCGTGCCTGTGCAATTGCGGTCATGACTGAGGTGGGATCCTTCTACGCGGTGTCGCTGTCGGCGGTGGTTTGGCCGATGTCGTCGAGCCGGCGCTGAAGCGAGAGGGAATCGAGCGATGAAAGCGGAAGGTTCGTGAATATGCTGATGCGCTGAAACAGCATCCGGTAGGTGTCCGCGAAGGCCACGCGCTTCTCCGCGTCGGAGCCTTCCACGGCGGCAGGATCGGGCACGCCCCAATGCGCCGTGATCGGCTGGCCGGGCCAGACCGGGCAGGTCTCGTTCGCGGCGCTGTCGCAGACGGTGAAGACGAAATCCATTCGCGGCGCCCCGGGAGCCGCGAACTCGTCCCATGACTTGGATCGCAGCGCGCCGATCTCGTGACCGTTCCGTTCCAGCAGATCGAGCGCATGGGGGTTGATTTCGCCGCGCGGCTGGCTGCCCGCGCTGAACGCCCGGAATGTTCCCGCCCCGAGCTTGTTCAGGATGCACTCCGCGATCACCGAGCGCGCCGAATTGTGCGTGCACAGGAACAGGACATTATACATCGGCTCCCTCATCACTGTTTTCCGTCGATTCGCACAAACCTTGTCCCGTGGTGAAAATCGCGCCGCAGAGCTCGGGATGGCCGGCGCAGCAGTCTTCGGTCAGAAAGACCAGCAGATCGCGCACGGCGTCGACCACGACGGCGTAACGGATGTACCGCCCCTGGCGCGTGGACTGCACGAGCCCGGCCCGCGTCAGTTCCTTGAGGTGAAACGACGTGCTAGTCGCCCCGATCCCGATGGATCTGGCGATCTCGCCGGCGGTCATGCCGTTCGGCCCCCGCTCCACGAGCAGGCGGAACATCGCCAGCCTGCGCTCATGCGCGAGGGCGGCCAGTATCGTTACTGCGTGTTCACTATTCATGGATTCCATATTGCAACGATAATTGAACTATGTAAACGTTTTGCGACGGGCTCAATGATGGCAATGAGCCTCATGCAATTACAAGACAGAACGTCACTGGGAGAACGCAATGAAACGATGCCGAACAATGGTCGATGTCGGCCGCCGGCAGTTCCTGCGGGGGACCGGCCTCGCGGCGGCCGGGGTCGCGACCGCGGGCGCGCTGCCACAGGAAGCCAAGGCGAAGCCGCAACTGGCGCGGGTCAGTTATCCCGCCAACCGTCTGGCCAATATCGACGACCTGACGGCCAACGAACCGCTTTACGTCAGCTACCCGGATGAAGACGCCCCCGGCGTGCTGCTCAAGCTCGGCCAGGCCGTCGAGGGCGGCGTCGGACCGGACGGCGACATCGTCGGGTTCACGACGATCTGCCCGCACAAGGGGTTTCCGCTGTCCTATAACGCGGAGGACCGGACATTCAACTGTCCGGGGCACTACTCGCGCTTCGACCCGGAAAAGGGCGGTCAGCAGATCTGGGGGCAGGCCACGCAGAACCTTCCGCAGTACAGCCTCACGGTGGACGAGAACGGCGACATCTACGCCGACGGCGTGGATGAGCTGATCTACGGCCGCCTGAACAACGTGCTTTCATAAGGGAGGATTGGACAGATGGCCTACAAGCGCAATACCGATCGCCTGCCGATCATTCCCGCCGACGCGACCAAGAAGAACGTCGTGTGCCACTACTGCATCGTCGGCTGCGGCTATCACGCCTACACATGGCCGGTGAACCGGCAGGGCGGCCCCGACGCCGGCGACAATGTCTTCGGCGTCGATCTCTCGCAGCAGCAGCCCCCGGAAACCGAGGCCTGGTATTCGCCGTCGATGTACAACATCGTCAAGCAGGACGGCCGCGACATGCATCTCGTCATCAAGCCGGACGCCGACTGCTCGGTGAATTCCGGGCTCGCCTCGATCCGCGGCGGGCGCATGGCGGAGATGAGCTACTCGACCGACCGCCAGACCCAGCAGCAGCGCCTGACCGACCCGCTGGTCTGGCGCTACGGCCAGATGCAGCCGACCTCCTGGGACGA
>JBKGZY010000272.1:0-3158 GCA_046543175.1 Dichotomicrobium sp.
CCTCGGCGGCGGCCCGAACCGCATCGGCCAGGGCATCGAGTTCGACTACTGCTGCTGCCACGCCGCCTATGCGCTGTCGCGCGACGGCTACGAAACCATCATGATCAACTGCAACCCGGAGACGGTTTCCACCGACTACGATACCTCGGACCGGCTCTATTTCGAGCCGCTGACCGATGAAGACGTCATGGAGATCATCCGGGTCGAGCAGCGGGCGGGGACGCTGAAGGGCGTCATCGTGCAGTTCGGCGGGCAGACGCCGCTTAAGCTCGCCAGGGCCATCAAGGAGGCGGGCGCCCCCATTCTCGGCACGCCGCCGGAATCCATCGACCTCGCGGAGGACCGCGACCACTTCAAGATGCTTGTCGAGCGGCTGGACCTCAGCCAGCCCAAGAACGGCATCGCCTCCAGCATCGAGCAGGCCCAGATCGTGGCCGAGGAGATCGGCTATCCGCTGGTGATCCGCCCGTCCTACGTGCTGGGCGGCCGGGCGATGGCGATCATCTACGACGAGACCGACCTCAAGGACTATATCGAGCAGACGCTGGCGGGCTTCGTCCCCCCCGATCTCCGGCACAAGTTCCAGGAAAGCGGCGCGCGCGTGAACGCCCTGCTGGCGACGAACGCGCTTTTGTTCGACACCTATCTGCGCGACGCCATCGAGGTCGATGTCGATGCCATCGCCGACGGCGAGGACGTCTTCATCTGCGGCATCATGGAGCATATCGAGGAGGCCGGCGTGCATTCCGGCGACTCGGCCTGCTCGCTGCCGCCGCATTCGCTTGATGACGGCGTACTTGAAGAGCTGAAGGAGCAGACCCGCCGGCTCGCGCAGGCGCTGGAGGTGGTCGGGCTGATGAACGTGCAGTTCGCCATCAAGAACGGCGAAGTGTACCTGCTGGAGGTCAATCCGCGCGCAAGCCGCACAATCCCCTTTGTTGCCAAGGTCGTCGGCCTACCGGTGGCCGGCCTCGCCGCCAGCGTGATGGCCGGGAACAAGCTGTCACAGCTTAGAATCGAAGCGCCCATCATCCGGCATATCGGCGTGAAGGAAGCGGTCTTTCCCTTCTCGCGCTTTCCCGGTGTCGATCCGGTGCTCGGACCGGAGATGCGCTCGACCGGCGAAGTCATGGGCGTGGACGCCGATTATGCCGTCGCCTTCGCCAAGAGCCAGATCGCGGCGGGCAACATGCTGCCGGAGACCGGCACGGTCTTCATTTCGGTGAAGGATGCCGACAAGGACCGCATCCTCGGCCCCGCGCGCGATCTTGTCGAGATGGGCTTCAATATCGTCGCCACGCGCGGCACGAAGCGCCATCTGGAAGCGCATGACATCCCGTGCGAAAAGATCAACAAGGTGCTCGAAGGCCGCCCGCACATCGTGGACGCCATGAAAAACGGTGATGTTCATCTGGTTTTCAACACCACGGAGGGCGTCCGCGCGCTTGCGGACAGCGCCTCCATCCGCCGCACCTCCCTGCTTTATCATATCCCTTACTACACAACCGTCACCGGTGCCCTGGCGGTTACGCAGGCGATCAAGGCGATGCGGGCCGGAATCCTTGAAGTTGCCCCGCTTCAGCAATATATCGCCGGGCAATGTTAGGCGGCGGGCATTGCATTCCGACCCCAAACGCTGCTTCAATCATAATTGGATTAGAGAGAAGTCCGGTACAGGACCGGGCCGAGGAGACGGCTTGAGATGTCGCAAGAAAAAGTTCCTATGACCGTGGAAGGTTATGCTTCGCTGGAGCGTGAAGTGAAACGCCTGAAATCGGAGGAGCGCCCGCGCATCATCCAGGCTATAGCCGAGGCGCGGGAACACGGCGACCTTTCGGAAAATGCCGAATACCACGCCGCGAAGGAACAGCAGAGTCTCAACGAGGCGCGCGTCGCCGACCTGGAAGACAAGCTGTCCCGCGCGCATGTCATCGACGTGTCGAAACTGTCCGGCGACACCGTGAAGTTTGGCGCGACGGTCACGATCGTCGATGAAGACACCGACGAGGAACTGACCTACAAGATCGTCGGCGACGACGAGTCCGACGTGAAGGAAGGGCGTATCGCGATCAGCTCGCCCATCGCCCGCGCGCTGATCGGCAAGTCCGCCGGCGACAGTGTGGAAGTCGTGACGCCCAAGGGCGGCAAGGATTACGAGATCCTCAAGGTCGAGTTCCGCTAGACCTGTAACAGCACCGGCTCGCCCCATCCAGGCGGCGGCCGATTACGGAGTGCATGGCAATGAACTACGTGCGCACGGCGATGCTCCTGGCATTGCTGACCGCCCTGTTTGTCCTCGTCGGTTACGCTATCGGCGGCCAGGCCGGCATGCTGATCGCCTTCGTGATCGCCGCGGGCATGAATTTCTACAGCTACTGGAACGCGGACAAGATCGTCCTGCGCATGCAGAATGCGCAGGAAGTCGATGAGCGGGAGGCGCCGGAACTCTACGACATCGTCCGCCAGCTGACCGCCAACGCCAACATGCCGATGCCGAAGGTCTATCTGATCCACGAGAATCAGCCAAACGCCTTCGCCACGGGCCGCAACCCGGAGAACGCCGCCGTCGCCGCCACGACCGGCCTGCTGCAAAGCCTGAGCCGGGAGGAAGTCGCCGGGGTCATGGCCCATGAGCTAGCCCATGTGCAGAACCGCGACACGCTCATCATGACGGTCGCCGCGACCATCGGCGGCGCGATCTCGATGCTGGCGCAGTTCGGCATGTTCTTCGGCGGCTCGCGCGAAAACGGCAATCCGCTGGGCTTCATCGGCGTGATCGCGATGGTGATCCTCGCGCCGATTGCCGCCGCGCTCATCCAGATGGCCATCAGCCGCTCGCGCGAGTACAAGGCCGACCAGCTCGGCGCGGAAATCTGCCAGCGCCCGCTCTGGCTGGCCTCGGCGCTGGAGAAAATCGCCGGCGCCGCGAAACGCATCCAGAATGAGCGGGCCGAGCGCAACCCGGCGACCGCGCACATGTTCATCATCAATCCGCTCGCCGGTCTTCGCATGGACAGCCTGTTCTCGACCCACCCGCCGACCGAGGAGCGTATCGCGCGGCTCCGGGCGCTGGCGCAGGACATGGGACAGGGCGGCGGTGCCGGTGCAGCCGAAGAAGGCGGCCCGTGGGGCGCGGCGCGCAGCGAAGGCCCTTGGGG
>JBKGZY010000273.1:0-3156 GCA_046543175.1 Dichotomicrobium sp.
AGGTCACGAACCCGCCGATCGACCCGATCCGCGAGGAGCTGGTGATGTCGCTGGTGTCCTTCATCGGGCCGCGGCCGAACCTGCTCGACCCGCAGGCGATGGTCGGCATGAAGCGCCTCGAGGTCGGCCAGCCGATCCTGACCGACGAGAAGCTGGAGCGCATCCGCCAGATCGGCGATGTCGCCGGCAACGATTTCCGCACCATCACGCTGGACATGACCTACCCGGCGGAAGACGGCGCGGACGGCATGGAAGCGGCCATCGCGGCGCTGTGCGCCAAGGCCGAGGAAGGCGTGCGCGGCGCGTACAACATCATCATCCTGTCTGATCGCAACGTGTCGCCGTCCAGAGTGCCGATCCCGGCGCTGCTGGCGACCTCGGCGGTGCATCATCACCTGATCCGCAAGGGGCTGCGCACCACGGTCGGGCTGGTGGTGGAAACCGGCGAGGCGCACGAGGTGCATCAGTTCTGCACGCTGGCCGGCTATGGCGCGGAAGCCATCAACCCGTATCTCGCTTTCGAGACGATCCGGGAAAATCTCGACGAGTTCGAGGGCGAGATTTCGGAAGACGAAGCCATACGCCGCTACATCAAGGCGGTCGACAAGGGCATCCTCAAGGTCATGTCCAAGATGGGCATCTCGACCTACCAGTCCTATTGCGGCGCGCAGATCTTCGATGCGGTCGGGCTTCAGAGCGAGTTCCTGGAGAAGTATTTCAAGGGCACCCAATGCCTGATCGAGGGCGCTGGCCTGCCGGAGATCGCGAACGAGACCATCGCGCGCCATGCCCGCGCGTTCAGCGACGATCCGGTGCTGCGCCACGCTCTCGATGTCGGCGGCGAATACGCCGTGCGCGTGCGCGGCGAAACCCATGCCTGGCGCGCCGACGTGGTGGCCGATCTCCAGCACGCCGTGCGCGGCAACCTGCCGGACAAGTACCGCGACTTCGCCAGGCGGATCAACGAGCAGAACGAACAGCTTCTGACGCTGCGCGGGCTGTTCCGCATCCGCACGGCAGAAGAGATGGGCCGCGAGCCCGTGCCGCTGGAGGAGGTCGAGCCTGCGAAGGAGATCGTCAAGCGTTTCGCCACCGGCGCGATGTCCTTCGGCGCGATCAGCCGCGAGGCGCATGTGACGCTGGCGGTCGGCATGAACCGGATCGGCGGCAAGTCCAACACCGGCGAGGGCGGCGAGGAAACCGACCGCTACAAGCCGCTGCCCAACGGCGATTCCATGCGCTCGGCGATCAAGCAGGTCGCCTCGGGCCGCTTCGGGGTGACGGCGGAATACCTCGTCAATTCCGACGCCATGCAGATCAAGATGGTGCAGGGCGCCAAGCCGGGCGAGGGCGGCCAGCTTCCCGGCCACAAGGTCGACGCGACCATCGCCAAGGTGCGCCACTCGACGCCGGGCGTCGGGCTGATCTCGCCGCCGCCGCACCACGACATCTATTCCATCGAGGACCTGGCGCAGCTCATCTTCGATCTGAAGAACGTCAATCCGACAGGGCAGGTGAGCGTGAAGCTGGGCTCGGAGATCGGCGTCGGCACCGTGGCGGCGGGCGTGTCGAAGGCCGGCGCGGATCACGTCACCATCGCGGGCTTCGAGGGCGGCACCGGCGCCAGTCCGCTGACCTCCATCAAGCATGCGGGCAGCCCGTGGGAACTCGGCCTCGCCGAAACCCAGCAGACGCTGGTCGTGCAGGAGTTGCGCAGCCGCATCGCCGTGCAGGTGGACGGCGGCTTCCGCACGGGCCGTGACGTCGCCATCGGCGCACTGCTGGGCGCGGATGATTTCGGCTTCGCCACCGCGCCGCTGATCGCCATCGGCTGCATCATGATGCGCAAATGCCATTTGAACACCTGCCCGGTGGGCGTGGCGACGCAGGACCCCGTCTTGCGCAAGCGCTTCAAGGGCCAGCCCGAGCATGTCGTCAACTACTTCTTCTTCGTCGCCGAGGAAGTCCGCGAGCTGATGGCCGGGATGGGCTTCAGGCGCTTCGACGAGATGATCGGCAAGACCGAGTTCATCGATGTCCAGAGCGCGGTGGATCACTGGAAGGCGCATGGCCTCGACCTGTCGCGCATCCTGCATATGCCGGCGGTCAAGGAGGACAGCGCGCGCTACAACTCGCGCCCGCAGCCGGACCGGCTCGCCACGGTGCTGGACCGCAAGCTCATCAAGCTTGCCGCGCCGGCGCTGGAACGGGGCGAGCCTGTGAAGCTGGAATTGCCGATCCGCAACACCGACCGCACCACCGGGGCGATGCTCTCCGGCGAGATCGCCAAGCGTTACGGCCATGAGGGGCTGCCGGAGGACACGATCTGGATCACCTTCAACGGCACGGCCGGCCAGAGCTTCGGCGCGTGGGTCGCCGCGGGCGTGACGCTCGACCTGATCGGCGACGCCAACGACTATGTCGGCAAGGGGCTGTCGGGCGGCAGGCTGATCGTGCGGCCGACCCCGCATTCCGGCATCGTGCCGGAGGAAAGCATCATCGTCGGCAACACCGTGCTCTATGGTGCGATCAGCGGCGAATGCTATTTCCGCGGCATCGCGGGCGAGCGTTTCGCCGTGCGCAACTCCGGGGCCAAGGCGGTCGTGGAGGGCGTTGGCGATCACGGCTGCGAATACATGACCGGCGGCGTGGTCGTCGTCATCGGGCCGACCGGGCGCAACTTCGCGGCCGGCATGTCGGGCGGCATCGCCTACGTGCTGGACGAGGACGGCGATTTCGAGCGGCGCTGCAACCTGGCGCTGGTCGATCTGGAGCCGGTTCCCGCCGAGGACGAAGCCGTGAAAAGCTTCTCCCACGCCGCGGCGCAGCTCGAGGAACGCCACGGCGTCGTCGAGGTCGGCCACCACCTCAGCGAGTTCGACGAGAAGCGCCTGCGCGCCATGATCGAGAACCACCAGCGCTTCACCGGCTCGGAGCGCGCCAAGCATATCCTGGAGCACTGGGAGGATTACCGGCCGAAATTCGTGAAGGTGATGCCGCTCGAATACCGCCGCGCGCTCGAAGAGATGGAGCGCCGGATGGAAGAGGACACGACCGGCCTCGACGTTCTCGAAATCGGTCTGCGCGGCGTGAAGTAACCACGCCTGTCGTTAATGCCGTGCCACGGCTGGATGGCTTCGGCTCCAGCGTCATCCC
>JBKGZY010000274.1:0-3144 GCA_046543175.1 Dichotomicrobium sp.
TCCAGGTTATCGACGGCATTGACGAGGACGCCCGCCTCTTCGCCCATCGCGCGGACCTGCGCATCGGCCTCGGCGTCGTCATGCGCGGCATAAGCCAGCCGCGCGCCGGCAAGTGCGCCGGGCGCCAGAGGTTCGGCGAACCAGCGCAGCCGGCTTTCCGCGTGCCAGCGCCGCACATCGTCGCAGGCCTCCGCGCCGTAGACTTCGATCTCGGCTTCGGTCTTCAGGAGCAGGCGCAGCTTGGCGGCCGCGGTTTCGCCCGCACCGGAGACGACGACGCGCTGGCCGCGCAGATCGACGAAGATGGGAAAATGACGCATTCGATGGTCCCAATGTTCGGAAGCGGGGCACGCTATCCGGCATTCGTCAGCGTGTGGATGCCGCATTCCGTCCGTTCCTGTCCGCGCCAGCGCCCCGCCCGCGCATGTTCGCCCGGCGCGACCGGCGTGGTGCACGGTGCGCATCCCACCGAGGCGTAACCCTGCGCGGCGAGCGCGTGCTCCGGCAACTCGTTGACGTAGCGGTATGTCGCGATGTCGTCTTCGCGCCAGTTGGCGAGCGGATTGACCTTGACGCGCGCGCCGTCCGCCTCGATCAGGGGCAGTTCCGCGCGTGTCGGCGACTGGTACCGCTTGCGCCCGGTGATCCAGAGATCGAACCCGGCGAGCGCCTTTTGCAGCGGCGCGACCTTGCGCAACCCGCAGCAGGCCGCGGCATCGCGCGACCAGAGATCGCCGTGCGGGTCCGTGCGGCGTAGCGCGTGCGCGCCGGGCAGGACGCGGCGCACATCTCTCAGCCCGAGGCGTTCGGTGAGTTCGTCAACGTAATCCAGCGTCTCGCGGAACAGCTTGCCGGTGTCGAGGAACAGCACCGGGGTGTCCGGCGCGGTGCGCGCCACCATGTGCAGAAGCACGGCCGATTCCGTGCCGAACGAGGACACCACCGCCGCGCGTCCCGCCTCCGCGTCCGTGAGCACCGCGCGGATCAGCTCGGCCCCGTCCAGATGACCGTGACGCGCGTCGAGACGGCGTACCGGATGTGTCTCGGGTATGGGCCGCGTCCGTTGGAGTTCGATGTCAAATGTGTCTTTCGTTTCCGTCATAGCTCGGAGAATGCGGAGCCGCGCGACCGCGCGCAATGGCTTGCGCCGGGATCAGGAATTTGTTTCTCCTGCGTGCGCCGGTTTAGACTTTTGGGCCGGTGCCCCGTGTCTTATATGTCCGTCAGTCGGGCGGCTGCGGGCCATCATCTGTGCGTTGTCCAGCCCGCGTTTCACCGTGCACTCAGCAGAGACCAGATGACGCTTCCCCATGACCAGCGCCGGACATTTGCGATCATTTCGCATCCGGACGCCGGCAAGACCACATTGACCGAAAAGCTGCTGCTTTCCGGCGGCGCGATTCACATGGCCGGCGCGGTGAAGGCGCGCGGCGAGGTGCGGCGTGCGCGCTCGGACTGGATGAAAATCGAGCAGGAGCGCGGCATTTCCGTCACCAGTTCGGTCATGACCTTCACGCACAAGGGGCTGCTGTTCAACCTGCTGGACACGCCGGGCCACGAAGACTTTTCCGAGGACACCTACCGCACGCTCACCGCGGTGGACAGCGCGATCATGGTGATCGACGCCGCGCGCGGCATCGAGAGCCAGACGCGCAAGCTGTTCGAGGTGTGCCGGCTGCGCGACATTCCCATCATCACCTACATCAACAAGGTGGACCGCGAGGGCCGCGAGCCGTTCGACCTGCTCGACGAGATCAACGAGGAGCTTCAGCTCGACATCGCGCCGCGCGTCTGGCCGGTGGGCATGGGCGGGACGTTCGCGGGCTGTTATGACCTCGTGCGCAACGAGTTCCATACCTCGTCGCAGCAGCGCGGCGGGCCGTTCGACACGGTGCTCGCATGTTCCGGCCTCGACGATCCCCAGCTTGAAGCGCGCGTGGACGAGGTGGCGCTGGCCCAGGCGCAGGAAGAGGTCGAGCTTGCGCAGGCGGCCTATCCGGAATTCGACGGCGAAGCGTTTCGCGAAGGGCACATGACGCCGGTGATCTTCGGCAGCGCCCTGCGCGACTATTCGATCACGAGCCTGATGGACCTGATCGCCGATCATGCGCCGCCGCCGCGCCCCAGCCCCGCCACGCCGCGCAACATCTCGCCGGACGAGGACCGCGTCACCGGCTTCGTGTTCAAGATCCAGGCGAACATGGACAGGAACCACCGCGACCGGATCGCGTTCATGCGCCTGTGTTCCGGCCACTTCAAGCGGGGCATGAAGCTGCGCCAGGTGCGCACCGGCAAGGACATCACGGTGCACAGCCCGATCATCTTCATGGCGCAGGACCGCGGCATCGCGGACGAGGCCGGGCCGGGCGACGTGATCGGCATCCCGAACCACGGCACGATCCGCGTGGGCGACACCTTCACCGAGGGTGAAAGCCTGCGGTTCACCGGGCTGCCCGCTTTCGCCCCGGAAATCCTGCGCCGCGTGCGGCTCGGCGACACGACGCGCATCAAGCAGATGCGCCAGGCCCTTCAGGACTTGTCGGAGGAAGGGCTGATCCAGGTGCTGAAGCCCGATATCGGCTCGCAATGGGTGGTCGGCGTGATCGGCCAGCTTCAACTCGACGTGGTGAGCGACCGCGCGAAGAGCGAATACAAGGTGACGCTGGAGTTCGAGCCGACGCCTTATCAGATGGCGCGCTGGCTCAGCTCGGACGACGAAAAGGCGCTCAGCCAGTTTGTCAGCAAGCACAAATCCGCGATCATGACCGACCGCGACGGCGATCCGGTGTTCATGGCGGCCAGCCCGTGGGAGCTGAACTACAAGATGGAGAGCAACGAGGCGATCCGCTTCTCCAAGACCAAGGAGATGGAATAGCGGGGATTTCAATCAGTCAGAACGACGTCATGCCCGTGCTTGCCTGTCCCCTTCCGTAATTGCGAGCGAAGCGAAGCCGAAGGCCGGCGACGCGACCAAGCGATCCAGATTCTTAGCTTTCCGGCGGACATCCGTCCGCCGGTTACGGCCCAACGGGCCGGCCGCCAGTCGGCGGCTCAGCACGCCCTTCGGGCGCGCTGGTGAGCGTGACGTTGGCGATGAAGCACCCCAGACACGCCTTTTGGCGTGTCTGAGCGCCCGACCGGGCG
>JBKGZY010000047.1:0-14922 GCA_046543175.1 Dichotomicrobium sp.
AACGATCCCGTGTCTGCGCCGCAGGATTGCATCCCGCGGCGCGCACGGGATGACAGCGGGCCCCGCAATGCGCACGGGACGACACGCCGTCCATCGCCGTCGCACTCACTCGCCCGCGCCTTCGAGCGCGGCGCTCACGGCGGCAAGCTTGTGCTCCAGATGCCGCTTGAGGATTTCCGCAAGGCGCTTGCCTTCGCGCGCCTGCAGCGCCTCCATGATTTCCTCGTGCTCGGCCATGGCCTCGTCCCAGCGGGCCCGCGAGATGTTGGCGAAATAGCGTGCGCGGCGCACGCGGCTGGCGAGGCTCGTCTGCATGCGGCGCAGCGTGGGATTGCGCGCGGCGGCCGCAATGGCATCGTGGATCTGCTCGTTCAGCCGGAAATAGGGCGCGCGTTCGCGCGCGGCGTAATGCTCGGCCATCTGCGCGTGCAGGCGGGCGATATGCGCGATCTCTTCATCGGTCGCGTTGGTGCAGGCCAGTTCCCCCGCCAGCGATTCCAGCGCCCCGATCACCGGAAACGCCTCCTCGATGTCCGCGCGGGTCAGCTTGGAAACCGCTGCCCCGCGGTTGGGGGTCAGGTTCACGAACCCCTCGCTGGCCAGCACCTTGAGCGCCTCGCGCAGCGGCGTGCGGGAGACGTTGAACGTCTCGCACAATTCGCGCTCGGGGATTTTCGCGCCCGGTTCCAGATCGCCCCGGACGATCATCTCGCGGACGCGGTCGGCCAGCTCGGCATGCAGCGAGCGGCGCTCGATCGGTGATGTGGTGTCAGACGCGGCCATGTCAGTGCCTCATCCCAGCTTCGAGCGCGCGATGCAAGACTCGCGCGACGTGGAGCGCCTCGCGGCCCGTGCCGTCCGCGATCTGGTGGCGGCAGGAGGTGCCGTCGGCGACGATGATCGCGTCCGGGTCGGCGGCGCGGACGGCGGGCAGCAGGCTCAACTCGCCCATCTGCTGCGAGACGTCGTAGGTTTCCGCCTGGTAGCCGAAGGCGCCGGCCATGCCGCAGCACGAGCTTTCGATTGCGCGCACTTCAAGGCCGGGAACGTAGCCGAGCAGCGTCTGGACCGGCCCCATGACATTGGCGGCCTTCTGGTGGCAATGGCCATGCAGGTGGGCGGTGTCGGCGACCCGGCCGAACGCCGGAACATCGCCCCCATTCTCGAAACGCTCGGCCAGATATTCCTCGAACAGCATCACGCGCCGGCCCATCTCCTCGCTCCAGCCGTCGATGAGGCGCGGCGCCTCGTCGCGGAAGGTCAGCACGCAGGACGGCTCCAGCCCGACGACCGCCCCGCCACGTTCGATCACGGGCCGCATGGCCTCGGCGGCGCGCTGCATTTCGGCCTTCGCCCGGTCGGTCAGACCGGCGGCGAGATAAGTGCGTCCGCAGCACGGCGGCCGCCCGCGCTTCGCCTTGGGGAAGCCGAGGCGCACGCCGCTGGCCTTCAGCACCGCCACCGCGGCGCGCGCGTTCTCCGGCTCGAAGTTGCGGTTGAAGGTGTCGGCGAAGAACAGCGCCTCCGGCTCTGCCGCCCCCGCCGGCTCGCGGAACACGTCGCGCCGCCAGCGCGGCAGCCGACGCTGCGCGCTCAGGCCCAGCAGCTTCTCCGACAGCCACGCCGCGCCGGGCAGCGTGTCGCGCGCGTTGGCGAGGAACGGCGCCTTCGACAGCCACGGCGCATAGCGCGGCATCTCCGCCACCAGCCGGTCGCGCAGGCCGACCCCGTGCTTTTCCGCGCGCGCCGCCAGCACCTCGATCTTCATCTTCGCCATGTCCACCGACATCGGGCATTCGCGCTTGCACGCCTTGCATGAGACGCACAGCTTCAGCGTCTCCATCATCTCGTCGGAGGTGAAGGCGTCCGGGCCGAGCTGCCCGGTCAGGGCGAGCCGCAGCGTGTTCGCCCGCCCGCGCGTCAGGTCGCGCTCGTTGCGCGTCGCGCGGTAGGACGGGCACATCGCACCGCCGGCGAGCTTGCGGCACGCGCCGTTGTTGTTGCACATCTCCACCGCGCCGTGCAGCCCGGCGGGCCACCCGCTCCAGTCGAATACCGTCTCGCGCGGGACATGGGCATAGTCCGGCGGGTAGCGCATCAGGCTGCGGTCATCCATTTTCGGCGCGTGGACGAGCCGGTTCGGGTTCAGCACGCCGTCGGGGTCGAACCGCGCCTTGACCTCCTCGAAGGCACGCACCAGCCGCGCGCCAAGCATCTTCTCGTGGAACTCCGCGCGGATAATGCCGTCGCCGTGCTCGCCGGAATGCGAGCCCTTGTATTCCGCGACGATTTCGAAGGCCTCCTCGGCGATCGCGCGTAGCGCCTTCACGCCCTTCTCCTGCTTCAGGTTCAGGACCGGCCGGACATGCAGCAGGCCGACAGAAGCGTGCGCGTACCATGTCGCGCTGGTGCCGTTGCGCGCGAACACGTCGTTCAGCCGCTCAGTGAAATCCGGAAGGTCGGGCAGATGGACCGCGCAGTCCTCGATGAAGGCGAGCGGCTTGGCGTCGTCCCTCATCGACATCATGATGTTGAGGCCCTGGGTGCGCACGTTCCAGATCTGTGCCTGAAACGCCGGGTCGGTCGCCTCGACAACGCCGCCCTCCTGCTTGCCCGGATCGCCCCAGCGATAGCCGAGCTGCGCCATCAGGTCGTGCAGCGCGGCGAGACGGCGCCGGTTCTCCTCGGGGTCGGGCTCGGCGAATTCGACGATCAGCAGCGCCTCCGGCTCGCCGCGCACGAACTGGTTCACGGTGTCGCGGAACTGCGCGATGTCGCGCGCCAGCCGGATCATGTTCTCGTCCACCAGCTCGACCGCGACCGGATCGAGCGTCACGAGATGCTGGACCGCCTCCATCGCCTCGCGGAAACTCGGGAAGTGGCAGATGCCCAGCACCCGGTTCTCGAGCGTGGGCGACAGCGCGATCTCGATGGTTTCGCTCAGCGCGAGCGTGCCTTCCGAGCCGACCAGCAGCGTCGCCATGTTGTTGGCCGGGCCGTTCGGCGCCATCGCGTCGATGTTGTAGCCCGCAACGTTGCGGTAGGTGCGCGGCCACCGCGCGGCGATCTCGTCGGCCTCGCGCGCGCCCAGCGCCAGCATGTCGCGGAACAGGCGCTGAACCGGCGTCTGGTCGTTCTTCAGCGCGTCGGCGCGGTCCACCGGCCCGAATCCCGCCCGCGTGCCGTCGGCCAGCAGCGCGTCGATGGCGCGGACATGCTCGCGCATCATGCCGTAGCGGATCGAGCGCGAGCCGCAGGAGTTGTTGGCCGTCATGCCGCCGATGGTGGCACGCGAGGCGGTGGACACGTCGACCGGGAACCAGAGGTGCTCCGGCTTCAGGCGGCGGTTGAGTTCGTCCAGCACCAGCCCAGGCTCGACCACGGCCCGGCGGTTTTCCAGGTCCAGTTCGCGGATGCCGTTCAGGTGTTTGGAGAAGTCGATGATGAGGCCGCGGTTGATGGTCTGCCCGGCCTGCCCGGTTCCGCCGCCGCGCCCGGTGATCGGCACGCCGTGCTCGCGCGCCAGCGCCAGCGCCGCCTCGACATCGGAAAAGCGCCGGGGCACGACCACGCCTGCGGGCCTGATCTGGTAGATCGAGGCGTCGGTCGCATAGCGCCCGCGCGAGAAGGCGTCGAACAGCACCTCGCCTTCGATCTCGCGGCGCAGCCGGGCGGCCAGTTCCCTCATAATCTCGGTTTTCCCTTGACTCGAATTATGAATTCAAAATTAATTATTATACTGCGACGCTGTACCGGGCAAGGCTCGGCGATGCGTTTGGGCGCAGACTTTCTGTCTCGACCGATCGAAGCGCACGCCGAAGGCTGACCGAAGTGAGAGAGTGTGGGCGATGAACACAACCGGCCGCCATTTCCTCCAGATCCCCGGCCCGACCAATGTCCCCGACCGCGTGCTGCGCGCGATGGATTTCCCCACGATCGACCATCGCGGCCCGACCTTCGCCGAGATCGGCGCGAAGGCGCTCGCCGGCATGAAGCGCATCGTGAAGACCGAGGCCGGCCAGGTCGTCATCTATCCCTCCTCGGGCACCGGCGCCTGGGAAGCGGCCCTCGTCAACACCCTGTCGCCCGGCGATCGTGTCCTGATGTACGAGACCGGGCATTTCGCCATGCTGTGGCGCAATATGGCGACCAGGCTCGGATTGGAGCCAATCGTCATCGAGGGCGACTGGCGGCACGGCGCGGACCCGGATGCCATTGAGCAGGCGCTGCGCGCCGACACCGCGAAGGAGATCAAGGCGGTCTGCGTCGTCCATAACGAGACCTCCACCGGCTGCGCCACGCGCGTGGACGAGGTGCGCAGGGCCATCGACGCGGCCGGCCACCCGGCGCTGCTGATGGTCGACACGATTTCCTCGCTCGCCTCCATCGACATGCGCATGGACGAATGGGGCGTCGATGTCATCGTCGCCGGCTCGCAGAAAGGCTTGATGCTGCCGCCGGGCCTGTCCTTCAACGCGATCAGCCCGAAGGCGCTGGAGGCGCACAAGACCGCGCGGCTGCCGAAATCCTACTGGGACTGGGAAGACATGCTTGGCCCCAACGCCAAGGGCTTCTTCCCCTACACCCCCGCGACCAACATGCTCTACGGCCTCGTCGAAGCCATCGCCATGCTGGAGGAGGAAGGGCTGGACAGTGTGTTCGCCCGCCACGACCGGCTGGCCGAGGCCACGCGCCGCGCGGTGCGGGCCTGGGGGCTGGAACTGCTTTGCCAGGAACCGCGCCACTATTCCAGTTCGCTCACCGCCGTGCTGATGCCCGACGGGCACGACGCCGATGCCTTCCGGGAGGTGGTGCTGAAGAATTTCAACATGTCGCTCGGCTCGGGCCTCACGAAACTGGCCGGGCGCGTATTCCGCATCGGTCATCTGGGCGATTTCAACGAACTCAGCCTGATGGGAACGCTGTCCGGCGTGGAGATGGGGCTGGAAATAGCCGGTGTCCCGCATCACAAGGGCGGCACGCAGGCGGCACTCGATTTTCTCGCCCAGAATTCGCCTTATCGGCAGACGGTCAAGACCGCTGCCGAATAAGCACCCTGGCAGGATCGTCATTCTCGGTCTGCTATGGTAACGATGACACGACTGCAAAAAAGGGAGGAATGGGAATGAAACTGAAGCAAATTCTACTCGGGCTTGCCGCTCTCGCGATGACGGCGACGCCCGCCCTGTCGCAGGAGGTTCTGCGCTTCGGCCATGTGGGCGAGCCGGGTTCGCTGTTCGCGATGTCGGCGGAGGAATTCGCCAGCCGCGCCAACGAGAAGCTCGGCGACAAGGCCGAGGTTCAGGTGTTCGGCTCCTCGCAGCTCGGCAACGACACGGAGCTGCTGCAGAAGCTCAAGCTCGGGCAGGTGACGTTCGCGCTGCCGTCCACGGTGATGTCGTCGGTCGCGCCGGAGTTCGGCGTGTTCGAGATGCCCTACATCATCCAGAACCGCGATCATATCCGCCGTGTCTCGGATGAAATGATGGATACCTTCCAGGCGGCCGCGGAACGCAACGGATACAAGATCCTCGCATTCTGGGAAAACGGCTTCCGCCACATCACCAACAATGAGCGCCCGATCAACACGCCGGAAGACCTGGACGGGATCAAGCTGCGCACACCGAAGGGCGAATGGCGCGTCAAGATGTTCAAGGCTTACGGCGCCAACCCGACGCCGATGGCCTTCTCCGACGTGTTCACCGCGCTGAAGACCGGCGTGATCGACGGGCAGGAAAACCCGTATGCCCAGATCGCCTCGGCCAAGTTCCAGGAAGTGCAGGACTACCTGTCCATCACCGGCCACGTCTACACGCCGGGCTATATCCTTGTCGGCAAGGACAAGTTCGAAAGCCTGCCGGACGACGTGCAGGCCGCGCTTCAGGAAGCCGCGCTCGAGACGCAGGAATACGTCTATGAGACGGCCGCGAAGCTGGAGGAAGAGCTGCTGGAGGAAATCTCCCAGCAGACCGAAGTCAACGAGGCCGACAAGCAGGCCTTCATCGACGCCTCCCAGCCGATCTATGACGAGTTCGCCGAAACCGTCGATGGCGGCGACGAACTGGTCAAGCAGGTGATGAGCCTCGCGCCTTCCAACTAGACGCCTGAACGAATGCGCCTCGCCCCACTCCGGGGCGGGGCGCCGCACGCACCTTCCGCGGCCGGTCCGGCGACCGGCCGCACTATCGATACCCCGAGGTTGAGCCCATGCGTCAGGCTGCGCGCGCGCTTGCGTTCCTGCTGGAATGGTTCCTGATCGTGCAGATGTTCGCGCTGTCGATCATCGTCATCTACGCCGTCATTTCGCGCAAGCTGGGCGCGTCGCTGAGCTGGTACGACGAGATCGCGGCCATTCAGCTCGCCTGGATCACCTATTTCGGTGCGGCCCTTGCCGCGCTGCGCCGCCGTCACATCGGCTTCGACGGCGTGCTGCTCGCCATGCCCGTTCCCCTGCGCCGCGTGATGGTCGTTCTGAGCGAGGCGCTTGTGATCGGCTTTTTCGCCCTGCTGACCTGGTCCGGCTGGGAAGTGCTGCGGATCCTCGAGGGCATGTCGCTCATCAGCCTGACCTGGGTGCCGGTGCAGTTCACCCAGTCGGTCATTCCCATCGGCGGCGCGCTGTTCATCATCTGTAGCCTGCTCAGCTTCCCCGAATATTACCGCCTCACGATGCAGGGCATCTCATTCGAGCACCCGGAGATCATCGAGGACAAGCCGGCATGATCATCCTGTTCATCTTCCTCGCGCTTGTCTTCATGATCATGATCAACGTGCCGATCGCGGTCGCGCTGGCGATCTGCGGCGTGATCGGCGTCGTCGCCGCAGAGGGGATGGACGCGCTCGTCACGATCTCGCTCGACATGTACAACGGTGCGACCAAGTTCTCGCTGATCGCCATCCCGATGTTCGTGCTCGCCGGCGCGATCATGAACGCGGCCGGCATCACCCAGCGCCTGATCGAGTTCGTTTCCGCCCTGATCGGCTTCGTGCGCGGCGGGCTGGCGATGGTCAATGTCGGCGTGTCTCTGTTCTTCGCGGAGATTTCCGGCTCGGCCGTGGCCGACGTCGCCGCACTCGGCTCGGTGATGATCCCGCAGATGAAAAAGCGCGGCTACACCGCGCCGTTCGCCGCCGCGATTACCTCGTCATCGGCGTCGCTGGCGATCATCATCCCGCCCTCGATCCCGATGATCCTCTACGGCGTCTCCGCGCAGACCTCCATCGAGCAACTCTTCGTTGCCGGCGTGGCGCCGGGCGTTATCGGCGGTGCCGGATTGATGGCGCTGTGCTGGTATTTCGCGCGGCGCTACAATCTTCCGGTCGAGGCGGCCTTCGACCTGCCCCGGCTGCGCCAGACCTTCATCGCCGCCCTGCCGACCTTCTCGCTTCCCGTCATCATTCTCGGCGGCATCTTCAGCGGGTTCATCACCGCGACCGAGGCCGGCGGCCTGGCCGTGCTCGCCTCCATCATCGTCGGCTTCTGGTACCGCGAGACCAACTTCAAGGACCTGCGCATCGCCATGCTGGACGGGGCGATGCAGACCGCGGTGGTGATGGTGCTGGTTGCCGCGTCGGTCCTGATGGGCGGCTTCCTGACGCGCGCGCAGATCCCGCAGGAGCTGGCGGCCGCGTTGCTGCAACTTACCGACAACAAGTGGGCGATTCTCGCCATCCTGAACGTGTTCTTCCTGGTGATCGGCTTCTTCCTGCATTCGGCCGCCGCGATTATCCTGGTGGTTCCCATCGTCGTGCCGCTCATCACCCAAGTGGGCATCGACCCGGTGCATTTCGGGCTCGTGGTGACGCTGAACCTGGCCATCGGCCAGCAGACCCCGCCGGTGGCGAGCGTGCTGATCACGGCCTGCTCGATCGCGCGCGCGAATGTCTGGGACGTCAGCAAGGTCAATATCTACTTCATCGCGGTGCTGCTGTTCGTGCTGATCCTGTGCACCTATGTGCCGGTTATTCCGATGTTCCTCGTCGAGCTTTTCTATCGCTAGAGCGTGATAAATTTGGTTCAGAACAGTTCTCCGTCATTGCGGGGCCCGCAAGGGCCGACGCAACTTTTAGTTTCCGGGCCACACCCGTGGCCCGGATCCGCGCCTAAGGCGCGACGGCCGGTCGGCCTTACAGCCGCGCCGTTGGCGCGGCTGGGGTATTCCACCGCTGGCGTCCAGCCCGTTGGGCCGAAGCCGGCGGACAGATGTCCGCCGGAAAGCAAAGATCTTGGGACTGGATTGCTTCGTCGCTTCGCCCGGTCTTCGACTCCGCTTCGCTCGCCGCGACAGCCTGGCGTATGTCATCCCGGGCGCTGCGCAGCACGCAGTGGTGCGCTGCTGACCCGGGATCGGGGACGCAACCAACCGGAAACGATCCCGTGTCTGCGCCGCAGGATTACATCCCGCGGCGCGCACGGGATGACAACGGGGTGTCGGCGCGATGAACTGCATCGCGCACGGGATGACGGCGGAGCCTGGCAATGACGCATTCGTGTATCCGGATTCGATCGTCCCGGCTCCATTTGATTTCATCTTGCTCCAGAGGCAATCCATGAGCGAAACGGATCAGGTTCTCTACGACATCCGCGACAGCGTCGGCTGGATCACCTTCAACCGGCCGGAGGCGCGCAACGCCTTCACCTTCGCCATGTACGACCGGCTGCGCGACATCTGCGAGGGCGCGCAAGCCGGCGGCAAGGTGCGTGCGCTGGTCATGCGCGGGGCTGGCGGCAAGGCGTTCGGCGCGGGCACGGATATGAGCCAGTTCCGCGCGTTCTCGCGGCCCGAGGATGCATGGGACTACGAACACCGCATGGAGCGCGTGTTCACCGCCATCGAGCGGTGCCCGGTGCCGACCATCGCGGCCATCGAGGGCGCCTGCACCGGCGGCGGCGCGGCCATCGCGGCGGCCTGCGACCTGCGCGTCGCCAGCCCCACGCTGAAATTCGGCTTTCCGGTCGCACGCACGCTGGGCAATTGCCTGTCGGTGGCGAACCTCGCGCGGTTGAGCGAGCTGATCGGCTCGGGCCGCGTGCGCGAGATTCTGATGACCGCGCGGCTGGTCGAGGCGGACGAAGCGAAGGCGGTTGGGCTTGTCAGTGAAATCGCGGACGACGTCGAGGCGCGCGCCGGCGAGCTTGCGCGAACCGTCGCAAGCCATGCGCCCCTGACCCTGCGCGCGACGAAGGAGGGCCTGCGCCGTCTGCGCGAAGCCGCTGCGCGGGTCGATGACCGCGACCTCGTGGAGATGTGCTACATGAGCGCGGATTTCCGCGAGGGGCTGGAGGCGTTTCTCAGCAAGCGCAAGCCGAACTGGAAGGGCGAATAGCCATGTCCACCGGGAGCCACGGGCCGCTGACGGGAATGCGGGTGATCGAACTCGCGCATATCATGGCCGGCCCGGTCTGCGGGCTGATGCTCGCCGATATGGGCGCGGATGTCATCAAGGTCGAAAAGCCGCAAGGCGATGACAGCCGCCGCTTCCTGCCGCCGGACATCGAAGGCGAGTCGGCCGCCTTCATGATGATGAACCGCAACAAGCGCGGGATCGCGCTTGACCTCAAGCAGGACGCCGCGCGCGACGTGCTGCACAGCCTCATCGCCGGGGCCGACGTCGTCATCGAGAACTACCGCAAGGGCACGATGGAAAAGCTCGGGATGGGCTACGAGACGCTGCGCGCGGCCAATCCCGGCCTGATCCATGTCGAGATTTCCGGCTTCGGGCGTACCGGGCCCTACGCGGAACGCGGCGGCTTCGACCTCATCGCGCAGGGCATGTCCGGGCTGATGTCGATCACCGGCGAGGCGCCGGGACGCCCGCCCGTGAAAGTCGGCGCGCCGGTGTCGGACATCACCGCCGGCATCCTCGGCGCTATGGCGGTCTCGGCGGCCTATGCGCACAGGCTCAAGACCGGCGAGGGCCAGAAGATCGACACGTCGCTGTTCGAGGCGGCGATCACGCAGACCTACTGGCAATCCGCGATCGCGCTGGCCACCGGCGTCTCCCCCGGCCCGATGGGCTCGGCCCATCCGCTCAACGCGCCGTACCAGGCGTTCGAGACCTCGGACGGCTGGATCAATATCGGCGCGGCCAACCAGGCGAACTGGGAGCGGCTGATTGCGGTGCTCGGCGCGCCGGAGCTGAACGACGATCCGCGTTTTTCAACGAATGCGGCGCGCATGGGGAATCTCGAGGCGCTTTCGCAAACGCTCAACGCGATGTTCCGCGCGCGCTCGACCGAGGAATGGCTGCGCCTGCTGGACGAGGCCGGGGTACCCGCGGGGCCGGTGCTGTCGATCACGGAAATGCATGCCGACCCGCAGACGCGGGCGCGCGAAATGGTCGTGCCGACGCAGCACCCGGTTGCCGGCGAGGTCGAGACGCTGGGCTTGCCGGTGAAGTTCTCCGAAACGCCCGGCGGGGTGCGGACCCATGCGCCGATGCTGGGGATGCACACGCGCGAGGTGCTGGGCGAGCTCGGCTACGATGCCGACGGGATCGAGCGGATGCTGGCCAGCGGCGCGGCTATTTGCGAGACATCGCAATGATCCGCGGCCTGCGCTGACAGCGATCAGCCGTCGAACACATTCAACGAGATGGAGCACGCCGGCATGCCATGCCGCGTCCGATCAGTCGTTGCGCACCGCCGCTTGCGCCTTTTCGAATTCCTGCATATCGAGCGAGCCGGTCCCATCCGCGTCGAACTTGGTAAACATGCCTTTGTGGCTCTCGAGATATTCAGAAAGCTGGACCCGGCCATCGCCGTCGAGGTCGAAGGCGTCGAAGCCGCGGGCTCTGCCCGTAAGCTCGGATTTCTCGACAACCCCGTTCATGTTCTGATCCATCTCCAGGAATTCCGAGGACCGCGCTTCATACGCATCGGCCCATGAGATTTTCCCGTCACCGTTCTTGTCGAGCCGGTCAAAACGCGACTGCACCTCCTGAGCGCCTGCGGCGGAGGCAAGAAAGATGGCCGGAAGGATGGCGACAATTTTCGTCATCGCGAGCTCCTTGCTGTGCGTGGATCTGTCCTGACCGAACGACGACGCGCAACAAGCGTTCCCTTCGTGAGCAGAATGCGGAGGGAGACAGCGCAACCATGCGGGACCGCCCGAGTGCAATCCACGACATGCCCGCGCCGGGCCGCGGCTGGCGGATTGTCGTTGCGGACGATCCGTCACGCGGATGGTGCGCCGCGAGGTGCCGTTCCCGGGGATGCGGAACTCCCAAGACGCCGCTGTGTTTGTATTGGTGCGAGGCCGCGTTCGCCCGGAGCACTTGCAGCAAAAGTATGCCCCAGGGCGATCCGAAAGGAGGCGTTCATGCTTGGCTGGATTGTCGTACTGCTGGTGCTGGCGCTTGTGGCCGGGGTGCTCGGTTTCACGGGCATCGCTTCGGCGTTCGCGTCAATCGCGCAATTCCTGTTCTTTGTCTTTGCGATCCTGTTCGTCGCGGCGCTTATCTTCCATCTCGTGAGAGGCCAGCGCCCGCCGAGTCCCTGACGGGGAGCGCGTTCGGTCCGTGCCACCCTTTTAGCGCCGTATCCGGTCGCTTCTTCATGCCTTGCGCATGGAAAGCGAGCACTCGGGCGCATCCGTGCGCTTCAGGCGCAATTCGACAAAAGGGGCCTTGCATCCACCCCCTCCGATTTTTTCAGGTGACAGGGCAGCCGTTCACTGTATTCTCTGCACAGTGGAGACTGCGGAGGTTGCCAAGGCACCTGGACAGTCTGGATCGTTTTCCCGATGGCGGAGATTCGACTTCCGGGTGAGTCGCAGACCTTGAACCGTCCTCGGGAATGGATAGGAGTTCCGAGGACCGCATGGACGCTAATCAGCGTGCTTCCAAACTCAACCTCGTCGAGCAGGAGATTCCGCGCCTGCGGCGATTTGCCCGCTTCTTGACGCGCGACGCGGAACATGCCGACGACGTTGTGCAGGAATGCCTGCTTCGCGCCGTCGACAAAATCGATAGCTGGCAGGCCGGCACCAATCTGCGCGCCTGGCTGTTCACGATCCTCAAGAACATTCTTCGCAACGAATCGCGCAGTCACGGCCGGTTCGTGGCGACCGATCCCCAGACGGAACACGGCGATCTCACCGTTCTCGTCCCCGCCGGGCAGGAAGCGCACATGGCGCTGCTCGAAGTTAACGAAGCCTTCCTGAAACTGTCCGACGAGCATCGAGAAGTATTGCTTCTCGTCGCGATCGATGGCCTTAAATACGAAGAAGCATCTGTCGTGCTCGGTTTGCCTGTCGGGACCATCCGGTCGCGCCTGTCGCGCGCCCGTCACGAGTTGAACTGCAAAATCGATGGCCACCCGGCGCAGGCACAAGACACATCCCGAGCCGGCAGCGGTCGAGACCAAAGGGCATGACTGAGATAAGCGAAGACAAGCTGCAGGACTACATCGACGGGCGCCTTGGCGACCAGGAAGAGGCCACGGTGGCGGCGCATCTGCTGGCCAGTCCCGAACAGGCGGATTACGTCCAGCGGCTGCGCGAGCAGAACAAGGTGCTCAAGGGTGTCGGCGCCAGTATCCTGCATGAACCTGTCCCTGAACGTCTCAAGGCAGTGCTGGATACGGCACGCGACCAACACCATGATCGACATCTCATCCAGGTTCGACGGAGGGGTTTCTTCAGCGGGCTGGCCTATGCCGGCGCCCTGGCCGCCGGGCTGGCGATCGGCTGGTTCGGCCACGCCAACTATGACACGGGGCCGAGCCCGGCGGAGTTGGCGTTTATCGCGGGAAGCGAGGCTTACAGTTTCTACAGCCGGGACAACGAATTTGCCGGCGACTTCGGATCCGAAAAGGAAGTCGACCTCGGCAAGTGGATGCAAGAGGCCTTCGGCCAAAAGGTCGCGCGGCCCGATCTCGCCGATCTTGGCTACAACTATGTTGGAAGCCGCCTGTTGCCCTGGTCTGGAGGACGCATGGCGATGCAGCTTTTCGAAAACGACGAGGGCGGTCGGGCTGCGGTCTTGATCTGGCCGTCGGATAAGCCGCCACGCAACGTCTCCGAGGTCGCCAAGCTCGGCGATGTCCAAACCACCTATCGGTGGAAAGACGGTCTTGTCTACGCTGTCATGGGCGACAGCTCGAACAAAGATTTCGAGAAGATGGCGAACGCGGTGATCGACCGTTTCTCGCCGCCGGACATGTAGCCTCCGGCAAACAATACGGAACTCTCCTGCCACTCACGTGTTGGGCCTTTCCGCATACGCGAGACAGGTCGCGTGCCTTTTTGTGGGCGCGGCACGGCAAGACAGAGGGCGTATCCGGATGGCTCAGTTCAATTCAGGCATTTTCGAACCGCTAGTGGTCCGATTCAGACATTTGCCTCCCATTGCAGCACCCGACATAGCAAATGTCTGAATCACAAGGACCACTAGCAACTTATTGAATCTCGTGGAGCTTTTGAATTTGACATTTGAGCGAGAGCCGCGTGTCCCGATTCCGAAGTTCGCTTGAGTTTGCAAATCGCTCCCTGTGCGAACTTCGGAATCAAAAGGGACACGCGATTCAAGGAGTTACTCGTGTGATTCAGATCGGGAAATTCGCTCTGGGACATGCCGCGAACTGTGGCGAATTTCCCGATCATCACACGAGCCGCAAGCGGGACTCAAATGTCAAATTCGCTCCACTAGAGCGCGATCCGGAAAAGCTCGCCCGGGCGTGATCCGGTATGGGACAAGTCACGTCAAAACAAGCAAGATCCCTGATCCGAACGGTTCAGGCTCTCGTCGCGCCTCTGGTGGGCGTTCTGACCGGCCGGCGCCGCCGAACTGCATGCTGGCGATCTACCTTGATCCTGATCAGTGTGCTCGGTCATTGGGCGCGCCTGGAGCGGGCTGGTCGGACGCGCCAAGATGACGCGTTCAATGGATATAGTTCACCAAAGATGAAACCCGGTACGTGCCATGATCCCAATTTACTGACTGCGGATAGCATGCTTAAAGTCATGTACTGTATAAAATTCATTAACAGTATCACAGCGACGGTTCAGATTCATACACCAGTTTTAACGAGTCACCTCATGTCTCTTTATGAACGTATTGTTTATGTAATGCTTAACTTTCTGGAAATATATCGGGCAAGGACAGGTCCTGGATGCGTAAACACAAAAAATATCAAGAATTCAATTTTCTCCGCATTTCTAGGAACTATCGGCTTCTGACCGTGTTGGCATGGGTGCGGTCTGACGGGAACTGTCCCGTTCGGACTGTTCAACAGATGACGTGAAAAGGAGTTCTGAAATGTTGAGGAACACTGCTGCAGCGTGCATCGCTGCGCTCTTGATCGCCGTGCCCCAGGCACAGGCGCAGGACCAGGAGCAATCGCAGAAGTCGGGTGAGGATATCGAGTTCGTCCGCGCGATAGGCTCCGGCGAGTGGTTGTCCAGTGACCTGATCGGGCAGAGCGTCAACAACTCAGAGGGCGAGACCATCGGCGACGTCAACGGGCTCATCATCGGAGATGACAATGAGGTCACAGCGGCCGTGATCGGCGTCGGCGGATTTCTCGGCATTGGCGAGAAGAGCGTCGCTGTCAATTACGATGCCGTCGAGCGCAAGAAGAACGAGGACGGCGAAGTCGTCCTCAGTGCCAACCTGACCAAGGAGCAGCTCGAATCGGCGCCCGAGTTCGAGGGCAGCCGGTCCTCCGACACGATGGAGCAGACCGGAGACGCGGCCAGCGAGGCCGGAGACGAGGCGATGACGGAAACCGAACAGGCCGCCCAGGAAGCTCAGGAAATGGCGGGCCAGGCTGCTGAAAAGGCCGAGGAAGCCGCCGAAGCAGCGCGCCAGAAGGCTTCTGAACAGACGGACGGCGAGTCGACCACGCAGAACTAATTCCGGAGATCGGTTCCGGCGGCGTCATGCCGTCGGAACCGGATTCACCGAAGCAAGTGAATGGAG
>JBKGZY010000048.1:0-14922 GCA_046543175.1 Dichotomicrobium sp.
CACGAGCCGGGGCCTGTGGATCGGCTGACGCCGCTGGAAACCGATGCCTGGCAAGCCATATTGGTGCCCTCATCCTTGGCCGTTCTGCGGGCGGGTGGAACGGACAGGCGATGGAGAACACCATGACGGAATTGCAGAGCTATACGGGCGGCTGCCAGTGCGGCGCCGTGCGCTACGAGGTCGCGCTGGAACTTGGCCAGGTGAACGCTTGCAACTGCTCGCGCTGCGCCAGGCTGGGCTCGCTTTTCGCTTTCACGCCCGCGGAGAACTTCAAGCTCCTCTCCGGCGAAGACGCCATGACGGATTATCAGTTCAACAACAAGCGCGTTCATCACCTGTTCTGCGCGACCTGCGGGATCGAATCCTTTGCCCGCGGCAAGGGGCCGGACGGCTCGGAGATGGTGGCGATCAACGCGCGCTGTCTCGACGGGGTCGATCCGGATTCCCTGACAGTGAACAAGATCGACGGAAAGAGCTTCTGACGAGGCGATGCGAAAGGCCGGCACCCCCGACGAGCGCGACCCCGCGGAGTTTGCCCGCGGGGTGAAATGCGAGGGGCAGGGCGCCCGCGTTCAGTGCAGACGTCCAGCACACCGATGCTGTAGTCGGGTCTTGGCCCAAGTACAGGCAAGCCCGGTAAAGACGATCATTGATTTGTTTCAGAGCGCACGGATCATGCGTCAGTGCGGTCGTCCCTGCCAGCCGGAATATGTCCACCGGACGGCGGGAGACCGGGTTACGGGTTCGTCGTCGCCCACCGCTTCCGGCCAGAAATGCCGCACTTGCGCAAAGTTCAGATGCAGGTCGCGCTTTGCGAATTCTTCCGCGTGATGTTCGCCGCGCAACACGGCGTTTATCGGTTCATTCGACTCTTTGAGCAGTTCCGACAGGGGCACTTCAAAGTATCGCCAGTGATCCGGGTCTATCGGCTCCAGCGGACGCATCATGCCGCCCGTCCGGCCCCACACATCTATGAGGCCATTCTTCGCCAGTTCGTGGAATTCGCTCAGCACATGGGCGACGCGCTCAGGTTCCAGGCGGCCGGAACGCTCACCGCGGACTGCCAGCGGCCATGTTCCGTGGATCGCATAGAGAAGCGCGGTCCGGGCATCGATGTCGCAGGAATGCTCCTGAGGTTCCTGTGACGGCGCTGCCCTGTTCCGGTAGGCCAGATATCTTTGCCACAAGGGCACGCCGAGCAGGAAGATCATCCACGCGGCCAGCACGCTGAACATCGCGACCGGCCACGGCATCCGGTCCAGTTCGGCGAGCAGCGCCCGCAAGCCCTCCGGCGCGACCGGCCAGCCCAGCAGACCGATCATCAACGGGACAATCTTGGTGACGATGAACAGCCCGGTAAGCGCGACACACGCGATGAACGGGCCGCGGCGCACGATCCAGCGCAGCGCGCGATCCCGATAGTCGGCTGAGCGCGGCGATCGAACCATATCATCAGGCCGCGAGGTCACGCCGCTCCGCGCCGGACTGGACGATCGCCATCTCTTCTGCCGGGAACGGGCGGATCAGCGCGCGCGCATCCGCCGCCGTGCCGTTCAGCCAGCAGTCCCACTCGTCCTCTGCCGTCAGCATCACCGGCATGCGGCTCGGGTGAACCGTGGCCACGAGCGGGTTCGGCGTGGTCGTCATGAAGGCGTAGACATCCGCCTCGACCGTCTCGCCGCCCGCCGTCAGCGGCCCGCGCCATCGACGCCACACCCCCGCGAAGGCGAACAGCGGCCGGTCCTCGCCCAGCGCGAACCAGTGCCAGTTTGCCGGGCGTCGCCCCTTCGGCTCTGCAAAGGACGTGACCGGCACGAGGCAGCGCCGCTCGCGGAACGACTCCGCCCAGAACGGCGAGCCCAGCTTGTCGTCGCGCATATTGGTGACGCGCTTCGGCGCCTTGCCTTTCAGCAGCAGCGGGAAGCCCCAGCTCAGCAGCGCGATCTCGCGGTCGCCGTCTTCCGCCGCGCGTATCACGGGCGCCTCGCCGCCGGGAAAGATCGCCGCCATCGGGTCGAAAACGGCGGCGCGATTGTCCGAGACCCCGAAAAGATCGCGCATCGCCTCGCGCGGCTTCAGTTCGCTGTAGAGATTGCACATGGCGCAAGTCTAGCGCATGGGTCCGCCGCCGCGCCATGCTGGGCGATCATCAGCCGGCTTTTTGAATCTCCACCGAATGCGGATAGGGAATCGAGATGCCGCCCTTGTCGAAGGCTTCCTTGACCTGCTTGGTCATGTCGAACTTGACGTCCCAGTAATCCGCCGCGTCGCACCACAGCCGGGCCGTGATATCGACCGAGCTTTCGCCGAGACTGGTGACATGCACCCACGGCTCGGGATCGTCGTGGACGCGCGAATCGGCCTTGGCGAGGTCCTTGATGATCTGGATCGCCGTGTCGACGTCGTCGGCGTAATCGATGCCGAAGGAGAGATCGACACGGCGGTTCTTGTGATAGGAGTAGTTCGTGATGATCGACCCCCACGCCTTGCCGTTGGGCATGACGATCTGCACGTTGTCCGGCGTCGCCAGCTCGGTCACGAACAGGTTGAGATCCTTCACCGTGCCCGCCGTGCCGCCGATATCGACATACTGGCCGACCCTGTAGGGACGGAACAGCACCAGCATGAAACCGGCCGCAAGATCGGCGAGCGTTCCCTGCAGCGCCAGGCCGATCGCCAGCGTGGCCGCGCCAAGGACCGCCACAAGGCTCGTCGCCGGGATGCCGAACATGCCGAGGATGGCGATCAGCACCACCAGCAGGATCACCCATTTGACGATGTTGGCGACGAAATTGCCGATCGTCACGTCGAGGTTCGGATGCGCGCTTATGCGGCGGCTGATCATGCCGCTGAGGGCGCCGGCCACGATCCAGCCGACGATCAGGACGATCAGGGCCTTGACGACGGTGAAAACCATCGGGCCGTAAGTGCCCAATTGCTCGGAAATTGCTTGCATCGGTCAGTCCCCCGGAACGAATTATTTGCGGCGAACTTGCCCAACCGGGCCGTTTTTCGCAAGCTGTTGTCCACTGTCGGGTGAATTTTGCGGGGGATTACCGTGAAACTCGGCGGAATTTTTGCCCGTCGTCGCCCGTCGCTCCGCCGCCTTGCGCGCTCTTTTCCGCCGAGAGCGCGAGGAATGCCGCGCCCAGCGTCGTAACCCGGCCAAGCAGGCGATCCGTCGGCGCGAGCAGCCGCGCCGCCGCGCCCTTCGGGGGATAGAAGATCGCGCCGCGCACCGCGACATCGCTCAAGCCCGCCGCGATCGCTAGCCGCCTGAGCTCGCCGGGGCTGCGAAAGTGCGCCGCGCGCCAGACAGGCGAGCCGAGCCAGCCCTTGATCCGGCGTACCGCCGCCCACGTGCTCCGGCTGTTGAGTTCCCCGAGGATCAGGCGGCCGCCGGGCTTCAGGACGCGGGCCATTTCGGCCAGCGCGGCGGCAGGGTCGGCGATGAAGCACAGGACCGTGACAGCGACGACCGAGTCGAAGCATTCGGAAGCGAAAGGCAGCCGCTCGGCCCGCGCCACGGCAAAGCGCGCTTTTGCACCCTCCACTCGCCCGCGCCGGCGCGCGGCCGCGATCATCCGCGGTGAGGCATCGACGCCGAAAACCTGCGCGCCACGCCTGGCGAGCATCGTAGCGAGCACCCCGTCGCCGCAGCCAACATCGAGGATGCGCCGTCCGTCGGGCGGTCCAATCAGGTCCAGGACAAGACCCTGCTCCAGCGCGTCGGTGATGCGGCCCAGCGTGCTGGCGCGCCAGTCCGCATAGGCATCGCCGAGGCCGTCGAGATCGTCGCTCAAGCCCGACCTCCCGTCACGGAGCGCCTTCAGAACACTAGCACCCGATCCGCCGTCGCCGTGACCTCGGCCAGTTCTTCCATCGTGCTGCGGCGCGCGCCGTCGAGCAGCTCTTCCTCGCCGATGCCGCGCGCGTCCATGCAGGTGCCGCACAGCAAGACGCGGCCCTTGGTGACCACCCGCTTGAGCATGCGCTCGATATTGTAATAGCCGTCGGGCGTTTTCTGGCCCTTGCGCGCGCCGGCCACGGCGTCGGCCATCAGGAACACGGTCACGCCGGCCTCCGGGTCGCGCTTGATGAGCGCATGGGCGAGCCGCAGCGCGTTATAGGCGCGCTCGGTGCCGTAGGGCGGGTCGTTGATGATGAAAAGCGTTGTCATGATCTGTCTCCACTCCGTCGGGGCACGAGCTACATCGCGTCAAGGTTGCGGCGCTGCCCGCGCACCTGTCCATGATCTGCGTCAGATTCGCCCGGCGCGTTTCGCGCCGCGGCCACGACGCCGCTGTTCACACGACGGATCGGCGTTGCTCGAAACGGTCCAGCACCTGCCGCAGATCGTCCGTGAGCCGGTTCCGGGCGGTGTCGGCGATGTCGTCGGGAACGCCGTGGATCGCCTCCGCCACCGCGCCGGTGATACAGGCCAGCGTATCGGTATCCCCGCCCAGCCCGATGGCCGTGCGCACCGCATGCTCCCAGTCCCGCCCTTCGAACGCCGCGGAAAGTGCGGGCGGAACCGTCCCCGCGGCGCTGACATCGAACCCGCCGCGGCTGAGCGCGGTCTCGGGGCGCAGGTCGTAGCCGAACGCCGTGCTGATCTCTTCGCGCACATCGCTGGCGGGCGTGCCGCCGCGCAAGGCGAAGATCGCCCGTGCGACCGCCTGCGAGGCCCGGATCGCGTCGGGATGATCGTGGCTGACGGCCGCCTGTGCCGCGGCGAGATCGTCGGCTTCTTCGGCTGTCCTGGCGAGCCAGCCAATCGCGGCGACCCGCATCGGCGCGCCGTTGCCCCAGCTTCCATAGGCGGGCGCGCCGTCGCGCATCGCCCATTGAATGAACATGCCGCCATAGCCGGCATCGGGATAGCGCCGCACGAAGCCGCGCAACGTCTCGGCGAAGCCGGTTCCGCGAAGCATGGCCTCGGCGACCGCGAGGCTGCAAACCGTGTCGTCGGTGAAGCGGCAGGCGGGGTGAAACAGTTCGAAATCCGCGTTCGGCGACGGGTGGCCCTCGAAACGCGAGCCGATGATGTCGCCGGCGATGGCTCCGATCATTTCGCTCTCCTCTTCGGGCTTGGGACAACAACATGAAGCAGGTGATCGGCCTGATGCTCCGTTCAGCCGCCGGCCAGTTCGCGCCGATGCGCGGCGACGAGATCGGCCATGCTGTTGAACACGAAGTCGCAGCGCGGACGTTCGCCGGGGTCCATCGTCGCGCCGAAGCCCTGCTGATCGTGGCGGCGATAGATCCAGCAATTCGCCAGGCCGGAGCGGTTGGCGGGGCCGTGATCGTGGAACAGGCTCTCGGCGGTGTGCAGGATCTTGTCCTTCCCGATCCCGAGCCGCGCCATGTTGGCGATCATGTAGTCGAAATTGCGCGGCGACGGCTTGTAGGAGCCGATATCCTCGGCGGTATAAGCCGCATCGAAGGTCACGCCGAGCTTCTCGTTGCTGTAGGCGAAGCTTTCGTTATCGACATTGGAGAGCACCACCAGCTTGTAGTGCTGCTTGAGATACTGTAGCGCCTCCACCGTGTCGTCGAAAGCGGGCCAGTCTCTCACCGAGCGGCCGTAAGCGAGGCAATCCTCCCAGCTTGCGCTCACGCCCCATTCCTCCGCCAGCCGCTTGTAGACGACGGCCAGCAGCCGGTCGTAGCGCATTGCCGGGGTCTGGGCCTGCGCGGAGGATTCGTGGTAGGCATGCGCCTGCAGGATATCGTTGCGCGACAGCGCGCCGCCGAGGCGGTCCGTGAGGGGTTTCAGCCCCGCGATCATGCCGCTTTCCCAGTCGATCAATGTGCCGTACACGTCAAATGTCAGCGCCGCAAAATCCTGCAATTGCATGACTGTTCCCTTTCCTTTCCGACCGGCATGCATGTCGATACAGTCATGCCGATTGACCCCATCGCGCCGCACAGCCGCTCATCGTTCGAAATATGCGGATTTTTTTTCAATTTCCTTGGCGGGTGAGCACTATTCGTCATAATTCTCCCGTTGTTTGTTTCTTATTTTACGATCATGCATAGTGACCGTTTATGAAAATGCGCTGACCGTAGCCGAGCCCGGAAGCCGGTGCGGACAATCCGACGTCAGACCGCCACGGTCTGCCCCGACGGCGCCTCAAGCGTTTGAGGGGAGGCTAAAACAAGTATTGTAACACGTTGATCCTTGGGGAGGTCGCCGTGATGAACAAGTCATTCGCAGACGTTTTCCGTCGAGACACCTTGCAGAACACCCGGCAACGCCTCCATGTGCCGCGCGGGCAGACTTCATATATCGCAATTGCTGTGGCGCTGGGGGTGCTTACGGGCGCGCCCACGGCAATGACTCAAACCTCCGGCGAAGCGGAGCGCGAAGCCCGCCTGTTCGAAGGCCGGCAGGCCGATCTCGGCGTTCAGCAGGTGGCGCAGGACCTGGACGGCGGGTTCGCCATCAGTGAAATCTCCGGTCCGTCAAATGAGGCGATCCCGGTTCGGGTGCGTGTCCCCGAGATAAGAGAAGGTGTCTACAATTTCCTGGTGTTCCGGAATCTTCCGCAAGCACTTGAGATGTCTGCCGGCTTTCCGGTCGAGGATCGGTGGGTGGTGCCGCTGGACGAGGTCGAAGACCTGACCGTGACGGCGCCGCAGGATTTTCGCGGCGCGTTCGAACTGGAAGTCAAGCTCCGCGTCGGCGGCACGGACAAGTCCGAAACGCGCACGGTTCCGGTCAATATCACCGCGCCCGGCGGCACGGGCGAACGTACGGCCCAGGCGACCACCGGCGACACCCGCGAGGCGCAGGGGCTGTCCGAGGAGAAGGAGCGGGCCATGATACAGCGCGCGGAAACCTTGCTGTCGACCCGGGATGTTTCGGCTGCGCGGAACATCTATCGATACCTGGTGCAACAGGGCAGCGGCGAGGCGGCCTTCGGCATGGCGCGCACTTACGATCCCGCCTATGTGGAAGAGATCGGCGTTGCCGGGATGAACGCCCAGGATGTCGACGAGGCGAAGAAGTGGTACGAACGCGCGGCCCTTCTCGGCCACAAGGAAGCGCAGCGACGTCTGAAAGTCATGGCGGGGGGGACGCAGTAGTCCCCCGCCGGCCCATTTGTTACTGGTCTTTCACCCATTCGGAGAACCTGCGATAGAGTTCTCCGATCTCCTGGCTGCTCATGTTCTCGCCAGCGATCCGCTTGACAAAGGTGGCGAACATCTCGCGTTCATCCGTGCCACCGTCCTGATCCTGCTGGGCGAGCATCTGCTGAAGCTTCGCCTCGGCCGGTCCGAAACGTGTCCAGCCCGGCACCTCGGCGGCCAGGTTGACTTCCTTCCATTTCCGGTGACGGGACTCGGTCAGGAACTTCTCGAAGTTGTCGAAGAAGGCATTAACGAAACGCTGGAGCTTGGCGTAACGGCTGGTGTCGGATTTCCAGTTGTAAACGGCCAGAACCTCGCCGATCGCCACTGTCGGAACCGTCTCATCTTCGGCAATTATGTTCGGATACGATCTGCTCGTGAACTCGGAGGGGATATAATACTGGGCCAGTTCCGGCGTGAACTCCAGCGGCACAAGGTGCAGACCGCTTTCCTTGGTCAGCTTGGCAACGGCGTCAGACGGTTTGCCGGTGATACTGAACATCGCGTCGATTTCGCCGCTCTGCACCTTCTCAAGCGCCTTGTCGCGGTCCTCGTGCACCTTCTCAACCTCGACGCCGGCAAGCTGGAGGATGGTGCTTCCCGTGATCAGCTCGCCCGAGCCGACCTCGCCGAAACTGACCACCTTGCCGTCGAGGTCCGCGACCGACTTGATCTCACGGCGCGCGATGAGATGGACCTCGCTGTTGTGCAGCTTGGTGATATAGCGGATCCGGTCGTCGACATTGTCATGCAGCCGGTTCTGCTTGATGTAGGCGAGCGCGTCGGCCTGCACGATGCTCATGTCGATGCCTTCGAGATAGAGCACGTCGGCCATGCCCTGCAACGAGCCGACACCGAGGATCGGCAGCACGCGGGTCGAGCCCATGTCGTTCAGAACCTTCGCCATGTCCGAGGCCAGCGCGGTGCATGTGCAGCCCGCGCCCTTGGTGATGATCCGGACGGTCCCCGCATTCACCTGTTCGCGCCATTCCGACGACCCCAGCCGCTGAAAGCCCGTATCCTGCGCCCATGACGTGGTCGGCGCCAGCGCCGCCGGAAACGCCAGCGCCGCGCTCAAGACCACCATGGTGGCGAGCTTCCGCAACGCACCTGTCATCATTTTCACCTCCCACTCAGTCGTTTACTACTCGTCAACAGCGTCCGCGAGACCGCGAATGCGGCGATCATTGATGAATCTCCAGAATGGATTGCAAAAACTTTGGCTAAAAAACAAGACATCCATGCGGCAGGCCGGTCGATTTTTCAAGAAATTGTCTGCCGGGTAACGTATCGCCGGGCTCGAACGGGCCGGCCGGTCCCGTTCGCGGCGCTCCGCTGTTTGGCTGAGGATGGCCAAGGCCGCCCCCTCATCCGCCAAGGACCGGCGTTGCATTCGCGCGCCGTGTGGCCCATGATGCAAAACTTCGTTCGGCGTAAAGCGACTTTCGTGGAATTTCGTGCCGCGCGCCGTGGCTTAAATGTTACCCTGTCGACGCGGCAATGCTTTGCTGTCAGAACGAAAAATCGACACAAAGATGCTTAACGCAATAGGTGTCGAGCGTCTCGGAGTTCACCGGCAGAAGCCGGTGAGGACTTGGGCACCGTGGTCACGCGGTGGTAATGGGACGTGGTAATGGGACAGAGCGAATGACCAGAGAGAGAGGAGAGGGAATGACAATGACACAGCACAAAATTCACAGGCGCCACTTCATCATAGGAGCGGCGGGCACCGTGGGCGCGGGCGCCGCGGCCGGGCTCGTCCCGGATGCGGGGTTCCGCTTCGTCTCGCCGGCGGCGGCCCAGGACGCGAAGCCGCTCCCGGATTATGCCAGTTGGAAGAACCCGGATGCGGTGACCGTTTTCAGCGAAATGACCCTGGAAAAGAATCGCGGCTGGGGTGACGCCAGCGTGGTGACCTCGAAGGAGGCGCTCTACCTGCGCAACAATCTTGCGCCGCCGCTGGAGAAGGCGGAGATGGGCGACGACTGGGAGCTCTCGATCGAGGGCGTGGGCAATTCAGGGACCATGACAGTCGGCGAGTTGAAGCGTCTCGGCGTCGAGTCGGTGGCGTCAGTGCTTCAGTGCTCAGGCAACGGGCGCGGATTCTACGACCACGACGCGAGCGGCTCGCAGTGGACCGTTGGCGCGGCAGGCTGCGTGGTGTGGGCGGGCGTGCCGGTGCGCGCGGTCGCCGAGGCCATGGGCGGCGTCGCCGATGGCGCCAAGTTCATCACGGCGACCGGCGGCGAGGATCTGCCCGAGGGCGTCGAGCCGAAGGACGTGATTGTCGAACGCTCGGTGCCGCTTGAGGCGATGGAGAACGCGATCCTCGCTTTCGAGTTGAACGGAGATCCGCTGCCCGTCGCCCATGGCGGCCCGATCCGCTTTGTGGTGCCCGGCTACTACGGCATCAACAACGTCAAATACGTGAAGCGTCTCGCTTTCACCGAGAACGAAACCGACGCCAAGATCATGGCTTCGGGCTATCGCGTGCGGCCAGTGGGTGAGGGCGGCGAGCCGGACCAGCCCACGATGTGGGAGATGCAGGTCAAGTCCTGGATCAGCCACCCGATCATGGACACCGAAAGCGGCAAGGTGCAGATTTACGGCGTCGCCTTCAGCGGCAGCAACCCGGTGGAAAAGGTCGAGGTCACGACCGATGGCGGCGAGACCTGGCAGGAGGCCAGCTTCACCGGGCCGGATCTCGGGCCTTACGCTTGGCGGGTGTTCGTGCTGCCGGTCGAGCTTGAGTCCGGCGAGTATACCATCGCGAGCCGCGCGACCGACTCGCAAGGCAACGTCCAGCCGGAGACCAGCGAGCCGAACCATCGCGGCTACGACTATCGCGGCTGGGACAAGCTGGCGGTCGATGTGACCGTCACCTGATCCGCCCGTTCTGCGGCCCCGCCTCATCAGGCGGGGCCGATGCTTCCTGCAATAGACAGAGATGATTCCATTGAGACCGTGCAGACCGATTGCCTGCGCCCACACCGTTTTGGCTGCGCTTCTGGTCCTCGCGCCGCCCGCCGCCGGTGCTGGTGGCGAAGGCGAAGCTGACGACGAGACCCTGGACTTGGGCCGGACCGTCTTCCTGGAATCCGCCGAGCCGAATTGCGGCGTCTGCCACACGCTTGCCGAGGCGGGTGCCGCGGGCAAGGTCGGACCGAACCTCGACAACCTTGAGCCCAGCGAGTCGCAGGTCCGGGCCGCTGTCAAAGGAGGCGTGGGAGCCATGCCGGCTTTCGATGGTCAGCTAAGCGCAGAAGAGATTGAGGCTGTCTCCCGGTATGTGGCGGAGGTGGCCGGCAAGGCCGACTGAGGTAATATTGTCCGTGCGCGCTCTTAACGCCCGCGATGGGCGTCATCCGCGCATTGAAGGCATTGCCCTGAGCCGGACGCCTGGCTCGGGGCGGATCGTCATGTGCATCACCGGAGTTGGCGGCGGCCCCGCGGGGCTGAACGAGAAACGCGCCAGCAGCGTGGCAAGGATGATCTGCGCCTGCATCATCGCGAAATTCGCGCCCACGCAGACGCGCGGCCCCGCGCCGAAGGGGATGTACTGGTAGCGCTCACGCGCCTTCACCGCCGCCGGCGCGAAATGCTCCGGATCGAAGGCTTCCGGCCGTTCCCAGAACAACTGATGCCGGTGCATCGCGTAGATGTTGAGAAACACCGTGTCGTGCGGACGGATGTCGCGGTCGTAAAGCCGGTCCGGCGCCACAACGTTGCGCGCCAGCAGCCCGACGGGCGGATAAAGCCGCATCGCCTCCTGCAACACCTGCTCAATATAGGGCAGGTTCGGCAGATCGTCCGCGCCCGCGGCGCGTCCACCCAGCACGGCACGGGCTTCGGCGTTCGCGCGCGCCTGAACCGCCTCGTCGCGCGATAGCAGATACAGCGCCCAGGCGATCGACAGGGCGGTGGTTTCGTGGCCGGCGACGATGAAGAACTGCATGTTGTGCAGCAGGTCGGTCTCGTTCATGCGCCGGCCGGTGTTCGGGTCTTCCGCCGCCAGCATGTAGTCGAGCAGATCGCTGGTTTCGCGCGGCCCGTCGCGCCGCCGCGCCTCGATTGCCTGTGCGACCATCCGGTGCATGGTCCTGACCGCGCCGCGCCCGAGAATTTCGCCGGGACGCGGCACCCAGGTCGGCGCGTCGAGGAAGTCGAGCAGCGATGCCCGCCCGACGGTCAGGAAATAGCGCGTGATCGCGGCGGCATAGGCGTCGGCGTCGAAATGCTCGCGGCCCGACAGCGCCACCTCGCAGATCACGTCGAACGTGGCCGACAGCATCTCGCGCACCGCCTCCACCGGATGCCGGCTCGACGCGATGCGCACGGCCGCCCGTTCGGCGGTCTTCGTCATCATCGGGGCGAGCGCGCCGACATTGCGGGCGGTGAACACCGGCGCGATGGCCCGGCGCTGCCAGCGCCATTCGTCACCCTCGGAGGTGAACAGGCTGCGGCCCACGGCGGGGCGCAGCATGCGGATCATCACCTCCGACTTCGGGTAGTTCCCGACATTGTCGAGAAACACCCGCTTCATCCCTTCCGGCCCCTGCACCATGTGCCAGCGGCCCGGCCCGGTCGTGCCCGAGACGATCTCCTGCGTGTAGGCGATCTCGGGGATCACGCTCAGCGCGTTGCGCCGCGCCGCCCGCAGGCTTCCAAAAACGCCGAGCGGACGGTCCGGCGGTTCGACTGTCGGCGGTATGTACATGTCTTCAAGTTGCGCCATTGGAACCGCCTTTCAACCGGGGCAGCGTTCATTATACACCGGAGAACGCCGGCGAGACGAGATGCTGGCGTCAATCCGGCTCGGGCGGATTGGCGCGGGGCGCAAGCGCGGGAACCTGACGCCGCCCTGCTTGGCGAGGTGCACGCCCAACAGGCAGACGACGAAGCCCAGCGCCGCGTTCACCGTCAGGGGTTCACCGAACATCGCCCAGGCCCAGATCGCGGTGACGGGCGGCGTCAGGTAGATGAGGCTGGAGACGCGCGTGGCCGAGGTGCGCGTCAGCACCGCCCAGTAGAGGCCGAAGCCGCCGAGCGTGGAAAACAGGACGAACCATCCGACCGCGTAAATGAAGGCCCAGCTCGGCTCCGGCAGGATAAGGCCGGCCCCCAGGGTCAGCGGCAGATACAGCGCGGCGGAAACGGCACCTTGGATCGTGAGCGTGGGCAGCAGGGGCACCGGGCGTGTCTGCGCCTTTGCCACCAGCGTCGCGGCGACGAGGCAGATCATGCTGAGGAACGCGAGGCCGTAAGCCCAGAGCGGCGCGGACCCTATCGAGCCGGTCACGGCCAGGAACACGCCGAGGAAGCCGATCAGCAGCCCGAGCCATTGGCGCGGAGACACGTGCTCCGACAGCACCACGCCGGCCAGCGCCGCCGCCGCGAGCGGCTGGAGCGCCGCGATCAGCGCGACCGTGCCCGCCGGCACACCGAACTTGATGGCACTGATGACCGAGGCGGTGTAGCCGAACATGCCCAGCGTGCCGACCCCGATTTGCACCGCGAGTTGCCGCGCGCCCAGCCGTGCGACCTGCAAGGCGGTAAAGGGCAGCAGCAACAGCGCCAGCAGCACGAAGCGCCAGAACAGGACGAGATAGATCGACGCGGTTTCCGCGGCCAGCAGCCCGCCGATGAACCCCGAGGTCCAGCAGATGACGAGACCGACCTCCAGCAGCGGGGTGACGTCGGCGGTCCGCAGTTTGGACGCGAAGTCCATGACGGCACTCCTTGACGCAGTGTAGGTAAAACGATCATTCTACTTGCATAGGTAGAGCGATCGCTTTACATTGTCAAGCATGGAATCGACGAGAGACAGGATCGCGCAGAAGCTGGAGGAGACGTTCGCCGCGCGCGGCTTCGCAGAGCCTGGGGTCGCGGAACTGCGCGAAGCCTCGGAGGTCAGCCTGCGTACGCTCTACAAGTATTTCCCCTCGCGCGACGACATGGTCATCGCGGCGCTGGACAACCGGCATCAACGCTATCTGGCATTCCTGTTCTCGGATTTGCCGGATGAGCCGGGCGCGGCGCTGGACGCCATCTTTGAGCGCATCGGCGAATGGATGCGGGCGGGATCACCGACGGGCTGCATGTTCCACAGTGCCGTGGCCGCGCACCCGGGCAACGCCGCGCTCATGGAGAGGCTGGGCCGGCACAAGGGGGAGATCACCGCGCGCATGGCCGAAGCCGCCGACCTGCCCGGACATGAGGACGAGCTTTTGATGCTGCACGAGGGGCTGACCCAGAGCTTTACCCTGCTGGGCGATCGCGCGGTCGCCGGTGCCAAGGCGATGGCGCGAAGCCTGCGGGCGGGCAGTTGAGCTGTTTTCCCCATCGCGCGGATATAGCTCGAGCCTGTGTCGGGCTATCCCCGGTCAGAGCGTTGCGGGCACGCGTCAATCCTGCGCCTGCAGAGCGCACCGCGTCCCCGCAGGGTCAGAATGGCGAACGGATTTGAATGATGTCCAACGAGGAACGCCCGCTCGAGGGAGTGCTCGACGATATGAAGCGCGGCAGCGGGGAAGGAGCCGTCTCGATCGGGGATCTCCTCGATCACTATCAGAACCGCTCGCTCGGCCTTCTGTTGGCATTTTTCGGCCTTGTCGTCGTAATGCCGATCATCGGCGATATTCCCGGTGCGGCGATCCTTTGTGCGACATTCGTGCTGATTTCCATCGCGCAGACTTTGGCGGGCCGCGGGACACTCTGGGCGCCGGAATTCGTACGGCGCTTCGAGATCAGCCGGGACCGGTTCGAGCGGGGCGTCGAGAAAGCGCGGCCGTGGATTCGCTGGAGCGACCGGCTGCTGAAAAGGCGACTGACGATCCTGCTCGAGGGCGGCGCGAGCCGCTTTGCCATTCTGGTGTCGGCGGCATTGCTGGCGCTGTCGCTGTATCCGCTGGCTTTTGTGCCCTTCGGCGCAAATGCGCCAGGGCTCGGCCTGCTCGCGTTCGGCCTCGGTCTCATGGCTCGCGACGGGCTTTTCGTGCTGATCGGCTACGTCCTGCTGGGCGCAATGGCCGCGGCGCTGATTGTGGCGCTATAGAGCTTCCTCCGTTTTGCCGGAACCACGTCATGCCCGCGCCTGGCTGTCCGCGGCTTCACCTGCGAAATATCTGAGCAGCACGTCCCCGACGATGATGGGGCACGGGGAGGTCCCCGTGCCGTCACATCCGATGTCCAACCCTGCGGTGAGCCGGTGGCGCGCTCACCTGGACTTCGTGTTCATTCTGACCTGACGCTTCTTCAAGCCGATATCGCCGTGAAGGGTCGGCTTGGTGTTTGCTTTCAGCTTGTTGCTGGCGGAGGCATCCAGCTGACAGACGGGGTTGCCTTGAATCCAAACCTTCTTGTACCCGTTCGGGCAGGCAAAAGCGGAGCCAGTTCCAACGGCTGTGATAGCAACCGCGAGAGCAGACGCGACGAGCAGCGTTTTCATGGTGGTGACCTTTCATTCGAGAAGGCGGGATTGCCTTCCTCAACGAATTGGTCGATCCGGGTCGGCAAAAGGTTCACGCCCGAAGGCATCTTTTTTCGGTTCCTTATGGTCGATTGAGCCGAAACGCTTTGAGGCGTTCCCGGCATGAGGCGATGGCGCGAAGCCTTCTGGCGTCACGCTGAACATCTGTCATGTGTGGACGTCCCTGCCTTGCAAGGCCGGGACAGGCGCTGCGCATATCTGTCGTCCCGGGCGCTGCGCAGCACGGCAGTGGTGCGCTGCTGACCCGGGATCGTTGGCCTGTCACCTCTTCCGGGTCCCGTGTCTGCGCCGCGTGA
>JBKGZY010000049.1:0-14901 GCA_046543175.1 Dichotomicrobium sp.
GGCCAGCCGGTGACGCCGCATGTGCCCGAGGATGGGCTGGTCACGCTCGGCCCGGCCATGCGCGCCGACCTGCTCGTCGACATGATGGAGCCGGCGGGCAGCCGCACGAGCGTAGTCGACCGCTATTATGACGGCCGCGACTACCGCCTGGTCGATTTTGTCTATGACGACGAGCCGCTGCGCGACGAGCCGCCCGGCTGGCCGCTGGATCTGTCCGCCAACCCGCTCTCGGAACCGGACCTCGACAATGCCACGCGCCACGAGATTACTTTCGGCGGCGGCATGATGAGCGGCATGCGCGGCGCGCAAGTGAAGGGCGAATGGACCGATATCCGCACGATGATGCGCTCCGGCCTCGCCTGGGCGATCAACGGCGTCGCGGCACACGGCCATGTCATGGAGCCGATGGTGACGCTCGAGCGCGGCACCAGCCACATCCTCGACATGGCGAACGAGACCGCCTTCCCGCACCCGATCCACCTGCACGGGCATTCCTTCCGCGTCCTCTCGCGCAATGGCGAGGCCGTGCGCGACAGGCCGTGGCAGGACACCGTGCTGATGACGCCGGAAGACCGCGTGGAGATCGCCTTCGTGGCCGACAATCCCGGCGACTGGATGTTCCACTGCCATATCCCCGAGCACATGGAATCCGGCATGATGGGCGTGGTCCGAGTCACCTGAGATGGTGGCGCGGCAGGCATGACGCATCCGCTCGAAATCCGCCTGCGCACAACCAAAAGCGCATTCCCCCACTCGCCAAAATACGCTAGCAACGTTGGTGTCGAACGCGTAACAGCCCGGGGGAAGCCATGAACCGTTCTATCCTGACATTTCTGTTTTTGATTATTGCCGTTGTCGCCATCGGCGCGGCTGTCTGGGCCTATAATGAGAGGGAGCGCCTGAGCGAGGAACTGACTGCGGCGCAGAGCGCCGAGCAGGCCGCCGATGAGGCGCGCGCGGCGGCTGAAAGCGCGCTGGAAGAGGCCCAGCAGGCCGCCGAGGAGGCCAGCGCCGAAGTAGAGGGTCTGACCGAGCAGATTTCCGGCAATGACAGCCGCATCGAAGAGCTTGAAGCGCGCGTGGAAGAACTGACAGCACAGAATGAAGAGCTGACCGCGACCAACGAGGAGTTGCGCGCCGAAACGCGCGGCGAATCCGAGGAGTTGTCCGCGCTCCGGGACGAGTTGGAAAGCACGAAGTCCGAGTTGGAGAACAGCAGGCAGGAACTGGCGTCCACGAAGGAAGACCTTTCCGCAACGCAGGATGAGCTGGCTTCGAGCGAACAGGCACTGGAAGAGCAGAAGGCGGCTACCGAGGAAGCGCGCGAGCAGATGCAGGCGGCACAGCAGGCTGCGGAAGAAGCCAGGGCCGAAGCGGAAGCCGCGCGGGAGGCCGCCGAGAACTCAACTTCCCAATAGCACTTGCGCCGCAAACGGCGACGCGGCGAGACAGGACTTGAAGCGCATCCCGGCGTGGCACCGGGGTGCGCTTTTGCGTTGATGGGGTGCAGCAGGGCGCGTTCCGCTTCGCCGGCAATTCAAATGCGTCTTCCGCGTCTTACTTGTCTGGTGTGTGTACGTGGACACCAGATCCGGAGGACGGACATGGCACGCGAGGCGGAACGCAGAGCCCGGGTCGTCATTGTCGGTGCCGGCTTCGGCGGCCTTGAGGCGGCGAAGCGGCTGGCCGACCAGCCTGTCGATGTCACGGTTATCGACAAGCGCAACTATCACCTGTTCCAGCCGCTCCTCTACCAGGTCGCGACGGCCGACCTGTCGCCCGCCGATGTCGCCTGGCCGATCCGCGGCATCTTTTCGAGATACGCCAATATCCGTGTGATCATGGCGCGGGTCACGGATATCGACCTGGAAAGCCGGCGCGTCTTCACAAGCAAGCTGCCGGTCGACTACGACTACCTGGTCATCGCCAGCGGTTCGCATCACTCCTATTTCGGCAACGATCACTGGGCGCCGCACGCGCCGGGCCTCAAGCGCATCATCGATGCCACCGAAATTCGCAAGCGCATCCTGCTGGCCTTCGAGCGCGCCGAGATCACCGAAAGCGAGGAGGAGCGGCAGCGCCAGCTCACTTTTGTCATCGTCGGCGGCGGACCGACGGGTGTCGAGATGGCCGGCGCGATCGCCGAACTGGCGCGCTACGCGCTGGCCGCGGATTTCCGCCGCATCAACCCGCGGCTGGCACGCGTAATCCTAGCGGAAGCGGGCGACCGGCTGCTGACGGCGTTTCCCGAAGACCTGTCGGATTACGCCAAGAGAGCGCTGGAGAAGCTGGGCGTCGAGGTCCGGCTCAACAGCTTCGTCGAAGTCGAAGCCGACCGGGGCGCGTTGATCGGCGACACGCTCATCCCTTCGGCGACCATCATCTGGGGCGCGGGCGTTACCGTGCCTTACGTGATGGACTGGCTGAAGGTTGAGACGGATGGCACGGGGCGCGTGCCGGTCGCGCCGGACCTCTCCGTGCCGGGGCGGCCGGAGGTGTTCGTGGTCGGCGATGCCGCGCTTGTCGCGTGGAAGCCGGGCGTTCCGGTACCGGGCATCGCCCCCGCCGCCAAGCAGGAAGGGCGCTACGTTGGCGACCTCTTGCGGGCCGAGGTCAAGGGGCGGCGCAAACCAGAACCATTCAGGTACCGGCACAACGGTAATCTGGCGACGATCGGACGGCATGCCGCCATTGCGGATTTCGGCCGCTTCCGGCTCACCGGGGCGATCGCCTGGTGGCTCTGGGGCGTCGCGCATATCTATTTTCTGATCGGTGTGCGCGCGCCGCTGCTGGTGGCGATCCAGTGGTTCTGGGCGTATCTGACCTTTGGCAAGGGTGCGCGACTCATCACCGGCGCGTCCACGCTGTCCGAGCCGGGCCATCGTCATGGCGAAACGGCGGAGAAGACATCCCGTCAAACAGCCGACCTGCCGGGTCCGTAAGCGCGCGTCAGAACCCGGCGAGCGGTCGGGTTGCCTGTTCCAGCCAGGCGCGGTCCGCGCCTTCGAGGTGCGGACTGAGCCGCGTAAAGACTTCGGCGTGATAGCTGTCGATCCAGGCGCGTTCGTCCTCGGTGAGCAACGCCGGCACAATCAGCCGCCGGTCGATGGGCGCGAGCGTCAGCGTCTCGAAGTGCAACATGTCCCGTTCGCCGCCTTCGACCGGCTCGGGCGGCAGCACCAGCAGCAGGTTCTCGATACGGATGCCGTACTGGTCCTCGCGGTAATAGCCCGGCTCGTTGGACAGGATCATGCCCGGTTCGAGCTCGGTCATGCCGCGCTTGGAAATGTTCGCCGGGCCTTCATGCACGGCCAGGAAGCTGCCGACGCCGTGGCCTGTGCCATGGTCGTAGTCCAGCCCGGCGGCCCAGAGCGCGCGCCGGGCGAAGCCGTCGATGTCCACGCCGCGCGTACCCTTGGGGAAGCGGGCCGTGGCGATGGCGATATGACCCTTCAGGACGAGGGTGAAGTGCCGGCGCATCTCCTCGCCCGGCTGGCCGATGGCGACGGTGCGCGTAATGTCGGTTGTGCCGTCGGCGTACTGCCCGCCGGAATCGACGAGATAGAGCGTCCCCGGTTCCAGCCGCCGATTGGTCGCGCGCGTCACGCGGTAATGCACGATGGCGCCGTCCGGCCCCGCACCGGAAATCGTGTCGAAGCTGATGTCCCTAAGTTCGCCGGTTTCCGCGCGGAAGGCTTCGAGTTGTTGCGCCGCGCCGATCTCATCGACCTCGCCGCCGGGCGCATGAGCGTCGAGCCAGGCGAGAAAGCGCGTCATCGCAACGCCGTCGCGCAGTTGTGCCGCCCGCGCGCCCGCGATCTCGGTATCGTTCTTGATGGCTTTCAGCCGCGTGCAGGGATCGGCGGACTCGGAGACCTGGGCCCCGCTTTCCTCGACCAGATCGGCGAGCACGCGCGAGGCGTGGTTCGGATCGAGCCGCACCTTGAGCGTATTGCTTCCCCTGGCAAGAGCGGCCAGTTCGTCGGCCATCTTTGCCGGCGCATGGACGGCGGCGACATCGGCGAGCGCCGCGCGCGCGTCGTCAGTCAGCCGGTCCGCTTCGATGAACAGCCGGACCGGCCCCTCCGCCGGCACCAGTGCCCGGCACAGCGCCAGCGGCGTGTGCATGACATCACTGCCGCGAATGTTGAGCAGCCATGCGACCGATTCCGGCGCGCTCAGCAGGACCGCGTCTTCGCCATCCTTTTTCAACGCCTCTCGCACGCGGGCGACCTTCGATGCGGCGTCCTCGCCGGCAAATTCGACCGGGTGAGCGATCACGTCGCCGACCGGGGCGGGCGGCCGATCCGCCCATAGCGCGTCGATGGGATTGTCCGCCATCGCCACCAGTTGGGCCCCGGCCTTATTCGCCGTCTCTTGCAGCTTGCGCGCGCCGCTGATCGTATGCAGGCGCGGGTCGAAGCCCAGCCGCTGAGCCTCTTGAAGCGTCTCCGCCAGCCAGTCCTCCGGCTTGGTATCCGGCGCCTTGATGATCTCGAAGATGCCGGTGTCGGTCTGCTGGCCGGCCTGAAGCGTGTAGCGGCCATCGACGAACAGTGCCGCGCTCTCGGGCAGGACCACCGCCAGCCCCCAGGAGCCGGAAAAGCCGGTCAGCCACAACAGCCGCTCCGCGCAGGGTGGAATGAACTCGTTCTGGTATTCATCGGCATGCGGCACCAGCCAGGCATCCAGCCCGCGCGCGGCCAGTGCCTCGCGCAAGCGCGCGACCCGCTCGGCGACCTTCTCCGGCCCGCCCCTGTCCTTGAAATCCTGAAACATATGGCTGCTTGTAGACCTTGCTTGTGGCCCCATCAATGCCCGCGAAACGCCATGCCACAAACACATGCGTGCGCGCATTGCTGCAATGCACAAACGGCGCTTTTGTGTGGGCCGGTTCGGTTCCAAATCGCTCGGCAGAGAGTGGGAAAACGCCCCGCTCCGTATAAGCGGCCACTTGGTCCAAAAGGGTGATCGCCATGAGCGAAATCAGGATTCCCCGCAATCGTCCGAAGCGTCAGTCGGGCGTCGGCCTGTTCATGCGTGCCCCGAAGGCGTCTCCGGTTTCACGCGAGGATGAGGTGCAGCACATCGTCGACGGCTACCTGAAAGGTCTCGACGACAGTACGCTCCACCGCATCGGCTATTCCGCCGAGCAGATCGACCGTCTGCGTCACGGCAAGAGTGTCCGGCTGACCCCGTAATGTGCTGGCAGATGACGGCGGCGTATCATCACGAGGCTCGCCCAACCCTCGAGGTCGATACGCCGCCGCAGCACGAAGCCGGCCGCGACGTAGCGCATTGCCACCCGCCACGCCTGTCCGCTCAGCAGCCCCGACAGCACGACCGCCCCGCCCGGCGTCATCATCCAGCGCAGATCGTCCGCCATGGCCATCAGCGGCTCCGCCAGGATATTCGCCAGGGCAAGGTCGTAGGGCGCGCGAGTGCGGATCGCGCGGAGGTGCAATCCGTCGGCCTGTAGGCATGTGACCGCGTGGGCCACGCCGTTCATCGCAACATTCTCCCGCGCGACCCGCACGGCCGTGTCGTCGATGTCGGTGGCGAGAATGTGTGGAATGCCCCTCTTGGCCGCGGCGATGGCCAGCACGCCTGTTCCCGCGCCCAGATCGAGCACGTTGCCGAAACGCCGCCGCCGCGTCAGCCAGTCGAGCGCCACGAGGCAGCCGCGCGTCGTGCCGTGATGGGCGGTGCCGAAGGCTTCGCCCGCGTCGATCTTGATGCCAAGCCTGCGCGCGTGAACGCGCTCGCGGTCGTGGCTGCCGTAAACGACGAACGCTCCCGCGCGCACCGGCGGTAGCCCCTGCTGGCTGCGGGTTACCCAGTCCGTGTCCGGTACCGGGGCCACGGAGAACGGCGGAAAGCCGGCGGGATCACCGAATGCCCGGTGCGCGGCTTCGCGGATCGCGGCCAAGCCGGGCACCTCCGCGCCGATGACCTCGACGATCCAGCCTTCCGGCTCGTCCTCGTAATAGCTGATACTGGTATCGCCGAGCGCGTCGCGGCCTTCGAGATCGTCGTTGAGCACTTCGTAGAAGCGCTGCGCCGCCGCCTCGTCACCGGGGGAAAGGGTGAGCCGGTATGTCGCGGGCGTCGCCGTCACGCCGCGACGCCCTGCCGGGTCAGGTCGCGGTCCAGCGCCTCGCTCCAGCGCCCGCGCAGATAATCCAGCGCGTCGGCCAGCGGCAGCGCACGCAGCTCGCCGTCAGGCATCTCGCGGACCAGCCCGTCGCGGCTCAGCCGGTCCAGCGCATCCATGATGTCGAAGCCGACGCTCACGCCGAACTCGTGCTTGAGAAACTGTTCGATCGCCTGTTTCGCGTCGTCGATCTCGCTGCGATAGACGCGCTCTTTCAGCAGCAGTGAATAGAGCAGGATATCTTCCTTGATATCCTCTTCCTCCGCGCGGTCGATCAGCAGTGTCAGCGCGCCGCGATTGTTCGACAGGCTCTGGAAATAGAGGTTCTGCGCAAGCTGCATCATGTACTTGTTGCGGGTGTTGAAGAAGTTCATCACCTGCCGGACGAACACCGCGCCGAGACCGCCGAGCGCCATGATGAGGCCAATCGGGTTGGTTGCGACCGTGGCGGTGGAGGCGAGAATCTTCGGAACGCCCGTCACCAGACCGATGATGCCGCCGCTGCCGCCCGTGATCCACAGCTTCACTTTGTCGATGTATTTCAGGCGCACCTGCGTGTTGGGGAACAGCATCTCCAGGTCGATCTGCGGGATGCGCTTGAACACCTTGATATGGATACTGTGGGGGCAGAGATGGGGCGGCAGGTTCGCGCGCTCCTTCGTCACGCGCTTGCGCGCCTTCTTTTCACTTATCCCTTCGCGCCGCATGATGTCCTGGGCACGCGCCTCCTCCGACTTGAACTTGAGCGCCAGGAACAGCCGCTGGAAGATTGGCACGCGATAGCAGCGATGGCGCAGGAACAGCCAGCGCCAGTCGCGCTCCCACCGTTCCTCGCAGGTCGCGCCGCGCGCATAGAGCATCAGGTCCTCGAACTCGCTCAACTCGACATGGACGGCGACACCGTAAGGCGAGTTGGCGGTGAGGATCTGGTCCACCTCCTCGCGCGTGATCTCGTCGTAGTTCGCGCCTTCGATCAGCTTGCGCAATTCCTCGAACAGCCGCGCCTGATGCTCGGCGAGATGCTCGTCGGGCAGGTCGTCGACGCCGGTGATGTCGGCATCCGGATCGAAGGGCAGATAATTCTCGGTCAGCCGGTCGAGCTTGTCGGAGTAGTAGAGATTGCGCCAGCGCGTCATGTAGTCGAACAGCAGGCGCACCTGCGCGGCGTCGTGGTCCGGCCAGCGATGCGGCGCGGCGAGCGACTCGACCAGCGCGAACTGGGAGACGGGGATGAACTTCTCGTCGCCGTCGATATCGCGCACGCCGGCGATCTCGATGACGTTATCCGGCTCGATGGCGGCTTCGCCCGGCGTTTCGGCCGTGGCGGCGGGTACCGCTTCGGGTGGTTCGCTTTCGGCAAAGGCATGCGACGGCGCGGCGCTCTGGCTCATCGGCATCTCTCCCGTCTCGACACGGCCGCGGCATTATGCCCGCCCCGTGCCGGAATGGGAAGCGGGAGCACGGCGTCCAGCGGAGATGACTGGATCAGGCGTTAATGACGCTCGACGAAGGAGGCGACAACGCGCTTGCGCCCGGCCTTGTCGAAATCCACCGTCAGCTTGTTGCCGTCGACCTGGGCGATCTCGCCATAGCCGAATTTCTGGTGAAAAACGCGCTCGCCAGTGTCGAAGCTGGCGGCGTCGGCGGTCTCGGACGCAACGAGCGTGCCGTCGATGGTCAGCGGCGCCCGCGCGGCGGTGTGATTGCCGTTCTGGTAGGCGCGGGCCCGGCGGCGGCCCGGCGTGTCGCGGCCCGCAGCCTCGGCCATGTCGAAGACGTTGTAGTCGCTGCCCGGCGCGGCGAAGCCGTAGGCCGTGGGCGCTGGTTCGGCCTCGACATGATCTTCGGGCAGCTCGTCGACGAATCGCGACGGCAGCGCCGCCTGCCACAGCCCGCGCACGCGCCGGTTCTGCGCGAAGGTGATCTTGGCGCGCTTGCGCGCCCGCGTGATGCCGACATGAGCCAGCCGCCGCTCCTCCTCCAGACCGGCCATGCCGCTGTCGTCCAGCGCGCGCTGATGCGGGAACAGCCCCTCCTCCCAGCCGGGCAGGAACACCGTGTCGAACTCCAGCCCCTTGGCGGCGTGCAGCGTCATCAGGCTGACGCGGTCGCCGTCGCTGTCCTGCTCGGCATCCATCACAAGCGAGACGTGCTCCAGGAAGCCCGCCAGCGAGTCGAACTCGCCCATGAACCGGATCAACTCTTTCAGGTTCTCAAGCCGGGTCTGCGCCTGAGGGGACTTGTCGTTCTGCCACATGGCTGTGTAGCCGGACTCGTCGAGGATCAGTTCGGCCAGTTCGGTATGCGGCATCTGTTCCAGCGCGGCGCGCCAGCGGTCGAACTGCGCGAGCAGGTCGGCCAGCGCCTTGCGCGGCTTCGGCTTCAACTCGGCGGTCTCGACGAGGGTGCGTGCCGCCCGCGCCAGCGGCACGCCCTCGCGGCGGCTGTGCGCGCGCAGCATCTTCAGCGTCGCCTCGCCCAAGCCCCGCTTCGGCACGTTCAGGATGCGCTCGAATTTCAGGTCGTTCGCCGGGTTGAGCGTGATCTCCAGATAGGCGATGGCGTCCTTGATCTCCTGGCGCTCATAAAAGCGCGGACCGCCGATCACGCGGTAAGGCAGGCCGAGCGTGACGAAACGATCCTCAAAGGCGCGCATCTGGAAGCTCGCGCGCACGAGGATCGCCATGTCGTTGAGACTGTGGCCCTGCCGCTGAAGCTGCTCGATATCCTCGCCGATCAGCCGCGCTTCTTCCTCGTCGTCCCACACGCCCATGACGCTGACATGCTCGCCGTCGCCGTCCTGCGTGTGCAGCGTCTTGCCGAGCCGGCCCTCGTTATGCGCGATCAGCCCCGACGCCGCGCCGAGAATATGCCCGGTCGAGCGGTAGTTGCGCTCCAGCCGGATGACCCGCGCGCCGGGAAAGTCGTTCTCGAAGCGCAGGATGTTGTCCACCTCCGCGCCGCGCCAGCCATAGATCGATTGGTCGTCATCCCCCACGCAGCAAACATTATGGTTGCCCTGCGCAAGCAGCCGTAGCCAGAGATACTGCGCGACGTTGGTGTCCTGATACTCGTCGACGAGCAGATATTTGAACTTGCGGTGATAGCGCGCCAACACTTCCGGGTTGTCGCGGAACAGGCGCAGGCCCTGCAAAAGCAGGTCGCCAAAATCGACAGCGTTCAGGTCGATGAGCCGCTGCTGATAGGCGGCATAAAGCTCGCCCGCGCGGCCGTCGGCGAAGCTGTGATCGTCCTCGTCGGTCAGCCTGTCTGGCGAGACGCCGCGGTTTTTCCAGCCGTCGATCAGGCTCGCCAGCACACGCGGCGGCCAGCGTTTCTCGTCGAGGTTAGCGGCCTGGATCACCTGCTTGATGAGGCGAAGCTGGTCGTCGGTATCGAGGATCGTGAAGGAGGGCTGAAGGTCCACAAGCTCGGCGTGGCTGCGCAGGATGCGCGCGCCGATGGCATGGAAGGTGCCGAGCCACGGCATTCCCTCCGCGATGCCGCCGGCGATCTCGCCGACGCGCTGCTTCATCTCGCGGGCGGCCTTGTTGGTGAAGGTGACGGCGAGCACTTCGTAGGGCTTAGCGCGGCCCGTCGCGAGGATATGCGCCACGCGCGTGGTCAGTACGCGGGTCTTGCCGGTGCCCGCGCCGGCCAGCACCAGCACGGGGCCGTCGAGCGTTTCCACCGCCTCGCGCTGCTCCGGGTTGAGCGCGTCGAGATAGACCGGACGCGCCCGCGCGCGCTGCGACAGCGGCGCCTTCTGGATGGGGCTTTGCGGCGCTTCTTCCAGCGCGCCCCCGGCGGATATGGCGTTTGCACGATTCTCAGGCATGGCTCGGAACTATATCACACTCGGCGTGGCGGCCACGCTCTACCTGTGCTCTTCCACATGTGCGGCCACGAGCGCCTTGTTGTAAGCCTCGATCGCGTGAAAATGGCGGACCCAGCCGACAAGTTCATTGCCTTGTTCATCCATGACCGGGAGTCGTTCGCGCCCGCTCTCGTCGAACATGCGCAGCGTGTAGCGCAGCGTATGATTCGCCTGAAGACGCGGCGCCCCCTCCGGTACGGCCTCTCGCGCATCTTCATCCTCGCTCAGGGGCGTCATCAAGTCGCGCACGCGGACGCTGCGCACGATGCGCTGATGCGGACCTTCGTGCAGGAACAGGCCGCGATTGTTCAAGAGCCAGTGGAAGTAGCTGACTCCGTGAACCGCCTGTGTCAGCCCGTTGGAGATCGAAACGGTCAGCAACAGCGCTATGGTCATCTGATAGCCGGCGGTCAGTTCGAACACGATGAGCGTGGTCGAGATCGGCGCGCCGAGCACGGCGGCGGCCACTGCCCCCATGCCGAGAATCGCGTAAAGCCCTTCCCCGGAAGCAAGCGACGGGAACACGCTCGCCGCGATCAGCCCGAACGCACCGCCGGTCATCGCGCCGAGATAGAGCGAGGGTGAGAACACGCCGCCGCCCATGCGAAAGCCCAGGGTGATCGCTGTCGCGGCCGTTTTGGCGACCAGCAGGGCGAGCATCAGCCACAATCCCATCTGGTTGTTCAGCGCCGCATCGGTTGTGTCGTAGCCTACGCCGAGGACATGTGGGAAGCTGAGGGCGATCGCGCCCACGCACAGGCCGCCGATGGCCGGCTTCAACCACAGCGGGATGGGCGCGGCGGTCGAGAAACGGTCCGCGCCGATAATCGCGAACTGGAACGTGATCGCCACGCCCGCCGCGACAATGCCCAGCAGCGCGAATGCCGGGAATTCCCACATCGAGACGATTTCATAATTTGGCACGATAAATGCGGGAAAGTTGCCGAGATGCACGCGCGCAATCAGTGTCGCGACGACGCTGGAAATCGTGATCGGCACGAAGGCGCGCAGCGCGTAATGGCGCAGGATCACCTCATGCGCGAACAGCACGCCCGCAATCGGCGCATTGAACGAGGCAGCGACCGCCGCGCTGACCCCGCAGGACAGCAATGTGCGTTGCGCGCCGGGCGACAGGTCGAACCTTTGTTCAAGCTGCGAGGCGATCGCGGCGCCGAGATGGACGACCGGCCCTTCACGGCCCGCGCTGGCGCCGGTGCCCAGCGACAGCGCGGAGATCAGCGCGCTCAGGAAGCCATCCCGCGCGGAAATCCGGCACCGGCCCACCGCGCTGGCCTCGATGACATCCGCGACATTGTGCGGGCGCCGTCCGCGCTGAAAGTTGACGAGGATGAAACCGACGATCAGTCCGCCGATCGCGGGGGCTGTCAGGACGGCCCACCACGGCAACTGCATTGCCGCCGCGGTGGTCGCCTTGTCCGTCGTGCCGAGCCATGGAAGCTGGAAAGCCCGGATCGCCAGGCGGAACAAAATTGCCGCATAGGCCGCCGCGATCCCGATGACCAGGGCCACGAGCCAGACCAGAGGCTGGCGGTCGGCCAGGAAGTCGCTGACATTGGTCTTGAAGCGCTCGGAGACGAACAGGACGAAGCGCGCCCTGGCTGCCGCGATGAGCGAAGTCACGCGCCAGTATCCCGACGATCCGTCCGCGGCCGGCCCCTCGCCGGCCCCCAACACGGGTTCCGGCCCGCCTCGCTGATCGTCGCTGGTCGTCATCTCCGAAGATACATGGAAAATGTGCGTGTTTGCCGCCGCGTATTTTTCACACTACGGTATCATCCTAGCACGACGCATCACGACATGTTTGCAGTCGTGATGCAACCAGCAGAGCCTGCGCGCCGCCGCGCGGCAGATCCGGTTTGCGCCGCGCGCCATCATGGCGCATATCCGGACCGACCGCCAACCTGATCCCGGAGCCCTTAGTGAACGGTTTTCTCGCGGCCCTGACATCGCTGCTGATCGCGGTTTTCGCGGCCGCCTTCGCTGCGCCCTACGTGGTGGACTGGAACGAGTACCGCTCCGTATTCGAGGCGCAGGCGAGTAAGCTCACCGGCCGGCCCGTGCGCGTGGCAGGCGATGTCGACCTGACGATCCTGCCCGTGCCGGAAGTCCGCTTCGAGCAGGTGAGCATCGCCGACAGCGACGGCAATTTTGACACGCCGTCGGCGAAGGCCCGCGCATTCCGCATGGCGTTGTCGGTGCCCCCGCTCCTGCGCGGTAAGATCGAGGCGCGCACCGTCGTGCTCGACGGGCTGTCCCTGCGGCTCGGGCTGGACGAGGCGGGAAATGTGGACTGGCCCCGGCTTGACGAGACGGCCATGTCCCTGCCGTTCCTGCCGGGGGATGTCTCGCTGAAATCGGTGGCGTTGAACGATGCCTCCCTGGAAGTCGCGCGGCCTGGTGAGGCCGCGCGCTGGCGCGTTGACGGCGTGACTGGCGCATTGTCGGCTGAGTCGTTGCGCGGGCCGTTCAAGTTCTCCGGGCGCGCGGCGATCGGGACTCAAGTGCGCAATGTGCAGATCTCGCTCGGGCGCATGTCGGCTGAAGGGACGATGCCGGTCAAGGCCGTGTCGCGGGGCGAAAAGGTCGTCTACCGTGCCGAAGGCGATTTGCGCGAACAGGATATCGGCCCGGTCTTCACCGGAGAGATGAAGGCGACCGCTCCCCGCTCATCCAATGCCTCGCCGGAAACCCCGCCGAAATGGGAGGCCGCGGCGACGGGACGCGCGACGCTCGACAATGCGAGCTTGAGCGATCTCAAGCTGACGATGACGCGCAATCAGCGTCCGCAGAGCCTGACCGGCACGGCGGAACTGTCATGGGAGCGGGGATTACAACTGGACGCGGAGCTTCAGTCGCAGTGGCTCGACCTGAATCTGCTGGCCGGTGAGCAGGTCCACGGGCGCCCGCCAGCCGAAGTGCTGTTGCATCTACCGACCCTGCTCGGCGACGTTCCGATTCCCGCCCGGCGGGCGCGCATCGATATGAGGGTCGCCCAGATCAGCCTCGGTGGCGATATCATCAGCGATCTCAATGTTGTCGCGCGGCGCGGTCCCGGCGGCTGGGGCGTGGAGTCGCTGGAGGCCGGATTGCCCGGCGGTAGCGGCCTGACCTTCGAGGGCGAGTTCGCGCGCAGGGACGGCGCCGCCGTCCTGGCCGGCACCGTGCACACCAGCGGCAGCAATCTCGGCCGCCTGCTGCAATGGGCATCACCGGATATGTTCCAGGCGAGCGACGCGGCGGCGAAGACCTTCTCGCTGAGCGGCGAGATCGAATCCGCGCCGGGCATGTTCAACATTTCCGACATTGCTGCGCGCCTTGGCGACTCGCGGCTGACCGGCTCGGCGGAGTTGGCCCTTGGCGAGCACCCCGCGGCAACCGTGTTGCTTGATGCACGCACGCTCGACCTGGTGCCTTATATCGGTGAGGGCGGAACATCCGGTATCGTCCGCAAGCTGCTGGCAGGCTCTGGCGCTGGTCCTTCGGGCTACGGCCTGGACGGAACGCGGTGGCGCGTTTCCATGCGGGCGGACAGGCTCGTGCTGCCGGAACTCGCCGCCGATGATGTCGAAGCCTCGTTGCGCATCGACAGTGACGCGATAGCGGTCGAAAGGTTTTCGCTACGCGGGGGCGGCCGCCTCCGGCTGACGGGCGCGGGCCGGTATCCGCGCGCGGATTCACGTGCGGAGCCGGCGCTACAATTGACCCTCGGGGCGGATGATGCGGATGCGCTCGCGCGAGCCGCGGGCGTGATTCCGGGGGCGGCAGACCGTCTGAAACCGCACTTGGCGCGATTGCGCGCGGCGATGCCGCTTTCTCTGACGGCCAGCCTGCGCCCCAGCACCATCGAGGATGGCGCGCGGATTCGCATTGATGGAACGGCGGGGCAGACAGCGCTGCTCGCGAATGCCCGTCTTTTCGGGGCAGGTCGGTATCATGTCTCCGTTTCGGCGGAAAACCGGAAGCTGGACGCGCTGTTGCGCCAGATCGCGCCCGGCCTGACGGGCTGGGTTAATACAAATAGCGTGGCGGGGGGCGCCCGCTTCACCGCGGACTTCGCCGACGGCGACGGCGAGGCGTTGCATGGCAATGCGGCCGTCGAAGCCGGCGAAATGCGGCTTGCTTTCGACGGCACGGCCCACCCCGATGCGGGAACGTTCCGTCTCGATGGCGACGTCTCGGCTGAATCGCCTCGGGTGGGGGAGGCGTTCGCCTTGGCCGGGCTGAGCGATGGCGTGGAGCCGGAGGCAGACGGCCCGCTGGAATTGCGTGCTGCCGTTTCCGCCGAGGGCGATATCTACACGGCGCGCGATCTGAATGTTCGGCTGAACGGCCAAACCATCGGCGGAACGGCGCGGCTAGATATTTCGGGTGCTGTGCCGGAGACTCAAGTCGCGTTAACCGCCGCGCGCTTCGATCTGGCCAGTGCCGCCGCGCTGCTTCTGGATCCCGGCGGGCAGACGGGCGCGGAGTCCGAGTGGCCCAACGCGCCGTTCGCGATGGATAGCCTTGCCCGGCTGTCGGGGAGTCTTTCGGTCGCGGCCGACACGCTTGTCCTCGCTGGAAACCTGGCGCTGAACGACGCTGAGATGACCGCGCATCTGGAAGACGGGGCGCTCCGGCTGCCCAGGCTGTCGGGGAAATTTTACGGGGGCGACGCAGACGCGTCGGCCGAGTTGCGGCCTGCCCGCGGCCGAACGATCTTCTCGGGCGAGATCGCCGTCAGCGGAATCGACCTGGCCCGGCTCCCCCACGGCGAGGGCGCGCCGCTGGCCTCCGGCCGCGCGGACTTCGACTTGCAGGCGAAGAGCGAGGGGCTGTCGCCCCGCGGCCTGATGACGGTGATGTCGGG
>JBKGZY010000050.1:0-14825 GCA_046543175.1 Dichotomicrobium sp.
CCCGGTCCCGTGTCTGCGCCGCGTGACTTTGTCCCGCGTCGCGCACGGGACGACACCTCCTCGCCAGCCAGCGAGGCAACTCCCATCCTGCTCGCAGCGCGGCAGACATCGCCGGGGGCTGACTGGTCGGGGCCGCTTGAGATGCCGTTGTCGTCCCGGGTGCTGCGCAGCACGAAGTGATGCGCTGCTGACCCGGGATCGTGCGCCTGCCGCCCCACCCCGGTCCCGTGTCTGCGCCGCGTGACTTTGTCCCGCGTCGCGCACGGGACGACAATACTCTAAAGGCCGCACCAGCGCCGGATGATGCCGGTGTAAAGCTCCGTCGCCTCCTCGATCCGGCTCACGTAACAGAATTCGTCGGTCTGGTGCGCCATGCGCGGCTCGCCGGGACCGAGAATGATGGTTGGCGGCCCGCCGTAGCCCTCGCGCAGCGCCGATCCGTCGGTGAAATAGGCGGCCGCGCCCAGCGGCGGCGGGTTGCCGCTCGCATCGGCCATCATCTCGCGCATTTCAGCGATCCACGGCTCGTCCGGCTCGGTCCAGACCGCCTCGGCCTCGGTGCCGAACGTCACCTCGATCTCCGGCCCGACCGTCTCGCGCAGCCGCTCCTTCAGCGAGGGAAGATCCACACCGGGGATGACGCGAATATCGACGCCGAACGCCGCGCGGTCCGGGACGGAATTGACATTCAGCCCGCCCTCGATCCAGCCGACATTGAGCGTGGGCGCGCCGAGCACGGGATGCGCGGGCACCGCGAAATCGAAGGTTTGCAGCGCATTGATCGCGCGCGTCGCCTTGTAGATCGCGTTGACACCCTCCTCCGGCATCGCCGAATGCGCCGTCACGCCGCGCGCCAGCGCGTCGAAACGCAATACCCCCTTGTGCCCCAGCCACAGCGCGTTCGCCGTCGGCTCCGCCACGACAATCGCGCCCGCACGGCCCAGCAGGCGCTGCCTGGCGAGCATGCGCGCGCCGTTCGTGCCGGTTTCTTCATCCGCAGTGATGACCAGTTCCAGCCCCGGCGTGCCGTCCAGCCTGTCGGCCAGCGCGACCGCCGCGCCGACGATGGCCGCCACGCCCCCCTTCATGTCGGTCGAGCCGCGCCCGAGCAGCCGGTCCCCCTCGATCTCGCCGCAGAACGGATCGAACGACCAGTCCTTCGCGCCGAGCGGCACGACATCGGTATGCCCCGTCAGGCACAGCGCCGGCTTGTCCGCGTCGCCGCCGATCCGCGCGATCAGGTTGGGCCGGCCCTCGGACAGCGGGTGATAGCGGATGCGAAAGCCGGCATCCTCCAGGATCGCGCCGATATGTTCGGCGCAGGCTTCTTCCTGCCCCGGCGGGTTGACCGTGTTGAAGCGGATCAGCTCCTGGGCGAGCGCCACCGGCGCGAGATGCCGGCTCATTGGCTCAACTCCAGCCGCGCGTAATAGTCGAGCACGTCGGGGTTTGCGAGCGCCTCCCTGTTCTTGATCTCACGGCCGTGGATGATCTCGCGCACGGCGATCTCGGTGATCTTGCCGGATTTCGTGCGCGGAATGTCGGGCACCTGCTCGACCTTCGCGGGCACGTGACGCGGTGTCGCCCCCTCGCGGATCTGGCGCCTGATCCGCTCGCGGAGATTGTCGTCAAGCTCCAGCCCCTCCTGAAGCACCACGAACAGCACCACCCGCACGTCGTTGTCCCAGTTCTGCCCGACGACGATGGATTCGCGGACCTCCGGCATCTGCTCGACCTGCCGGTAAATCTCCGCCGTGCCGATGCGCACGCCGCCGGGGTTCAGCGTCGCGTCCGAGCGCCCGAGAATGACGATGCCGCCATGCTCGGTCCATTGCGCGAAGTCGCCGTGATGCCAGACATTCGGGAAGCGGGCGAAATAGGCGTTGAAGTATTTCTCGCCGTCGGGATCGTTCCAGAAGCCCACCGGCATCGACGGGAACGGGCGCGTGCAGACCAGTTCGCCCTTTTCCCCGCGCACCGGGTTGCCGTCCTCGTCGAACACATCCACCGCCATGCCCATCCCCGGCCCCTGGATTTCGCCGCGCCAGACCGGCAGGCACGGATTGCCCAGCACGAAGCAGGAGACGATGTCGGTGCCGCCCGAGATCGAGGCGAGATGGATATCCGGCTTGATGGCGTCGTAGACGTAATCGAAGCTTTCCGGCACCAGCGGCGAGCCGGTCGAGGCCATGGTGCGCACCGTGGACAGATCATGCGTGTCGCGCGGGCGCAGGCCGTTCTTTTTCAGCGCGTCGATGTATTTCGCCGATGTGCCGAAAAACGTCATCCCCTCGGCGTCGGCATAATCGAACAGCACGTTGCCGTCCGGCGCGAAAGGCGAGCCGTCATAGAGCATGAGCGTCGCCTCGCGGGCCAGCCCCGCCACCAGCCAGTTCCACATCATCCAGCCGCAGGTGGTGAAGTAGAACACCCGGTCGCCCGCCTTGACGTCGCAATGCAGCGCGTGCTCCTTCACCTGCTGCAAGAGCGCACCGCCGGCAGCATGGACGATGCATTTCGGCACGCCGGTCGTGCCGGAGGAAAACATGATATAAACGGGGTGATCGAAGGGCAGGCGCGTGAATTCCACCGCGCCGGGCGCATGGGCGGCGAGCGCGTCGTCCCACGCCTTCCCTTTTTCGAGCACCGCCGCCGTGCTGCCGCTGTCGCCGAGATAATCGGCCACCAGCACCGCCTCGAGGCCGGGCAGTTGCCGGGAAATCTCCGCGAGCTTCTCGCCGATGGCGATGCGCTTGCCGTTGTAGTAATAGCCGTCGCAGCCGATCAGCACCTTCGGCTCGATCTGGCCGAAACGGTCCATCACGCCCTTCACGCCGAAATCCGGCGAGCAGGACGAGAACACCGCGCCGATCGACGAGGCCGCCAGCAGCGCGACGATCGTCTCCGGCGCGTTGGGCAGGATTGCCGCAACGCGGTCGCCTTCCCCGACGCCGTGAGCGCGCAGCGCCTGCTGGAGCCGGGACACCTGCGCGTTCAGCTCCGCCCAGCTCATCCGGCGTTCCAGCTTGTCCTCGGCCCGGAAGATCAGCGCGGTTTCATCGTCCGACCGTCGCAAAAGGTTCTCGGCGAAATTGAGCCGCGCGTCGGGAAAGAACCGCGCGCCAGGCATCCTGTCGCCGTCGATCAGGTAGGGCGGTGCACCCTTGTCGCCGATGAAGCCGAGAAAATCCCACAGCGCAGACCAGAAAAGCTCCGGCGCGCGCACCGAGAAAGCGTGAAGGTCACGCGTGTCGTGGAAATAGGCGCCGTACGCCCGGTGCAGGTAGCGCATGAACACCCGGAGATTGCTGTTTTCGATCGCCGCCCGGCCGGGACGCCATAGGGGCTCGCTCATGGGGCCGCCTCCCTGAAAATCGGTGCATGGCATCTTCTATACCTTAGCGAAAACCCGAGGGGAAAGGCCATGCCCTGAAAGCCGGACATGGGTCACAACGGCCGAAGCGGGCGAAAGCTGGAGAAACGTCGGCTCACCGGGGCAATGAAAAGTCAGGGGCACCGCCAACACGAATTCCGGCAGTGCACCCTGAACCCCGCTGCCTGCTACCGTCGGGCCGATGGACAGGCGCAAGCGGATGCCGCATCCGCGTAGCCCGCGCGCTGTCCGCCATGAGGTCCGGCGGATCGGTTATTGTCATGCGAGCTTCGTGCGTAAAGTCGCATGTCGAAGCTGGTGGCAAGCCTGCGCCTGATTCGGCGCGCCTGCAAGACATGCTTCGCTCATGCCGCGGGGCGCCTTGCATCTATATGTTGTAGGCCGAATGTGTGACTCGCCCATCGACGGCGGTTTTCCATGCCCATTATGCGGGTCAGCCAACCCCGCTACCCCCTGAAACAAAGGTCAGATTCCGCCGCGCCCGCCGATTGTCGGCGAAAACCGTTTCAGCACACGTTTGCAAGCTCAAGTCGCATCGCGGCGATTCGGCGCGGAAAACTGTATCGGAACAGCAACACCGCAAGCTAATCCTGCTGGGGAAACTCGAAAACACGCCTTATCCGGCGCTGGTGTCCCGCCTGAGCACCAGAAATTGTGTCACCGGATTGTCGTGGACTGAGCGCGCGACGCCCGGACCGGCCGCGGCGGAACGAGTTGATCCGGCGGCACCTGCGGGGCGGGCAATGCAAGCCAGTCCGCGAAACGCGCCTTCAACGATGCCCCATGCTCGTGCCACCAGCCGCGATCGAAGCGCAGGGCGCGGGTCATATGGCGCGGCATGGTCGGGACGAAATCGGCCATATCGAATTCGATCTGGGCGTGCCGCCCGACGAGCGGCAGCGCGGAGCGGCGCACCGGCCCGTAGGGAAACCACCGCGTCTGGCGCGCCTGGCGTTCGGGCATGGACGCGAAGCGCAACAGCTTCATCGCCGCTGTCCGGTTCGGCGCGTTCCGCGGCACCGCCCAGTAAGTGAACTGATAGATCTGCCCGTCCCAGAGAATGCGCAGCGCCGGTCGGGAGCGGACCATGCCCGTGAACACGCGGCCGTTGAACGCCACGCCCATCACGACATCCTCCAGGCTCTCCGGCGCGCGATCGGCAAACGGCTCCAGGGCCGCCGCGGCATCGTCCCACCAGACAATCGCGTGTCGGACGGCCGACAGCTTGGCGAAGGCGCGATCCTGTCCCGCCGGCGTCGCCAGCGTGTCATAGACGCGCTCGGGCGGTACGCCGTCGGCCAGGAGTGCCAGTTCCAGCGTGTAGGGCGCCTGACGGGGCAGCGCCCGCATACCCGGGAAACGGACCAGATCGAAAAGGTCCGCGACGCCATCGGGCGCTTCATCGAATTCCGTGCGCGAATCGAAAACGGTCACAGCCGACCACGCCGCGCTTCCGGCCGCGCAGGGTAATAGCGCGCCGGGCAGATAATCGGTCTCGGCCGGATCGCCTTCCACGCTGGCCGGCAGATCGGCCGAGTCGATCTCCGTGAGCCAGCCTTCCCGGCATCCCTTTTGCGCGGCTTCAGCGGGCAACTGGACGAGATCCCATCCCTCGGCCCTGACACGCGCGGACGTCAGGCCGGCCATGTCGCCGTCGTGAAAGCGTGTTTCGACCTTGTGTCCGGTCTCGGATGCGAACGGTGCGAACAGCGCGCGTTGCTGGGCGGCATGAAATGCGCTGTCCCAGGTGGCGACCGTCACCGTCATGTTGTCCGGGCGTGGATCATTCGAGTCGTCCGCCGGTTCGCCCAGGGGCTGGGCGACGGGCGCCGTCTCGCGGCCGCCTCCTTGCGGCGCGTCGGCCGTCTCCTGTTCGGCTGACGGCTCCGTGGCGGTTCCGGCGCCGCGATCCGGCCTCGGCTGCCCCCCGTCGCTCGCGCCGGACGTCGCCGCCTCGGCTTGCGTGGTCGTTGCAGCGTCTTCCGGAGCGGGCCTGTCGCCCTCGGCGGAAGAGGCCGCGCTGTCGCCCGAAACCGTCCCCGCCTGCCGGGCGGCGCCGGCGCGTGGTTGTGCGTTGCCGATGACCGGCGTCGCGGCGGCCCGGCCGTCCACATCACGCGAGTGAACTTCCGTCCGATCGGCCGGCCCGGCCCGCGTCGCATGACCACCGGCGCCGGGAGCGGTCTGTGCGGCCGCGCTCCCAGCGGCGAAGCCCGTCAGCAGGATCGCCAGGGCGCCCCGCAACCAGCCATCAAACATACCACGCCCTCCGCCGATGTCCGGCCGCCTCCGGCCTCTGCTGCTGCCATCACTATTTTAGGTCAGGCCGTCTTCCAAATTCCGCGATCGCGATTGCTACGGCCATCCCGCCCGCCTGCCGCTTGCGCGTCCCGGCGGCGGCGGACGTTCGAACATAACATGCGGATAACGCCATGGGCCGCGTAAATGCAAGCCGATCGCCTCGCCCGCGGCGGGGGGCGCACCGGGAACGCTCCTGAGCGAGGCCTGCGCCCGTGCGGACGCTGCCACGCGATGGGCGTTGAAGCGCCATTCCATAAGCTGGCTGGCCAGATCGGCGCGGCCCTGGCCGCGAATCATCCAGCCGTCCTGGACGATCTCCAGCATGTCCAAATGCAGGTCACGTCCTTTCAGACGGAACCTGGAGGTCAACATGTCATAACCGCCGCGCTGCGTTACCATGCGCGTGGCGGCTGGGAACCGCTCCCCGGAAGACGCCTGCCGGGCGCGGCCGGACGCGGCGAGTCGGGCGATATCGAGCATGAGCTCGCCACCCTGGAACGCTGACAACTCCCCGGCAAGCCTCACGTCGCGCCCCAGGGCGTCGAGTGTCGGCCCCGTGCCCGTGACGCTGAAGGAGATGTCCGCGCGGCCGGTCGCCAGCGGTTCATCCGTGACATGCCGGAGAACGCTTTCCAGATTGACGCGCCCCGCCTGTCCCTTGCCCGATATCCGGAAATTCCCGTCCCGCCAGCCGACCGAGAATTGCCCGCTCACCAGTCCGCCGGAAACCATCAGCTCGGCGACGTTGACAGTCGCCCTGCCGTCGCCGACGGACAGGAACGCGGCCGTCTCGCCGGTGGTCGTGCCCCCCGCCACGATGCTCTCGGCAGAGACCCGCAGATCCGCGTTGAAACCGTGCAGCCATCTGCCGAGACGTCGGGCCTGCACGGGCGCGACCCCGTGCCGGAGCGCCATGGGATCGCGGGCTGCAAACACCCCGTTTCGCGGCCCGTTCAGCGTGAGGCCGCGCAGATTGACCCGGCTCAGCCCAAGCGTTCCGGACAACATCGGCTTGTCGCCCTGAAGCTCCAGACCGAGCAGGCCGGTCGCGCGCGTATCGCCGGCTTCGAACGCCAGCCCCTGCAGGGAAATCCTTTCGCGCGTCGCCTGAAGTTCGGCGCTGGTGGCATAAGTGGCACCGGCAAACGCGCCACCGACAGGTATATCCAGCCACTCCGCCAGTCGCGCCAGGTTGCCGTCGTCGACATCCAGGTCGCCGATGAAGCGCGCGCCATTGGCCCGGACGATGCGCCCGTCCACGGCGACGCGCCCAATCTCCGGGTTGGCGGCGCTGACACGCAGACGGGCCTCGCGCGTCGGTCCGGCCGGCTGGAACGGGCCGCGTTCGAGCGCGACATCGACCTGCCGTCCATTCCAGATGACATGGCCATCGGCCCGGATCAGCGGCGGATCGGTCTCGCGCTGAATCAAAGCGGAGAATTCGTCGAGGCCGAATGGGCCGGCGTTCTCGGAGCCCGGCAGTTCCACGGTGCCGTTGTTCAGCTCGATCTCGAAGAACGGGGCACGCCGCACGGCCTCGACGACATGGTCGAACGCCGGCGCCTCGTTGAGCAGCACGTTTTCCCATAAGGATCGGCGTTTCACGCCATCAGGCGGCTGGCGCAGGGTAACGACGGGGCCGTCGACCCAGACCTTGCCGAACACGATACGCCCGTTCAGCAGATCCCAGACGCTGAGCCGCGCCTTGATGATATCGGCGCGAAGGCGCTCGACATTGGGAAAGCGCTCCGGCGCGCGGATCTCGACATCGGCCGCATCGATCCTCAAGTCGAACACGCTGGTGAGATTGACCTCGCCCTCGACCCGCAGGTCTCCTTCGGCCCAGGCCGAGAGCTTGGCGACGAGCTGATCGCGGACCGTGTCTCCCTCGACGAGATACGGCGCGAGCGCGCTGAGGGCGAGAAGGACGATTAGAACGGCCCCGAGGCCCACGATGGCGCGTCGAAACATTTTCATGCCGTCGTTGCCGCTTCCGTCGTTGCGTTCTTGTTATTGCTTCTTGCGATCATGAAACCGGACGATCAGGGCTGCTTGGGGCGCCGCACAGGCATCGCTACCTTAGCCGCCGCATGTCAGATTGAACACCCCTTTAACCGTCTGACAACGTTCACACCGCGACCCGGGCCGGTCTTCGGCGGCCTCACACCGCCCGCTCCGCGCGCAGATTTTTCCGAACGCCAACCGTAAAGATAACCGTGCGGGTCAACATTTGGCGTTTACGTGATGATTGACCACACAAAGTTGAAACAGATTGCATTCAATCAAAATTGCCACCCGGCAAGTCTTTCCGACTTCTGTGGCTTCTGAGACACATGGCGACGGGTGTCGCGCCGGCCCGCATCCTCCCCTCGCGGGGCGAAATCACAGAATTATTAAGGATTTGGGCACATTCAGCAACCTTTAGTTGCAATGCCATGTAAGCGGCGGCGCGAAGTAAAAGCTGCTCGGGAGGGCATATGTGGTTGACAGCACCGCATTCCCGACCAGCCCTGTCCGGGAATGATTCTTATTTTAAAATCAGCCTATTATGCGAATCCGGCGAGCGCAAAATGATTCGTGATTTGACGTCACGTTTCCGTCATAAGTTGGCCCGGCAGGACAGCGACGGCGACGCTCAAAGGTTGCAATTTCGCGTATTTTTGTTTACACAAGGAATTTCCGAACGGGGGCTAACCCCTCCTGAGAGTGTATTCATAACGAGTAATGCGTATCGCCACTCCCGACCGGCAAAGTGGGCTTTGCCGACAACGGTAGGGGTGTGTCTTGACAAGTCTGGGAATTGATGGGTCCGCCCCGCACGGCGCGGGCCACGTAACCAGGAGGACGACATGACATATTCGCAAGGCCAGGATCGTCGGGCCAAGCGGTCGCGGATACTCGGCAGCATCTTCGCGCGCACACCTCGCGATACGCCCGCGTCTCATGAACGGGCTGCCAGCGTGCAGTACCGCCCATCCCATGCTTCGACGCTCAGATACACGCAAACCAAACCGGCCGGCTGGCGCGACGTGACGGCGCGGCTCGCCCGGGAAACACTCGCCGAAAGTCTTTGCAGCCGCTTTTTCGCGCGCGAGCAGACTCCCGCAGCGGCTCACGAAGGCGCACCGGAGGCCGGCTTCGCGACCGCGGGACAGAGGTTGCAGGCGCTCAGCAAAGACGCGGAGCGGAGCAATGCTGGCCACCAGAGCCTCGCGGCTGTGCTGGAAGCATCGGCATGCGGCGCCGGGATTCACGAAGCGGAGGACGCAGAAAGCGCCGGGGCACCGCTTCAATCCCTTCTCACAGCCGAGGCCGCGTAAACGCCAAGAACGGCGCCAAGACCGTCAGCGTTATTGCGCGGAAAATTCCGTCTCGGGGGCGCGAGACGGGCAATGGATAATTTTGGCCGCGTCTTGACTGGACAGCGGCGTGAACTGCGGGGGTTTATCGTGGAACTGGCAGAAATAGGAACCGGCGCGGCGCCTGCCGCTGGCCGTCATCAGACAGCCGTAATGGCGCAGAAATGGCAGCGCATACAGAAACGCCTGCGGGCCGAGCTCGGTGAGGATGTCTTCACGAGCTGGTTCGGCCGGGTCGAACTGGAATCACTCGATGACGGCTGTCTCCAGGTCTCCGTCCCGACGAAGTTTCTCAGCAAGTGGCTTCGGTCGCATTATTCCGAGCATCTCCTGAGATGTTGCAGCGCGGAGTTCGACCACGTCGAGAAACTGGAGTTCCGCGTGCGCCAGCCGCACGACTCGGTGCGCATGCAGCCCCAGGCCGAAGCGGGCACCGCGGACCACAAGTCCGGCCCGGCGGCCCGGCCCGCGACGGTCCGACCGGATGTCGACACGCGTACCGGCTGTGAGGGTTTCGAGGGATCGCCGCTGGACGCGCGTTTCACCTTCTCGTCCTTCCTGGTCGGCAACGCGAACCGGCTCGCCCATGCCGCCGCCCTTCAGGTCGTGGAAAGCGCTGGCGAACAGGTCTCGCGCTACAATCCGCTCTATCTCCACGGCAAGGTCGGCCTCGGCAAGACCCACCTGCTCCATGCCATCGCCTGGGGCGTGAAACAGCGCAAGCCGGATGCCAAGCTGCTGTACCTGACCGCCGAGCGGTTCATGTACAGCTTCGCCGAGGCGCTCCAGTCCCGCGGCGGTCCGGCCTACAAGGACAGGCTTCGCGGCATCGACGTGCTTCTGATCGACGACATGGAGTTCCTGCAGGGGCGCACCTTCCAGCAGGAGTTCTGCCACACGCTCAACTCGCTGATCGACGGCGGCAAGCAGGTGGTCGTGGCGGCGGACTGCGTACCCATGCAGCTTGAAGGCTTCGACGCGCGGATGCGTTCCCGGCTGGCCGGCGGGCTCGTCGCGGAGCTTGGCGCAATGGATTACGAACTGCGCCACCAGATCGTGAAGCGGCGCGTACAGGACAAATCGAAGGAGGATCCAGGCTTCGACATCCCCGATGCCGTGATCAGCTTCCTCGCCTCCGAACTGACAGAAGGCGGGCGCGAGCTCGAAGGCGCCGTCACCCGCATTCATGCGGCCTACAAGCTCACCAGCCAGCCGGTGACGCTGGAAACGGCGGAATACATCATCGCCGATCTGGTCCGCGGCAAGGAGCCGAAACGCATCAAGATCGACGACATTCTGCGGGTCGTCACCAAGCATTTCGGCGTCAACCGCTCCGATCTTCTCTCCTCGCGGCGCAACCGCTCGATCGTGCGCCCTCGCCAGATCGGGATGTATCTCGCGAAGTCGCTGACCGCGCGCTCGCTGCCGGAAATCGGCCGGCGGTTCGGCGGCCGTGACCACACGACGGTCCTGCACGCCATTCGCAAGGTGGATGAACTGATCGAAAGCGATACCGCCTTGCGCGAGGATGTCGAAATCCTCAAGCGCCTCCTGCGCGACTGAAAATCCCTGCGCCGTCATCCGCCCCGTGCGGTGACGGCGCCGGATTCCAGCCCTGAATGCCGGTCCGCCTTGCCGGTTTCGGTTTGGGACAAGCTGTGAAAACCTCTTGTCAAACCTGCCCGCAAGCGCGAAAGTTCGCGCCCCGCGTCGGTGTCCGGATAGCAGTCGCACCGCATGCGTGGGGCGGCAGGGTGCATGCTTTGTCGCGCTGAAGCGGGCGATACGAAGCTGAGTTTCCCGAGGTACGGATCATGCGACTGGCGATTGACAGGGCCGCGCTTCTGAAGGCCCTTCAACATGTCACCAGCGTCGTCGAGCGGCGCGTGACGATCCCGATCCTGTCCAATGTCTATATCGCCGCCGGCGAAGGCGTGCTGCGCCTGAAAGCCACCGATCTCGACATCGAGGTCAGCGAATCCATCGCCGCCACCACCGAGGTCCAGGGCGAGACGACGGTGTCGGCCCATATGCTGCACGACATCGTGCGCAAGCTGCCGGACGGCACACAGGTCGAACTCGCGATGGATGCCAGCGGCGGGCATGTCAACCTGTCGGCGGGTCCGTCACGCTTCGCCCTCGCCTGCCTGCCCGGAACGGATTTTCCCGACATCGCCTCGGAGGAGATGACGCACAGCTTCTCGCTGCCGGCCGGCGCGCTGCGCAAGATGATCGAGCGCACCCGCTTCGCCATCTCCACCGAGGAAACGCGCTACTATCTCAACGGCATCTATTTCCATACCGTCACGGCCGATGACGGAGAACGGCTCTGCGCCGTCGCCACGGACGGCCATCGCCTGGCGAAGACGGACTATCCGCTGCCCGACGGTGCCAAGGGCATGCCCGGCGTCATCATCCCGCGCAAGACGGTCGCCGAAGTCTTCAAGCTGCTGGGCGATCGCAGCGCGCCGGTCCGGGTGGAACTCTCGGCGGCGAAGATCCGCTTCGTCTTCGACGGCGGCGAGGAGGAAGCGGCGGGACCGGAAAGCGTTGTGCTCACCTCCAAGCTGATCGACGGCACCTTCCCGGATTACGGACGGGTCATCCCGGTGGGCAACGACAAGCAAATGACCGTGGACCGCAACGCCTTCGCCGCAGCGACCGACCGGGTATCCACGCTGTCGAGCGAGAAGGGGCGCGCGGTCAAGCTCAACATCGCCAAGAACAAGCTCGTGCTGTCCGTGAACAACCCCGACGCCGGCTCGGCGGAGGAGGAAATCGCCGTGGAGTACAAGGGCGATCCTCTGGAAATCGGCTTCAACGCTCGCTATCTATTGGATATATGCGGCCAGATCGAAAGCGACAGCGCCACCTTCCTTCTGGCCGATGCGAGCGCGCCGACACTGGTCAAGGACGGGGCCGACGAAGCGGCCCTTTATGTCCTGATGCCCATGCGGGTTTGACGCGCTGCCCTGCCCGATATGCGGCCCATCGGCCCGTGCGTATTAGCGGGAGAAGACGAGTTTGACACCGCCAGGCCGGACGACCGGCGCCTTGGAAGCGCAACCGCTTGCCCATGCTTCGGCCGCGACTCCGCGCGCATGGTTGTCGCGGGTGAGCCTGAACGCGTTCCGTAACCATGTCTCAGCCACTCTGAGCCTCGGCCCTGCGCCCGTGGTGCTGACCGGCGAGAACGGCGCGGGCAAGACCAACGTGCTGGAAGCCGTGTCGCTGCTGTCGCACGGCCGGGGCTTGCGCGGCGCGCCTTTCGCCGATCTGTGCCGGCACGACGCGCCGGATTCCGGCTGGACGGTCAGCGGCCGGCTGCATGTCGGGGACAACGAAACCATGATCGGCACGGGCCTGCGCCCCGGCGCGGACGAGACGCGCGCCACGCGCGCCGTGCGGATAAACGGTGCTCCGGCGCAACCGGGCGCGCTGGCGGATCATGTCCGCATGGTCTGGCTGACGCCGGCGCTTTCCAGCCTGTTCACCGGCCCCGGCTCCGAACGGCGCAGCTTCCTTGAGCGGGTGATTGTTAGCCTTGATCCGAGCCACCGCCGCCTCAGCGCCCAGTTCCAGCGGGCCATGCGCCAGCGCAATCGCCTGCTGGAGATGGGCGGCAGCCCCGCACTGCTTGACGGGCTGGAGATGCAGATGGCAGAGGCAGGCGTGGCGATCGCGGCGGCGCGTCGCCAGGCGCTGGAACAGCTTGCCGGCGTGATCGCGCGGAAATGGCCCGAGGACGCCGGAGCGGCGTTTCCCGCCGCACGTGTGAGCCTGGACGGCAGCCTGGAAAACGCGCTGGAAAGCGCGGCCGCGGTGGACGTGGAAGACCGTTATGCGCGCGACCTCGCCGACACCCGCGAGCGCGACCGCGCGGCGAAACGCACGACGCTCGGACCGCATCGCAGCGACCTGATCGTGCATCACGCGCCAAAGGACATGCCGGCGCGCCTCTGCTCGACGGGCGAGCAAAAAGCGCTGTTGGTCGGGCTGGTGCTGGCGCATGCCGAACTCGTGCGCGCGGTGTCCGGCGCATCGCCGGTGATCCTGCTCGACGAGATCGCGGCGCATCTGGACGCCCGGCGGCGCGCGGCGATGTTCGCCGAGATCGAGGGCCTCGCCGCCCAGGCCTGGATGACCGGCACGGACCGCACCGTCTTCGCGCCGCTTGACGGCAAGGCGAACTTTTTTGTGGTGGATCAGGGTGCAATCGCTCCGGAGACGGAGCGAATATGCTAAACTCATCAAGGTGATAAAACCCTCGAACTACCGCACCGACCGACAACCGACAAAGGGATGAAAATCAACCGTGGCCAGCGAAACCGGCATCGAACCGCATTATGACTCCCGCGACATCAAGATTCTGCGCGGGCTTGATGCCGTGCGCAAACGCCCGGGCATGTATATCGGCGACACCGATGACGGCTCGGGTCTGCATCACATGGTGTACGAGGTCGTCGACAACGCCGTCGACGAGGCGCTCGCGGGCTATTGCGACGAGGCCAGCGTCACCCTGAATCCGGACAATTCCGTCTCGGTGGAAGACAATGGGCGCGGCATCCCGGTCGACATCCATGCCGAGGAAGGCATCTCCGCAGCCGAAGTCATCATGACCCAGCTCCATGCGGGCGGGAAGTTCGACCAGAACTCCTACAAGGTTTCCGGCGGCCTGCACGGTGTCGGCGTATCCGTGGTGAACGCGCTGTCCTCGCGGCTGGACCTGACGGTCTGGCGCGACGGCAAGGAGCATTTCGTGCGCTTCGAGGACGGCGTCGCGGTATCACCGCTCGAGCCGGTCGGCGATGCCGAAGACCGCACCGGCACGCGCATCACCTTCAAGCCGTCCGAGGACGTGTTTTCATCGGTCGAGTTCAATTTCGCGACGCTGGAGCACCGGCTGCGCGAGCTGGCCTTCCTCAATTCCGGCGTGCGCATCGTGCTGCGCGACGAGCGCGGCGTGGAAACGCGCGAAGAGGTCATGGAATACCAGGGCGGCGTGAAGGAATTCGTCGCCTATCTCGACCGCTCGCGCCATCCGCTGATGGGCGAGCCGCTGATGATCAAGGGCGAGCGCCTGACAAACGGCGCACCCGTTACCGCGGCCACCGACCCCAACGAGCCGCGCATCACCGTCGAAGCCGCGCTGTGGTGGAACGACAGCTACCACGAGAACGTGCTGTGCTTCACCAACAACATTCCCCAGCGCGACGGCGGCACGCATCTTGCCGGCTTCCGCGGCGCGCTGACCCGCACCGTCAACGCCTATGCGCACACCTCCGGCATCGCCAAGAAGGAAAAGGTGACGATCACCGGCGATGACGCGCGCGAGGGGCTGACCTGCGTGCTCTCGGTGAAGGTGCCCGACCCGAAATTCTCCAGCCAGACCAAGGAGAAGCTGGTTTCCTCCGAGGTCCGCGCCGTTGTCGAGAACATTGTCGCCGACGCGCTCGCCACCTGGTTCGAGGAGAACCCCGGCGAGGCGAAGGCGGTGATGCACAAGATCGCCGAGGCCGCCGTCGCCCGCGAGGCGGCGCGCAAGGCCCGCGAACTGACGCGGCGCAAGGGCGCGCTGGATGTCGCCAACCTGCCCGGCAAGCTGGCGGACTGTCAGGAGCGCGACCCGGCCAAGGCCGAGATTTTCCTTGTCGAGGGCGACAGCGCGGGCGGATCGGCCAAGCAGGCGCGCGACCGCGCGACGCAGGCCGTGCTGCCGTTGCGCGGCAAGATCCTCAACGTGGAGCGCGCGCGCTTCGACAAGATGCTGT
>JBKGZY010000275.1:0-3116 GCA_046543175.1 Dichotomicrobium sp.
TTCCACTTTTTCGCCCGGCGCTCTAGAGTTCGCATTGCGATTCCGGCTCGTCGATCCCCAGCGTATCCAGTTCCGATCCCTGATGTAAGAATTCTTCGAACGGTGCCAGAGCGGTCACTGCGCCGGCGTGAACCAGCGGAACGGGCTGGCGAAGCTGACCGTTCCAGCCCCGGAAACTGAGCGGCACGCTCTTGAATTGCGCGAAGCGCGCGTCTGGCTTGCGGATTTCGGCCATGATCTCGGCGAAATCGCCGCTACCCGCGTTCGTCACCGCCTCGCCGACGATGCGCGCCGCGCTCCAGACGGTAAAATCCGTCGCGCGCATCGACCTGCCCGCAAGCTCCTCGAACCGGCTCTGGAGCTGCGCCGCACCCCACTGCTCGACCACCTCGCTCCAGGCGGTCGGCGTCAGCCCCTGCGTGCCGGCGACGGGACGCGGCAGCCAGGTCTGATAAAGCAGGTAGCGCCCGAAATCCTTCGTCTCGTCGGCGACGATCAGCACGTCGTATTCGACGCCCTGCGTGAAGCGCGGCACCTCCGCCGAGGCTGTCCGGCGCATATCGGCGGCGAACGGCCATTCCTTTTCCTCGACCAGATTGAGGTCGAATTTCTCGATGGAGTTGCGCATCGAGGCGGCGAAACGCTTGTCGGCCGGGTTCGGCCCGAAGATCATGAAAAGCTCGGCCCATTGCTTCTTGACGAGAAACTGGGCAAGCGCATCGGTCAGCATCGCGCGGCTTGGCGCGGTGTGCAGCACATTGGCCCGGCAGTCCTCGTTGCGCAGCCGCGTGTCCCTGGCCCCGGCGTTGAAGATCACCGAGTCCTGCAATTCCGGCAGGTCCGCGAGCGCGAGGAGATCCTCGGCGGGCATGTTCGCGACGATGAACTCGGCGGGCCGTTCGGCGAGCGCGCTTTTCACCGCGTCGCGGAAATCCCCCTCCGGTGGTACGATCAGTTCGCGCAGCTTGTATTCATGCCCGAGAAAGCGGCCCGTCGTGGCGTTGTCCTGAATGGCGAGGCGGGCGCCGGCAAGACCTTCATCCTCGGGCGGCTTGTCGATGTTCGACAAGGTCGGCGACTGAGGAACCTGCCGCTCGACATAGAAGATTTCGATCACGACCTTGTCCTGTGCGCGCGCCGACAAATCGCCGGAAAGTGGCGCGGAGACCGCGGCGATTGCGAATGCGGCCATTGCCACCAACAAGCACCGGAATGTGCCGTCCTCTGTGCGCTTCTCTTTCTCCCTCATGATCCGACCTTTGTCCCCCTTACGATTCAGCCTGGGTCTTTTCCCGCCGCGTCTGCGCGCCGATGCGGCGATAGACGAGATCCGGCGGCGGCTTGCCCGCTTCATCGCGCGCCGCGGCGGTGAATGTCTCATGATGCGGGGAAAACTCGCAGGCCGGGTCCGTCGCCGCCGGATCGCCGGTCACGGCCATCGCCTGGCAGCGGCAGCCGCCGAAGTCGATCTCGCGGAACGCGCAGGAGCGGCAGGGCTCCTTCATCCAGCCGGTTCCGCGAAAGGCGTTGAAGGCGTCGCCGTTCAGCCAGATGTCGCGCAGCGGGCGCTCCCTGACATTGTCGAAGACCAGTCCGGGAATCGTCTCGGCGGCGTGGCACGGCAGCACCTTGCCGGTCGGGGTGACGTTCATGACGCCGCTGCCCCAGCCGCCCATGCAGGGCTTGGGGCGCTTGGCGTAATAGTCGGGCACGACCGCATCGATCACCAGCACGCCCTTCATCTGTTCCCGGGCGCGATCGACCACCTCGGCGCTCCAGAGCGCCTGCTCATAGGTCGGCATCAGCGCCGCGCGGTTGAGATAGGCCCAGCCGTAGTACTGCACATGGGCGGCCTCGAAGCGGCACGCGCCGAGTTCGGCCGCCAGCTCGATCATGCCTTCGAGATTGTGAATGTTGCGGCGATGCAGCGGGGCGTTGATCGTCAGCGGCAGGCCCAGTTCGCGGGTCCAGTGCGCGGCGTCGAGTTTCTTCTGATGGCCCCCTTTCAGACCGCCGATGATGTCGGCATTGCCCGGCTCTATGTCGTCGATGGAAACCTGCACGTGGTCGAGCCCCAGCTCGGCCAGCCGTCCCAGCCGTTCGCGGGTCAGCGGCGCGCCGGCGGTGATGAGATTGGAGTACAGCCCGAGCTTTGCGCAGCGTTCCACGATCTGTTCCAGGTCCCGGCGCGCGGAGGGTTCCCCGCCCGAGAGATGGACCTGGAGCACGCCCATCTCCGCCGCCTGATCGAAGACGCTGAGCCAGTCTTCGGTGGCAAGCTCGCTGCTGGTTCGCTCCAGTTCCAGCGGATTGGAGCAATAGGGACACTGGAACGGGCAGCGATGGGTGAGCTCGGCGAGAAGACCCTGCGGCGCGAGGGCACAGACAGGCTCTTCGACATCCGGACCGCGGTCTGCCGGCTTGTCGCCGCTATCTCCCGTTGCACTCATGTTTCGATATACCTCTTGTCGGCCAGCCCCTGCAGCAGGTCGATGATGTCGCTGCAAATTTCATCGGCCGGCGCGTCATATTCGCTGGCCAGCGTTTCGGCGATCTCGCGCACGGTTTTCGCGCCGTCGCAATGCCTGAGGATGGCGACGGCGTGTTCATCGGGCGTCATGACACGCTCGGGCGCGAGCAGGATCCAGCGGCCGCGGGCCGGGTCATGGCGCAGCTTGAGGTGACGCGGCAGCCGCGGACGGGTTTCAGGCCCGATGGTCAAACGTTGTGCGCCGCCTCGCTCGCTCATGCCATTACTTCATCACTTCATCGCCTCGGGATTGAACGCGCCCGGCGGAATCATCCCCGGCGAGACATAGGCGAAATACAGCGCGTCGAGCTGCGCCCACAGCACGTTGCATTTGAAGCGCAAAGCGTCCATGACGGCGGTCTGCGCCTCGGGCGTGCGCGCATTGCGCTTCACGTAATCCAGCGCGAACGCGACATCCTTCGGCGCCTGATCCAGACGGCGGCGGAAATAGGCCATGACGTCCTCGCCGATGAAATCGTAGTTCTCCAGCATCCCGGCGATGCGGTTGCGGTGGATCGAGGGCGCGAACAACTCTGTCAGCGAGCTGGCGACGGCTTCCAGCAGGCTCTTCTCCGCGATGAAGCGC
>JBKGZY010000051.1:0-14600 GCA_046543175.1 Dichotomicrobium sp.
TCCTCACCGGCGGCACCGACGCCGTCACGCGCGTGCTGATCGAAACGCTGGACACGAAAACGCGCGATCGCTGGTTCACGGTCGGCGTTTCCCCGAATATCGTCGACGCGTCGTTCGAGGCGCTGATCGACTCGATCACCTACAAGCTGATGCGCGAGAACGTGCCGGTGCATTAGCAGCCGTTTCCGACCGATCATAACCGCGCTTTCCCCGTGCTTGACACGGGCAGCCATCGTCGGGTGCCTTGTCATTGTGCGGCTCGCTGTCGTCCCGTGCGCGGCGCGGCATAAAATGACGCGGCGCAGACACGGGACCCACAGCAGTGCCAAGGAGAACGATCCCGGGTCAGCAGCGCATCACTAACGTGCTGCGCAGCGCCCGGGACGACATATTCCGGGTTGTCATTCAGACAAATTTGCCGGAAGCGTTTTACGATTTCAAAATGCGTTGGAGGCGCCTGACGGCGCCAAGGGGGGCGGATGTCATACAGGTTCTGGGTCTTCGCCGCCGCGGCGCTGGGGATGCTGGGCGTTCTCGCCGGCTCGGTCGGCGCGCACGCCCTGCCCGGCTATCCCGACGAGGCAAGGCGGATTTACGATACCGCCCTGCGCTACCACATCATGCATGTGCCCGCGCTGCTGGCCGTCGCCTGGCTGGCCTCGCTGGATGCGCGGCGCGGGGGCCGAAGCTGGCTGACGCAGTTCGCGGGCGTCGCGTTCATCGCCGGCGTGATATTGTTTTCCGGCGTGCTGTATCTTCAGACGGTCTCCGGCTTCGCGCTCGGCCTGCCGCTGCCGCCGCTCGGCGGGCTGATGCTGATTTTCGGCTGGGCGGCGATGGCACTGGCCGCGTTCGGATTGCCCGATCTGCGCAGGCCGGAGCGAAACCAGGGAGGCGGACCCCATGACTGACCCGCGCCAGAATCTCCAGGATGGCGACGCGCTGCTGGTCGTCGATGTGCAGAACGATTTCTGCCCCGGCGGGGCGCTGGCGATTCCCGAGGGCGACAAGGTGATCGCGCCATTGAACGACTGGATCGCCGCCGCGCAGGAGGCGGGTTTGCCCGTCTATGCCTCGCGGGATTGGCACCCGGCCAACCACCTCAGCTTCGAACCGCAGGGCGGGCCGTGGCCGCCGCATTGCGTGCAGGACACGCCCGGCGCGGCGTTTCACGACTCGCTCGAGCTCGGCGACGGCGTGATCGTCGTGACCAAGGGCACGCGCTTCGACCAGGACCAGTATTCCGCCTTCGACGAGACCGGGCTGGCCGAGGAATTGAAGCGCGCGGGCGTGAAGCGGCTGTGGATCGGCGGGCTGGCGCAGGATGTCTGCGTGAAGGCGAGCGCCATCGACGCCGCGAAGGCCGGCTTCGAGGCGCGCATTATCCCCGAGGCGACCCTGCCGGTGACGCCGGAAGGCGGCCGCGAGGCGAACGAGGAGATGCGCGCCGCCGGCGTCAGGATCGAGACTTGAGGTCCGCGCCGGTTCGGCGCCGTTCCGGCCCGCCGAGATAGGCGCGCACCTCTTCGGTGTAGCTCTCCAGCGCATCGCTGATGGCGACCGGATAGGCGCTTTTCGCCGGTTCGACAGCGCGGATATGGGCCGGCAGCCTGGCAAGCTCGCGCGCGGCCCGCTCGCGGATGGCCTCGAGCGAGGGCGCGGGCCGCGTCCGCTCGCCGCCGCGCATGACGCGTTCGATCAGCGGCCGGCCCTCCAGCGCTTCGTTCGCCAGCCCGATGGTATCGCCCGCCGCCTGCCCGTCCGGCGTCTCGCGGCGGAAAACCTGCTTGAGGCCGGGATAGGACGCCTTTCCGGTCGAGAGCTTCATCCGCCCTTCACCGGCATAGGCGGTGAGCTTGTAGGCGATCTCCAGCGACGGCGCATCGTCGGACACCCCCATCGCGGTGCCGACACCAAAACCGTCGATCGGCGCACCGTCTGCCAGCAGCGCCGCGATCCTGTACTCGTCCAGCCCGCCGCTGGCGAAGACGCCGACGCTTTGAAGCCCCGCCTCATCGAGCATGGCGCGGGTCTTGCGGCTCAGCTCCAGCAGGTCGCCGCTGTCGAGCCGCACGGCCTGCACGGCGAAGTCGTCGCCCAGCCTGCGCGCCAGCTCGATCACGTGTTGCACGCCCTGGAGCGTGTCGTAGGTATCGACCAGCAGCACCGTATCGGGATAGCTGCGGACGAATGCCGCGAAGGCTTCGGCCTCGTTCGCGAACGCCTCGATATAGCTATGCGCCATCGTGCCCGAAACCGGGATGCCATAGGCGCGTCCGGCCTCCACGTTCGAGGTTGCGTTCACCCCGGCGATGTGAAACGCGCGCGCCGCCTTCATCGCCGCGTCGCGCCCGTGCATGCGCCTTGCGCCGAAGTCGACGACGCTGCGCCCCTGCGCCGCTTCGACGACCCGCGCCGCCTTCGTCGCCAGCATGGTCTGCAACTGGATGATGTTCATCACCGCCGTCTCGACGAGTTGCGCCTGCGCGATCGGCGCCTCGATCTCGACCAGCGGCTCGTTCGCGAAGACGGGCGTGCCCTCGGCCACGGCATGGACGTCGCCGGTGAACCGGAACGTTCCGAGCCAGTCGAGAAACGCCGGCGAGAAGCGGCCGAGACTGTTGAGATACACGATGTCCGTCTCATCGAAACGCAGTTTCTCCAGGTAGGCGAGAACGTCGTCCAGCCCGGCCGCGAGCAGGAAATTCCGGTTTTCCGGCAATTCGCGCACGAACAGCGAAAACGCCGCGCGCTCATGCATGTCCCGATCGAAATAGGACTGCATCATCGTGAGTTCATACAGATCGGTGAACAGCGCCGCGGTCGGCGACGTCGGGTCTGTCTGAGACATGATCTGTCGTTCCGATCCAGTCGGTTCCGGTTTCCAGCTAATACCACAGCCCGGAGATCCAGCGATAGCGCGGGCGCGCAAAGAAGCCGCCCATCTCGGCCAACTGGTCCAGTGGGTCGGCGGGCACCGGCAACGGCTCGAGATCGCGCGGATCGAGTTCGCGCAGGCGGGCCACCCGGTCCTCGGTCCGGGGGTGCGAGCGCAGCAGGGACGGCGCCGGGTTCTTGCGCCCGGGCATGAGGATGTTTTCCCAGAACTGTCCCTGATAGCGTTCCAGCTTCATCAGCGCGGAGGCCAGCCCGTCCGGGTCGCCGGACAGCCGCGCGCCTTCCAGATCGGCGTCGTATTCGCGCGTGCGCGACAGCGCCAGTTGCAGCACCGCCGAGATCGTCGGCGCGAAATAAAGCAGGATTACCGGCGCCCAGGGAATATGCGCCTCGCCCATCAACACCAGCGGCAAATTGACCGCGACCAGAAACACGGCGAGGTAGCTCATGAACAGCGTCAGCCGGCTGAGCATGTCGGCCACGCCCATGATCCACAGGTCGCCGTTGCGGACATGGCTGATCTCGTGGGCCAGGACGCCGGCAAGCTCGCGCGTATTGAGACGATTCAGCATCCCTGTGGTGACGCCGATCGAGGCGTTGTCGCGCCGGCCGGTGGCGAACGCGTTCATCATGTCGCTGGGAATGACATAGACCTTCGGCACGGCTTCCAGCCCGGCGCGGCGGGCAAGCGCGCCAACGATATGCAAGAGCCCGCCGCCGTACCGCGGCGACAGGCGGCGCCCGTTGTACATGCGCATGATCGCTTCGGGCGCCACCTGCGGACCGATCAGCAACAGCAGGGCAATCGACATGAATGTCCAGAGGACCCCCGCCCCGCCGAACAGCAAATAGGCACAAAGCGCCGTCAGCGCCGCGATCCCGCCGACAAGAACGATAGAGTGGATAAAGTTGCGCAGCTTGGGCGGGAGGTCGCCGTCCAGCCGGGACAAAAGGTCATTCATGGAGCCTGATCCGCGAAACACCTCTGGCTTTTATACGTCAGGGAGATAATCACTCGGGAAGCGAATGGCGACCGGACGCGGCGGCGATCTCACGCGAAATGGTCGATCGCGCTCACATCCGCGCCCGTGCCGTGCGCGCGCAGGAACGGGATGACCGCTTCGACCCGTTCGACGACATGGAAAACCGGCTCAAGACCCGGCCGAATGAAGGTTTCGCGGCGCATCTGCTCCATCAGGTCGAGCAGCGGACGCCAGTAATCGGCGGTGTTGACCACGACCACCGGCTTCTCGTGATGGGCGAGCTGCACCCATGTCAGTTGCTCCACCAGTTCCTCGAGCGTGCCGATGCCGCCGGGAAGCGCCACAAACGCGTCGGAGCGCCTGAACATGAGCATCTTGCGCTCGTGGAGGTCCTTGGTGATGACCAGTTCGTCGAGGTCGGCGTAAGGCTTCTCGATGGCGACAAGGCTTTCGGGGATAATACCCGTCACCGCCCCGCCGTTTTCCATGACCGCGCGGGCCACCTCGCCCATCAGCCCGTTGCCGCCGCCGCCATAGATAAGCCGGATATTCGCCTGCGCCATGTCCGTGCCCAGCCGGCGCGCGGCCTCGGCGTAGCGCGGATTCTTGCCGCTGCCGGACCCGCAATACACACAGACAGTTTCGATCGGTTGACTGGGCATTCCCGTCTCTTTCATGGATTTGGTTTGCGCGGTTTATGGCGAGGTGCACTTCAACGCAGTAACCTTTTGATGTATAATTTCAGTATATGCCCGGCAACCGCGCCGGCCAGACGCGCCCTGCCGCCGCCGTCTCGACAAGGGACGAGGTTCTGACACGAAAAACCGAACCTTGGCAACGGTGTTTAACAATCGGGTGATTTTGCAACGCGTTTGCGCTAGTCTAGCGGCAACCAAGGTGTTCCGGGTTTGCGCCTGAGGGCGGCTGGCATCTCGATCACTGCGAGTTGCGCCATGTCTGGACTGAGACGAGTTCTGTTTTTCGGGGTGGTGGTGGCCGCCGGCGCTATTGCTTTGTATTTCTACGGTGGTGACGGCTGGCTGCGGAACGAAATTGCCGGGATTTTCAGCGGGCCGACAACCCAGGTCAAACACGACGTGACCACGCCGGATACCGAAGCGGAACCCGCCAGCCTGGAACCCGCCTCCGGGGAAGCGGCCGGGGCGCCCCAGCCTCCGGCCTTCGACGTGGTCCGCGTCGAGGACTCGGGCGAGATGGTCGTCGCCGGCGTCGCACCGCCGGGCTGGACCGTGCGCATCCACACGCAGCAGGGCACAGTCGGCACGACCGAGGCCGGTATCGACGGCACCTGGGCGCTGCTGCCTGAAAAGCCGCTGCCGGCGGGCAGTCATTCGCTGAGCCTGACAGCGCTTGCACCGGATGGCTCCCGCTCCGTCGATGGCACGGCGCGCGTGGCCGTGTCAGTGTCGAGAGGCGGCGCGCCGGCCGTCGTGGCGCTTTCGGACAGCGACAAGCCGACCCGCGTCCTGCAATCCGGCATGACCGCCACGGATGACACGCCGGAGGCGAAAGCTCCGGCCCAAGACAGCGCGGCGGGAACCATCGCCTTTTCCGCGGTCGATTACGAGGACGAACAGGAAACCGGCCAGTTGTACATGAGCGGCAAGGCGAAGTCCGAAGCCCGTATCGCGCTTTATCTGGACAATCGCTTCATCGGCTCGACCAGGGCGGACAAGACGGGTGTGTGGGAGTTTTCCATCACCGATATTCTCGACGCGGAATCGCATGTCCTTCGGGCCGATCACGTGGACATGGAGAAGGGCGAGGTGCTGTCGCGCGCCGAGGTGGCTTTCGAGCCGGATGGCGTGGCAACGGCGTCGGCCAACGGTAAGGAAACACGCACGGCGGTCGGGGCGGCGCAGGCAACGGCGGATGCGCCGCGAGATGAGCCGGGCCAAACGCCACTTGCCGGGCAGGCAAGTACATCCGTTGCGACGGCATCCGACGCGGCGGATGTCGATGAAGCTGACAGGGTCGAGCCGAAAGAGGCGATCGTCGTGCACCGCGGCGACACGCTCTGGCACATCGCCGAACGGCATTATGGAAGTGGCGTGCGCTACACCAAGATCTTCCGCAACAACCGCGACCAGATCCGCAGCCCGCACCGGATTTATCCCGGCCAGCAATTCGAACTGCCGCAATAGGGCGGTATCCCGGCCATGCCGACGTCTCGGCCCGCCGCTGCGCCGGTTTGCGTCAGCCGGTGCGAACCTCTATATCTGTTTTGAATTATTCAAAGTCGGAATGGGGCTGAATTTCCTTGGCGCCGTGCGGCCCGTCCGGGCGCCGGCCGTATGCGAACGCATGCCGCCGTGCAAGGAACGCAGCCGAAAGCCCAGGCCCCGCAGGATTCAGTTTGAGACGTTCTTCCCGAACATCCCCCGCGCCTGCGGGTGAGGATATTTTCACGCAGCGCAGCAGCCATTGGGATGTCCTGCGCGGCCTGGCGCCCTATGTCTGGCCGAAGGATCGGCCCGATCTGCGCCAGCGCGTCGTGCTGGCCTTTATCGCGCTGGTGCTCGCCAAGGTCATCACGGTCGCCACGCCGCTGGCCTACAAGGCCGCCGTGGACTGGCTCACCGGCAATGCCAGCGGCGAGGACGCCGTGAGTGCCAGCACGCTGGCCTATCTGCCGATCATGCTGATCCTCGCCTATGGCGTCGGCCGCGTGGCGATGATGGGCTTCACCCAACTCCGCGACGTGCTGTTCACCCGGGTCGGCCAGAACGCGGTGCGCACCCTGTCCAGCCAGGTCTTCGAGCATCTGCACAACATGTCGCTGCGCTTTCACCTGGAGCGGCGCACCGGGGGCTTGAGCCGCGTGATCGAGCGCGGCAAGCAGGCGGTCGAGCTCATCATGCGCATGGGCGTGCTGAACTCGGTGCCGACCATCCTGGAGCTGACGCTGGTCTGCGGCATGCTGGCCTATTATTTCGGCTGGGAATACGTCGCGGTGATCCTCGCCACGGTTGCCTGCTACGTCTATTTCACCTTCAAGGCCAGCGAATGGCGCATGTCGATCCGGCGCGAGCTGAACAGCTCCGACAACGATGCCAGCACCAAGGCCGTTGACAGCCTGCTGAACTACGAAACGGTCAAGTATTTCGGCAATGAGAGCTGGGAGATGCGCCGCTTCGATACATCGCTGGCGAGTTACGAGGACGCGGCGATCCGCACGTATTACTCGCTCGGGCTGCTGAACTCCGGCCAGGCGCTGATCTTCACCATCGGCCTGACGACCTGCATGCTGATGGCGGCCAACGGCGTCACGGCGGGCGCATTGACGGTCGGGGATTTCGTGCTCATCAACTCGCTGCTGATCCAGCTCTACATACCGCTCAACTTCATGGGCATGGTCTACCGCGAGATCAAACAGGGGCTGGTGGATATCGAAACGATGTTCGCGCTTCTGGAGAAAGACCCGGAGATAACCGACAGTCCCGGCGCGAAGCCGCTTGTCGTGCGCGACGGCACCATCCGTTTCAAGGACGTGCATTTTTCCTATGACCGGGCGCGCTCCACCCTTCACGGCGTCGATTTCACGGTGCCGGCGGGCGAAATGGTCGCCATCGTCGGGCCGACCGGCGCGGGCAAATCGACGATCTCGCGACTGCTGTTCCGCTTCTACGACGTCACCGGCGGGCGCATCCTGATCGACGGGCAGGACATCCGCGACGTAACGCAGGAATCGTTGCGCGCGGCGATCGGCATCGTTCCGCAGGACACCGTGTTGTTCAACGACACCATCGAATACAACATCCGTTATGGTCGCCCGGACGCCAGCGACGAGGAGGTGCGCGAGGCGGCAGCCATGGCGCAGATCGACGGCTTCATCCGCGATTTGCCCGACGGCTACCAGTCGATGGTCGGCGAGCGCGGGCTGAAACTGTCGGGTGGCGAGAAGCAGCGCGTCGCCATCGCGCGGACGATCCTGAAAAGCCCGCCGATCCTGATGCTGGACGAAGCCACCTCCGCGCTTGACAGCCACACCGAGAAGGAAATCCAGGACGCTTTCGATCGGGTCGCGCAGGACCGCACGACGCTGGTGATCGCGCATCGCCTGTCCACGATCGTCCATGCTGATAACATTATCGTGCTTGATAAGGGCCGAATCGTTGAGCAGGGACGCCATGCCGAACTGCTGGCCCGGCGCGGGCTGTACGCCAGCATGTGGCACCGCCAGCGCGAGGCCGAAGCCATCCGCGAACGGCTTGCCGGGGCGCGCGATGATGCGGACGAGACGGCTGCGCTTCCGCTTTACGATGAACCGGCGAAATAGCGCTGCACAACGCGCGCTGAATAGACGGGAAGGGCAAAGAACATGACCACCTCCGAAACACACCGGACCTCCATCTGGGACTCGCTCGTCGGCGCCTTCGACCCGATCCATCCGGAGGGCTACAAGTTCATCATCATCGGCGCCGTCGCCACGCTGCTGCTGTTTCTGTTATGGGCGCCGCTGGGATGGATCGCCTTGATCGCCACGCTGGCAATGGCCTATTTCTTCCGCAATCCGCCGCGGGCGACACCGGTTGCCGATAACCTCGTGGTCGCGGCCGCCGATGGCACGCTTAGCGCCATACGCCGGCGCCCCCCGCCCTCGGAAATGGAGCTGGGCGAAGACCCGATGACCCTGTTTTCCACTTTCCTGTCGTTGTTCAACGTGCATGTCGCGCGCGCGCCGGTCGCCGGGCGCGTGGTGTCCTCCCGTCATGAGCCGGGGCTGTTCATGAACGCCGAATCCGAAGACGCCTCGGAACATAACGAACGCCACTCCATTGTCATCGAGATGAGCGGCGGCGAGCGCATCGGCGTCGTGCTCATTGCCGGGCTGGTGGCGCGGCGCATCGTGACCTTCGTGAAGGAGGGTGAAACAGTGCAGGCCGGACAGCGCATCGGTATGATACGCTTCGGCAGCCGCGTGGATGTTTACGCGCCGGCCGAACGCAAGATGATGGTCGGCGAAAGCCAGCGCATGGTCGGCGGCGAGACTGTCCTCATGGACCTGTCCGGTCCGCCGTCGGGATACGAGGTGCGTGTGAGTTGAGAGATACCGGGCGCAAGGGCAACGGCAGGGACGGCGGCGGCAATAATGCCGGGCGGCGCCCCGCGTTTCTCGCCCGCGGCGCGCGGCAGGTCCCGGTCCGTGCCCTGATACCCAATCTCGTCACGCTGCTCGCCCTGTGTGCCGGGCTGACGGCGATTCGCATGGCGATCGACGCGCGCTATGAGCTGGCCATCGGCGCAATCCTGCTGGCAGCGGTTCTGGACGCGCTCGACGGACGTTTGGCGCGAATGCTCAAATCGACATCGCGCTTCGGCGCGGAACTCGACAGCCTGGCCGACTTCGTCAATTTCGGCGTCGCCCCCGCGGTGATCCTTTATGTCTGGGCATTCGCGGCCGTGCCCAGCCTGGGCTGGCTGGCGGCGCTCATCTTCGCGCTGTGCACGGCGTTGCGGCTGGCGCGGTTCAACACGGAACTGGACGAGGTGAAGCCGCGCTGGCAAGCGAACTATTTCACAGGCGTGCCAGCACCCGCCGGGGCCATCGTGGTGCTTCTACCGTTTTATGCGGCTGGAATCGGTGTGCCCGAGGGGACGGTTCTGACCGGCTTCACCTTCTTGTATACCTGCGCGATGGCCGTGCTGCTGGTGAGCTGGCACCCGACATTCTCGGGCAAGCTCATCGGGCGGGACATCGACCGCAAATACGTCGTGCCACTTTGTGCCGGAGCGGCGCTGTTCGCGGCCATCCTTGCCACCTATCCCTATCTCAGCCTTTTGGCGGTCTCGCTTGCCTATCTGGCCTCGATACCGCTGGCCGGCCGGCGCTACGCCGCGCACGCCGCACAAGACGACCCGCAAATGCAGGCTCCCCTCATCGGCGGACGAGCGGATCCCCACCCGGCGCGGGATGAAGACAGGCCGCTATGAGCCGGCCCGGCCCCATGGTCAGGCGGGATCGCGGCGCAGCCTTGTCAAGCCTTTCGGGATGAGCTTGTCGCGCACGGCGCGGGCACTCGGCAAAGTGATCTGGAAATTGCTGGCGAGAAGTTCGACCTGTCCACGCGGCGTGATCCGCAGGATCATGGCTTCGCGGCTGGCGAGACCGTAGTTCAGGAGCTTCGCCGAGTGATCGTCGGGCAGTTCGGCCCGCAGGCACGGGCGCGAGGAGATCTTGCGCAATGACGACGCTTCGGACGGCGACAAACGGATGGGCGGCATGACACAACACTCTGAACAGTTGTACGACGACTGGTACTTTCCTCACTCCGAGACCGTACGCTTGAACCTGAACGCGAGCGATGGATACCATTACGCGGTTAACAAGAATGCCTATACCCGACAATCTGGAAGGCGGCGAATGTGCATATCTCGGCCCGTCTGATGCCTATTTCCGGTTGTGTCGTTGCGGACATGCAACAGCCCGGCACGACCCGCCCCGAAATCGATCCAGAAGGACAACGCGATGTCTCACCAGGACCACTCGCCGGCGATCCATCCGGAGGAAATCCGGCTGAACCCCGAGAAGAACCAGCTAACCGTGTCGTTCCCCGACGCCAGCTACACCCTGAGTGCGGAAATGCTCCGCGTGACCAGTCCCAGCGCGGAGGTGCAGGGGCACAGCCCTTCCGAGCGTGTCACGGTCGGCGGCAAGCGTGACGTCACGATCACGCGGATCGAGCCGGTGGGGAACTACGCCGTCAAGCTGATCTTCAGTGACGGCCACAGCACCGGCATCTATTCGTGGCACTACCTGCGCAAGCTCGGAACCGAGCGCGACGAGATCTGGCAGCAGTATCTCAACGAGTTGTCCGAAAAGGGTTTACGCCGGGACAAATGAATTGCGGTGCGCCCGAGGCGACCATAATGTAACTACTGCCCATGCCATCTGGGCGCGCGCCTTGCCCACCGGAAAATGGGTAACGCCTGAAGCCTTCCGCTTCGGGTGACAATGGCGCGTGGAAGTCCATTCCAGCATTGTACGGAGGAGCGATACGTCATGACCTTTATGCCTTTAGCCAGGACACTGGCCGTTGCCGGCGCGCTTGCGGCAACCGCCATGGTGCTGCCCGGCGCCGCGCAGGCCCAGCAGAAATTCATCACCATCGGCACCGGCGGCCCGACCGGCGTCTATTTCGTCGTCGGCAACGCCATCTGCCGCATGGTCCACAAGGAAGCCGCCGAGGGCCGCGAGGCCGGGCGCCGGCACGGCCTGCGCTGCGCCGCGCCATCCACCGGCGGCTCCATCTACAACATCAACTCGATCCGCTCCGGCGATCTCGATTTCGGCGTCGCGCAGTCGGACTGGCAGTATCACGCCTTCAACGGCACCAGCCGCTTCGAGGACGACCCCTTCCCGGAAATCCGCGCGGTGTTCTCGGTCCATCCCGAGCCGTTCCAGATCCTCGCCGGCAAGGACAGCGGCATCCAGAGCTGGGAAGACCTTGAGGGCAAGCGGGTCAATATCGGCAACCCCGGCTCCGGTCAGCGGGGCACCTTCGAGGTACTGATGGAGGCCCACGGCATCGACGAGTCCTGGTTCGGCCGGACCACCGAACTGACCTCCACCGAGCAGTCCGGCGCGCTGTGCGACGGCAACATCGACGCCTACGGCTACACGGTCGGCGTGCCGAACTCGGGCGTGGCCCAGGCGGCCGACGGTTGCGACGCCTACATCATCGACCTGCAGACCGATGAGGTGAAGAAGCTTGTCGAGGACAACCCGTTCTACGCGTTCACCACGATTCCGCAGGACACCTACTCGTCGCTGACCAAGGACGTCACGACCTTCGGCGTGATGGCCACCTTCGTCACCCGCGCCGATGTTCCCGAGGACGTGGTCTACGAAGTGACCCGGGCCGTGTTTGAAAACCTCGACGACTTCAGGCAGTTGCATCCGGCCTTCGCGAACCTGGAGCCCGAGGACATGATATCGAAGGGCATCTCGGCGGATATCCATCCGGGCGCGATGAAATACTACAAGGAAAAGGGCTGGATGTAAGTCCGACCCCGATCCGTGAAGCCTCTTAGGGACCGGGGAACACCGGATGCCCCCGCGGCGTCCGCCCCGGTCCCCTTCAATGCGATTTCACGCCACCTCCCAATCCTCGAGCAGCGCGTATAGAGTTGAGAGATGAGCAGCGACAACGACAAGCCGACTCCGTCCGCTGACAACGGCAACGACAACACCGCCGAGGAACTGCTGCGCCAGGACACCGGCGAAGTCACGCTGGCCGGCTCGTGGGCCTATATCTTCTCCGGCATCGCGCTGTGCTGGTCGCTGTTTCAGCTCTGGATCGCCTCGCCGCTGCCGTTCATCCTCCGGTTCTGGCAGATCGACGGCATGGAGGCGCGCGGGCTGCATCTGGCCTTCGCGCTGGTGCTGTGTTTCCTCGCCTTCGGCGTGGTCCGCAGAGCCGGCGTGCGCACGCCGAGCTGGCTGGACATCGCCCTCGCCGTGACCGGCGGTTTCTGCGCGTCCTACATCTACTGGAATTACGACGGGATCGCCCAGCGTGCCGGCCGGCTGCTCGAAATGGATGTTTTCGGGACGACCGTCCCGGTGGAGCTCATTCTAGGCGCGGTCGGCATCCTCGTGCTGCTGGAGGCGATTCGCCGCGCCATCGGCATTCCGCTGGTCATCGTCGGCGTAATCTTCCTGCTTTATTCGCTGTTCGGCCGCTCGATGCCCGATCTGATCTCTCATGGCGGACTGTCGCCGGAGCGGCTGGTCGGCTACCACTGGCTGACGGGCGAGGCGATCTTCGGCATCCCGATCGACGTCACGACGCGCTTCGTGTTCCTGTTCGTGCTGTTTGGCGCGCTGCTCGACCGCGCCGGCGCGGGACAGTATTTCATCGATCTCGCCTTCGCGCTGGTCGGCCGGTACCGCGGCGGCCCGGCCAAGGCCTCCGTGCTGGCCTCCGGCATGACCGGCATGATCTCCGGCTCGTCCATCGCCAACACCGTGACGACGGGCACCTTCACCATTCCCGTCATGAAGCGCACGGGCATGCCCGCCACCAAGGCCGGCGCCGTCGAAGTCGCGGCCTCCACCGACGGTCAGATCATGCCGCCGATCATGGGCGCGGCGGCGTTCGTGATGGCCGAGTTCATCGGCATTTCCTATTTCGACGTGGTGATTCACGCGTTTCTGCCGGCGATCCTGTCCTATATCGGGCTGTTCTACATCGTTCACCTGGAATCGATGAAGCTGAACCTCGCGCCGCTGCCGGACTCCGAAACCCCGGTCGCGGGGCAGATTTTCTGGCGCGGCGCGCATTTCCTGCTGCCCATCATCCTGCTGGTCTACCTGCTGATGGTGGAGCGGATGACGACGGAAACCGCGATTTTCTATTCCACCATCTTCCTGATGGCGGTGATCCTGCTTCAGGAAATCCTGGCGGGCTTCAGCGAAGGCGCCGGCATCAACGGCTTCGTCAACGGGTTCTGGGTCATTGTGGCCGGTCTGATCCAGGGCGCGAAGAATATGATCGGCGTGGCCATCGCCGTGGCGGGCGCGGGCATCATCGTTGGCGCGGTCGGCTCCACGGGGCTTAACAACGCCCTGATCGGCGTGGTCGAGGCCATCGCGGGCGGCAACATATACATTCTGCTGGCCCTGACGGCCGTGCTGTGTCTGATCCTCGGCATGGGACTGCCGACCACGGCGAACTACCTCGTCGTCGCCTCTCTGATGGCCCCGGTGCTGGTCGAACTCGGCGGGGCGGCCGGGCTGGTGCTGCCGCTGGTGGCAGTCCATCTGTTCGTGTTCTATTTCGGCCTCATGGCGGACGTGACGCCGCCGGTGGGTCTGGCCGCCTACGCGGCCGCGGCCATCTCGCGCGCCGACCCGATCATGACCGGCGTGCAGGCCTTCATCTACTCAATCCGCACGGCAATCCTGCCGTTCATCTTCATCTTCAACCAGACGCTGATCATGATCGGCATCGACAGCATCCCCTACGCGATCATGATCATCGCGGTCTCGCTGATCGCGATGCTGTGCTTCACCTCGATGACGTTCCGCTACATGTTCGTGAAGCTGAACTGGCTGGAGATGGCGGTGCTCGCGGTCGTGGTGGTGGCGCTGTTCCGGCCCGGCTTCTTCATGGACCGGATTTACCCGCCTTACGAGCAGCTAACGGCTCAGGAAATCAGCCAGGGCGTGGAAGCCGAGCAGATGCGCCTGCACATCACGCGCGAGACCCCATACGGCGAACGCTTCCGGCTTTACGTGTTCGAGCGCGAGGGCGATGCGCCGCTGACCTGGGAGGCGCTCGGCATGCAGGTCGAACAGGCCGAAGACGGTGACATCCGCGTCACCGATCCCGGCTTCATGAGCCGCGCGGAAGACGCCGGCGTGCGGATCGGCGACATCATCACGCGCGCGGACCGCAGCGTGGCGGGACAGCCCGCGAAGGAGTTGATGTTCATTCCTGCGCTGATCCTGCTGTCGCTCGTGGTGTGGTGGCAGCGGCGGCGCCTGAGCGCGCAGGCCGGCGCGAGCGGAGCGCCGGCGCCCGCATCAGCGGAGTAGGCGGGCGGTCGGATTCTCAGCCTGCTGGCGCACCTCCGTGCGGCAGATCCGGCCCAACAACGGACCGGCAGCCACAGCATCGGGCGATAAATAGTCCCCCGTGAACTATCGGCAAGCCCTTGATAAGGCTAGCTGATTTTCCCCGACACCGAATT
>JBKGZY010000052.1:0-14521 GCA_046543175.1 Dichotomicrobium sp.
CTCTATGCAGCCGCCATGGCCTGTTCGAGATCGCCGATGAGATCCTCGACCGACTCCAGCCCCACGGAGAGCCGCACCACGTCGTCGCCCGCGCCGGCCTGCGCGCGCTGTTCCGGCGTGAGCTGGCTGTGCGTCGTCGAGGCCGGGTGGATGATGAGGCTGCGCGTGTCGCCGATATTCGCCAGGTGCGAAAAGATCTTCGCGTTGGAGACCAGCCTGACGCCCGCGTCGTAGCCGCCCTTGAGGCCGAAGGTCAGCACTGCGCCGGCCCCTTTCGGGCTGATACGCTGCATCAGGGCGTGATAACGGTTCTCCGGCAGCCCGGCGTAAGAGACCCATGCGACATCCGGGCGCGATTCGAGCCATTGCGCGATCTCAAGCGCGTTGTCGCAATGCCGCTGCATGCGCAGGCACAGAGTCTCGATGCCCGTGAGGATCAGGAAGGCGTTCATCGGCGAAATCGCCGGGCCGAGATCGCGCAGGCCCATCACGCGCGAGGCGATCGCGAACGCCATGTCGCCGAATGCGTCCGCCAAGACGATATCGTTGTAGCTCGGGTTGGGCTGCGTCAGCGTCGGATAGCGCCCCGAAGCCTTCCAGTCGAAGGTGCCGCAATCGACGATAATGCCGCCGATGGAGTTGCCGTGCCCGCCGAGGAATTTCGTCAGCGAATGCACCACGATATCCGCGCCGTGCTCCTTCGGGCGGCACAGATACGGCGTGGCGAGCGTGTTATCCACGATCAGCGGAACGCCGGCCTTGCGCGCGACGGCGGCGATGGCCGGGATATCCACGGCGACGCCGCCGGGATTGGCGATGGATTCGATGAAGATGGCGCGGGTCTTGTCGGTCAGCGCGCGCTCGAAGCTCGACGGGTCGTCGGCGTCGGCCCAGACGACGTTCCAGTCGAACTTCTTGAAGCCATGACCGAACTGGTTGACCGAGCCGCCGTATAGCTGGCGCGCCGCGATGAACTCGTCGCCGGGTTCCAGAAGCGTGTGCATGGCGATGAGCTGCGCGGCGTGGCCCGAGGCCACCGCGAGCGCGGCCGTCCCGCCTTCCAGCGCGGCGACGCGCTGTTCCAGCACGTCTTGGGTCGGGTTCATGATGCGCGAGTAGATGTTCCCGAACTGTTGAAGACCGAAAAGTGCGGCTGCGTGCTCGGGGCTGTCGAAAACGTAGGATGTCGTCTGGTAGATCGGCGTGACGCGGGCATTGGTTGCCGGGTCGGGCCGAGCGCCGGCGTGAATGGCGCGGGTTTCAAAGCCGCGAAAATCGTCTGACATGAGCGCCTCCTTGTTGGTCATCACCCCGCGCACGGCATTTGCGCGGCCACGATCATCGTCATGCGGCGACGTGCTGTTTTCAAGACGATTTTCACGTGCGATCCGTTGCTCAGCACCGGTTCAGGCCGGCTGGTACTTGCGCAGCTCGCTAGCACGGATCTTCTTGCTTTCGGATTTGAGCTGGCCACAGGCGGCCATGATGTCGCGCCCGCGCGGCGTGCGCACCGGCGAGGCATAGCCCGCGCGCTGGATGACGGCGGCGAAGCGTTCGATCTGGTCCCAGTCGGAACACTCGTAGGGCGCGCCCGGCCAGGGATTGAACGGGATCAGGTTGATCTTCGCGGGGATGCGCGCCAGCAGCCGGACGAGTTCCTTCGCCTCGGCGAGCGAGTCGTTGACGCCCTTGAGCATGACATACTCGAAGGTAATGCGCCGGTTGTTGGCCAGCCCGGGATAGTTGCGACACGCTTCGAGCAGGTCCGCGATCGGGTATTTCCGGTTGAGCGGCACCAGCTCGTTGCGAAGCTCGTCGCGCACCGCGTGCAGCGAAATCGCCAGCATCACGCCCATCTCATGGCCGGTTCGCGGGATCATCGGCACGACGCCGGAGGTTGACAGGGTGATGCGCCGCTTGGAGATCGCCAGCCCGTCGCCGTCATTGGCGATGGCCATCGCCGTCTTGACGTTATCGAAATTGTACAGCGGCTCGCCCATGCCCATCAGCACGATGTTGCTGATCATGCGCTCGGACTCGGGCAGGGCAGTGAGGTTTTCCGCAGCGCGACCCGGCCAGTCGCCGAGCCGGTCGCGCGCCAGCATGATCTGGCCGACGATCTCGCCCGGCGTCAGGTTGCGCACCAGCGGCTGGGTGCCGGTGTGGCAGAAACTGCATGAGAGCGTGCAGCCGACCTGGCTGGAGATGCACAGCGTTGCCCGGTCGGCGTCGGGGATGTAGACGGTCTCCACCTCCGGGCCGGGCAGGCCGGGGTGCGCGGGGGCGAGGCGCGAGAGCCATTTGCGCGTGCCATCGGCGGAAATCTGCTCCGAAACGATCTCCGGCCGCGCAAGCGTGGCCGCTTCGCTCAACTCGCGGCGCAGCGCCTTGGAGACGTTGGTCATGGCGTCGAAATCGCCGACGCCCTGCGTGTAGATCCAGCGCCAGAGCTGGCTGACGCGCATGCGCTGCTGGCGCTCGGGCACGCCGATCCGGCCGAGGAAGCCAGCCATGTCCTCCCGGCTCAGCCCGATCAGGCTCGGCTTGTCTCTTGCCGCGGCGGCCTCGCGCGCGGCATGGGCGGGGATGGCGCCTGACGGCGTGACGATCTCTGCGGACACCTCAGGCTCCAGTGTTCCTCACATGCGTTACGGACATTCCTCGTCCAATGTATTCACGGATGCGGTCAAACCGTAGAGGGAATAGGTGTCCGTGGTCTGCTCTTCGTCCGCCGATTCGCCCCTGACGGTCATGTCCGCGCCATTTTTCATCGCCGACAGGAGTTGTTTCTCGTCCTCGGGGTCGCGCAGAAACGCCTTGTCGCCGCGCGTGAACATGTCGAATTCCGTGCTGCCAACGGCGACGGTGGGCGCGCTGCCTTCCTTGAACTCGTAGCCGTTCTTGACGCTCAGTTCGTTCTTGATGCCGTCCTCGACCCAGTTCGTCACGTAGAAATAGACGCCGCCGCGGTTCGCGTCCTGCGGAGAGCTGTCTTTCGGTTCGCTCGCGGCGAAACAGATCTTGTTGCCGTTTTCGGCTTCATGCACATAGACCGCCCAGTCCCGGTTTTCGGCCACCTTCGTGGTGTTCTGCGCCGCCGCCGAGGCGGTCATCAGGGCGATCAGCAGCGATGAGAAAAGAACGATCCTCATGAAGCTAGCTCTCTCTTGCGTTGCGTTGGCACGGAATCAGGCTCCGTATATAACTTCGATGTGTCTTTGACCAGCACTGGCGTGCAAAAAAGCCTATCGGCCGGTCATCCGGCTGCGAGCAGGGCCGTGAACATGCTCGAGCAACGGTGGTGCGCCGCCTTCCGTGACGGGCCGCGGCGCGAAGCGTCCGAGGCTGCGCACGCGGTCATACATGACGATTGCGCCGGCCATCGCGACATTGATGCAGAACGCCGTCGGGATTTTGACGACGTAGTCGCAGCGCGCGATCATCGCCTCGCTGAGCGATCCGCGCTCGGGGCCGAGAACATAAGCCGCACGCGCCGGATGCCGGAAGCTCGGCAAGTCGGTCGCCTCGTCGAGCAATTCGATCCCCACCAGCCGGCAATGCATGGGAAGCCGCATGTCCGCGGCATCCGCCCAGTGATACATCGGCAGGTGGCCCGCCGACTTCGATGTGTCGGACTTCGCTTCAAAGGCGCGGGGGTCTGCGCCGACCGTGAAGGCGAAGCTTGCGCCGAAGCCGTGGGCCGAGCGCATGAGATTGCCCAGATTCATCGGCTTGGAAATGCGTTCCACGCCGATGGCGAAATAGCCTCTTGTGGTCATGATCCGTGGTGTGCGGTTAAGCTTGCGACGCCGGGATGTATATGCGTTCAACGTGCGTCATGCCGTCCGGCCGCGGCCGCTTACAAGGAATTAGGTGGCGGAGACTGCCATGAAAGCGATTGTTTGTCATGCCTTCGGCGATCCCGAGGGGCTGGTACTCCAAGACGTGCCGGAGCCGGTGCCGGGCGAGGGGGAAGTTCTCATTCGCGTGCGGGCCACCGCGCTCAACTTCTTCGACACGCTCATCATCCGCGGCAAGTACCAGCACAAGCCACCGCTGCCGTTCTCGCCGGGCGGCGAGGCGGCGGGCGAGATCGAGCGGCTCGGTCCCGGCGTGACGGGTCTGGAGGCCGGCGAGCGCGTGATGGCGCATCTGCGCTGGAACGGCTGCCGGGAGAAGACGGTGGTGGGCGCGGGGTCTGTCGTGCCCGTCCCGCCCGAGGTCAGCGACGACGTGGCCGCCGGCCTGACCATCGGCTACGGCACGGCGCTGCACGGGCTGAAGGATCGCGGGCGCCTCGCGTCCGGTGAAACGGTGGCGGTGCTGGGCGCGTCGGGCGGCGCCGGGCTGGCGGCGGTGGCGATCGCCAAGGCGTTCGGCGCGCGGGTGATCGCCGTGGCATCGTCGCCGGAGAAGCTGGAGGTCTGCCGGGCGCACGGGGCCGACGCGCTGATCGACTACAGCATGGGCGATCTGCGTGACATGCTCAAGGACGCGACCGACGGGCGCGGCGTGGACATCGTCTACGACTGCGTGGGCGGGAGCCAGACCGAGCGGGCCCTGCGGGCGCTGGCGTGGGGCGGCCGGCTGCTGGTGATCGGCTTCGCCTCGGGTGAAATCCCGGAAATTCCGCTGAATCTCCCGCTTCTGAAAAGCTGTGCGATCGTGGGTGTGCAGTTCGGGCGCTTCGCCGAACTGTTTCCCGATGCCCACCGGGAAAATATGCGCCAGGTCCTTGCATGGTGCGCCGAGGGCCGCCTGAAGCCGCATGTGCAAAAGGTGTTTGCGCTGGAAGATACGGTTCGCGCCCTGCAACTCATCGATTCGCGCAAGGTGGTCGGAAAGATCGTCGTGCGACCCTGAGCCGCGGCCAATCCTCCGCGCTGATGCACGAATCCATCACCTGAACGCGCGGAGTTCCCCTTGCATATCGCCGTTTTTGGGCCATGTGTGGCATAAGGCAGACGATAAACCGTGGTGATACGGCCCCACCACGCGGAAAAGCTATGCCGGCAAGTGTCCGGTGGGTTTGACTTCCATTGGAAGCCCGTTATCGTCCGCGGCGATCCTAGGATGCCTAAAGATCGCGAACACGAAGCGTTTTTGGAGCCGCCCAGCGAAGGGCCGCCCGCAATTCAGAACATGACATTTACCGATCTCGGCTTGAGCAGCAAGGTGCTGGAGGCCGTCCAGGAGGCGGGCTACCAGGAGCCGACGCCGATCCAGGCCAAGACCATTCCTCTCGCCCTCGAAGGGCGCGACGTTGTCGGCATCGCCCAGACGGGCACCGGCAAGACGGCCTCGTTCGTCCTGCCGATGCTGACGAAGCTGGAGCGTGGCCGGGCGCGGGCGCGCATGCCGCGCTCGCTGATCCTCGAGCCGACTCGCGAACTGGCCGCGCAGGTGGCCCAGAGTTTCGAGGAGCTTGGCGGCAAGCACAAGCTTACGATCGCACTTTTGATCGGCGGCGTTTCGTTCGACGAGCAGTTCCGCAAGCTGGACCGCGGCGCGGATGTGCTGATCGCCACGCCGGGCCGGCTGCTCGATCATTTCGGACGCGGCAAACTGCTGCTGACGGCGGTGGAGCTGTTCGTGATCGACGAGGCCGACCGCATGCTCGACATGGGCTTCATCCCGGACATCGAGCGCATCTGCGGCCTGCTTTCGCCCGCGCGGCAGACGCTGTTCTTCTCCGCCACCATGCCGCCGGAGATCGAAAAGCTCACCCACAAGTTCCTCAACGCGCCGGAGCGCGTCAGCGTCGATCGCAAGGCGACGGCGGCCGAGACCATCCAGCAGCGGCTGAAGAGCACCGACCCCGAGCCCAAGGCCAAGCGCGCTGCGCTGCGCGAACTGATGCGCGCGGAGAACGTCAGGAACGCCATCATCTTCTGCAACCGCAAGCGCGATGTCGGCATCGTCTACCGCTCGTTGAAGAAGCACGGCTTCAACGCCGGCGAACTCCACGGCGACATGGACCAGCGCCAGCGCACACAGACGCTGGAGAGTTTCCGCAACGGCGATATCACCTTCCTCGTCGCCAGCGATGTTGCCGCGCGCGGGCTCGACATTCCCGAAGTCAGCCATGTCTTCAACTACGATGTGCCTTCCCACGCCGAGGACTACATCCATCGCATCGGACGCACCGGCCGCGCGGGGCGTGAAGGTTCAGCGGCCACGCTCGTCACGCGCAAGGAGATGCCCGCGCTGAGGGACATCGAAAAGCTGTTGGGCGGCACCATCGAATGGATTGACGAACAAGCCGGCGAAGAAAGCGCGGACGGCGAGCAGAAGAAGCGCAGACGCGGGGGCGCGGGCCGCAAGCGCGGGCGCAAGCCGTCGCAGGCGAGCGAAGCCTCACCCGCCAGCGACGACAAGCCCGAGGCGGAGAGCGAGCCGACAAAGGCGAAGTCCGGGAGCAAACGCAGCCGCCGCGGCAAGCGCCAGGACACCGACGACGCCGGTCCCCAGCCCACTGAAGCCAGCAATGGCAAGACGCCGGAATACGGCGCTCCGTCGCAGGACAGCGAGCGCGGCCGGCCGGCGCGGCGCAAGCGGGGCCGCAGCAAGCGCGAACTGGAAACCGCCGATGCCGAGGCGTCGGACAGCACCGCCTTCGGCATGAGCGATCAGGTGCCGGCCTTCCTGATGCGCCCGATCCGGCGTCCGTCCTCGTCGAACTGAGGGGAAACGGCGCGCGAAATTGGCCGTTGTCTTGCCGCGGCACGGGCGATATAACCTTGGCCAAATCGCAACAACGAGTGCTTGGCGGCTGCGCGGGCGCAGACCCGTGTCCTTGTTGGATTTTTCACGACGGACAGGCTGAGCGACGGGCGCCCCAGCAACGATCACCGGGCGTGCGTCGCAATGCGCGTGCGGCGACAATACTGCCGCATTGGCGAACCGGGAGACAGGAATGGCGGAAATATCTGAACTGAGCGCGGAGCCGCGCGACACGGCCGGATCGGCTGCCGCGCGCGCGATTCGCAAGAATGGCGGTGTACCGGCGATCGTTTATGGCGGCCGCGGCGGCCCGGAAAAGCTCACGCTGAATTACAAGGAAGTCTGGAAGCAGGTCGAGACAGGTCATTTCCTCAGCACTGTCTACATGCTGAACATCAACGGCAAGAAGACCCGCGTGCTTCCCAAGGATGTCCAGTTCGACCCGGTGCGCGACTTCGTCGAGCATGTCGACTTCATGCGTCTGGCCAAGGACGCGGTGGTCGAGGTCGAGGTGGCCGTTCACGTCATCAACGAAGACGATTCGCCGGGGCTGGAGCGCGGCGGCGTCCTCAACTTCGTGCGCCATACGATCGAGCTGAGCTGCCCGGCCGACTCGATCCCGGAATATGTCGAGATCGACGTCAGCGGCCTGGATATTGGCGATTCGCTGCACATTTCCGAGGTGACCCTGCCGGACAGGGTCACGCCGACGATCACCGACCGCGACTTCACCATCCTCACCATCGTCGGGGCCAGCCCGGTCGAGCCTGAAGCGGAGGAGGGTGAACCCGAGGCCGAGGAAGAGGGTGAACCCGCCGAGGAACAGGCCGAATCCGAGTCCGACGAGCAGTAGCGCGCCGGACTGCCGATGCCTCCAGGCCCGGCGCCCCGGGGAAGGGACCATGAAGCTTCTGATCGGGCTTGGCAATCCGGGCGCGCGCTACGCGGGCAACCGGCACAATGTCGGCTTTCGCGCGGTCGAGGCCATCGCGCGGCGCCACGGTTTCGGCCCGTGGAAACGGCGCTTCCAGGGCGAGGCGGCGGAGGGGCGCATCGGCGGCGAGAAGGTGCTGCTGCTCAAGCCGATGACCTACATGAACGAATCCGGCCGCGCCGCCGGCGAGGCCGCCCGGTTCTACAAGATTCCGCCTGACGACATGATCGCGTTCCACGACGAGCTCGACCTCGCGCCGGGGCGCGTCAAGGTAAAGCAGGGCGGCGGCCATGCCGGGCATAACGGCCTGAAATCGCTCACGGCGCATTGCGGCGCGGATTTCTGGCGCGTGCGTATCGGCATCGGTCATCCCGGCGAGAAGGCGAAGGTAACCGGCTACGTGCTCAGCGATTTCGCCAAGGCGGACGCGCGCTGGCTCGATCCTCTGCTCGATGCGGTGGCGGATGCCGCACCGGCACTCCTCGAAGGGCGCGCGGACAGGTTCGCCAGCGATGTCGCGCAGGCGACGCACGAGGTCGAAGCGCCGGCTGCGCCCGCCGAACGCAAGAGCGAAGCGCGCCCCGCCGCCGGTCCCGCGCCTAGCGAGCCGTCCGCCCCGACCGCGCTGGGCGAGAAGCTGCGCCGCTGGCTGACCGGCTGACCCGCCCCACCACCTTAAACACGCGAGACGGGACACGCACAGATGGGCTTCAAATGCGGCATCGTCGGTTTGCCCAATGTCGGTAAATCCACGCTGTTCAACGCGCTGACGCGCACGGCGGCGGCCGAGGCGGCCAACTACCCGTTCTGCACCATCGAGCCGAATATCGGCGAGGTGCCGGTGCCCGATCCGCGCCTTGATGAATTGGCGCGGCTTGGCAAGTCGGCGCAGGTCATCCCCACGCGGCTCAACTTCGTCGACATCGCCGGGCTGGTGCGCGGCGCGTCGAAAGGCGAAGGGCTGGGCAACCAGTTCCTGGCGAATATCCGCGAGATGGACGCCATCGCCTACGTGCTGCGCTGCTTCGAGGACGGCGATGTGAGCCATGTCGAGGGCCGCATCGACCCGATCGCCGATGCCGAGACGGTCGAGACCGAGCTGATGCTCGCCGATCTGGAAAGCCTTGAGCGCCGCCGCACGGCGCTGGAGAAGAAGGCGAAGGCGCAAGGATCCGAGGGCAAGGACGCCAGGGCGACGCTCGCGCTGGTGGACAAGGTGGCGGCCGTGCTGGCCGAAGGCCGCCCGGCGCGGACCGCCGCGATTTCTCAGGACGAGCGCGAATCGTTCCGCCAGTTGCAGCTTCTGACGGCCAAGCCGGTGCTCTATGTCTGCAACGTGGACGAGGCGGCGGCGGGCACGGGCAACGCGCTGTCGCGCGACATCGAGGCGTTCGCGGCGAAGGAAGGCGCGGGCGTGGTCGTGATTTCCGCGAAGATCGAGGCGGAACTTGCGCAACTCGCGCCGGAGGAACAGGCTGAATATCTCGCCGAGCTGGGACTGGAGGAGCCGGGGCTGAACCGGCTGATCCGCGCGGGCTATGATTTGCTGGGCCTCATCACCTTCTTCACCGTGGGGCCGAAGGAGGCGCGCGCCTGGACGGTGACGCGCGGGACCACCGCGCCGAAGGCCGCCGGCGTCATCCACACCGATTTCGAGAAAGGCTTCATCCGCGCCGAGACGATTTCATACGAGGACTTCGTGGCCTGCGGCGGCGAGGCGCGCGCCAAGGAAGCCGGCAAGATGCGCCTGGAAGGGAAGGAGTACGTTGTTCAGGACGGCGACGTGATGCATTTCCGCTTCGCCACTTGAGGCTATGCCGAGATCCGGTACTGGGCCGGATGCGAGACCCGCGGTGCGCGGCCCTTGCTCATCTCCCGCGTCAGCCAGAAGCCGGAGGCGAGCAGTAGCGCGCCGCCATAGATCATGCCCGATGCCGGCACCTCTCCGAATACCAGATAGCCAAGGATCGCCGCGACGATGGGCGAGACAATGATGTCCACCAGCGCATAGCCGTTGGCGCTGATGCGTTTCAGCACGATCGAAATCCCGAAATAGGCGAAGCCGGTGGAAATGACGCCGAGACACACCGCCCAGAGCAAAACCGGCAACTCCATGCCGATCGTGGGGTAGGGGATCAGGCGCGCGACCTCGCCCGGCCCGGAGACGACAATCGCGGGCGACAGGACCAGCGCGGCGACGAGCATCGACCAGAAGATATCGTTGCCTGTTTCCGTCTTCCCTTCGTGGCGCATGCAGGTAACCATCGCCGCGTAGATCGCGCCGTCGGCAAGGGCGATCAGGTTGCCCGCCGTGTAGCCCTCGGCCAGCGGGTTGGCGATCACCAGTCCCACGATCGCCAGCGCGAAGATCAGGATATAGCTGCGCTTGGCCGGCTCGCCCAGGAACGCCCACGAGAAGATGAATACGAAGAACGGCGCCACGCTCCAGAAGATGACGACATTCGCGATCGGCGCCAGCGTCATCGCGAAGTTGAACACGCTGATCTGCAAGGCGATCAGGATGCCGATAATGGCGGTGTCGGTGAAGTTGTCCCATGGAAAGCGCGGCCGCTCTCTTGTGGCCAGTGGCATGGCCACGCCGAGGAAGGCGGCGGCGAATGCGAGCGCGTAAAAGTTCAGCGTCTGGATCGGGATGGCGCCGTCCGTCAGCTTGACGAACACCCCGATGGTCGCTTCGGAAAACGTGATGAGGCTGAGCAGCAGGACGGTCGTCATCGCCGCGCAGTGTATTTCACGCCGGGCGGGTTATGTCGATCTTTTCCGCGCCGGTTTCGTCGAGGCAGCGGTCCTCGACCTGGAGCGTGACGAAGAAGAACCCGAAGCGTTCGCGCAGCAGGTCGTGTGCCGCTTCCATAAGGTCGGCTTTCCGACCGCCGGCCGTCCCTTGGCCGCGGGGGAATCCAGCTCTCCCTCAGAGCTCGACTGCCCGGAGGCGCAGGGAGTTGGTGATGACGGAGACCGAGGACAGGCTCATTGCGGCGGCCGCGATCATGGGCGAGAGCAGCAGTCCGAATACCGGATACAGCACGCCCGCCGCCACCGGCACGCCCAGCGCGTTGTAGCCGAACGCGAAGACCAGGTTCTGGCGGATATTGCGCATGGTTGCGCGCGCCAGCCGCACCGCGCGGGTGATCGCGCTCAGATCGCCGCGCAACAGCGTCAGGCCCGCGCTCTCGATGCTGACATCCGCGCCGGTGCCCATCGCGATACCGACATCCGCGGCCGCCAACGCGGGCGCGTCGTTCACCCCGTCGCCGGCCATCGCGACGATGGCGCCGTCTTCGCGCAGCCGCGCGATCAGCTCGGCCTTGTCCTCCGGCAGCAGGCCCGCGTGAACCTCGTCGATGGACAGTTCGCGCGCAACGGCCTGCGCTGTGGCTTCATTATCGCCGGTTGCCATGACGATGCGCAGCCCCGCTGTGTGCAGATCGGCCACGGCGTCGCGCGCGGATTCCCTGATCGGATCGGCCACGGCCAGCAATCCGGCCAGCGCGCCGTCGATGGCAACGAACACGACCGTCTTGCCGTCCGCGCGCAGGCCGTTGGCTTGGTCTTCGGCCTGGGAAGCGTCCGCGCCCTCGGATTGCATCAGGCTGGGCGTGCCGACTGCCACGGCCCGCCCATCGACACGCCCGGTGATGCCCTTGCCGGTCTGTGCGTCGAAGTCGTCGGCATCCTGCAAATCCAGCCCGCGCTCGTGCGCGGCTTCGGTAATGGCCTCGGCCAGCGGATGCTCGCTCGCGCGCTCCAGGCTGGCGGCCAGCGCGAGCAGGTCGTCCTCGCCTGTTTCGCCGAGCGGGGTCACGTCGGTCAGCTTCGGCGCGCCCTCGGTGAGCGTTCCGGTCTTGTCCACGATCAGCGTGTCCACAGAGGCCAGCGTCTCCAGCGCCTGCGCCTCGCGCACCAGTACGCCGGACTGCGCGCCGCGCCCCGTCGCCACCATGATCGACATCGGCGTGGCCAGCCCGAGCGCGCAGGGGCAGGCGATGATGAGCACCGACACCGCGGCGACAAGGGCGTAGGCCATTGAAGGCGGCGGGCCGAAGAGCGACCAGGCGATGAAGGCGAGGATCGCCACGCCGACGACGGCGGGCACGAAATACGCCGCCACCCGGTCGGCGAGCCGCTGGATCGGCGCGCGGCTGCGCTGGGCCTGCGCCACCATGTCCACGATGCGCGAGAGCATGGTGTCGCTGCCGACGCGCTCGGCGCGCATGATGAAGCTGCCCGACGCGTTGAGCGTGCCGCCGGTCACGCCGTCGCCGGGCGTCTTTTCCACCGCGATCGGTTCCCCGGTCAGCATGGACTCGTCCACGCTGGAGCGCCCGTCCTCGACCGTACCATCCACCGGGATCGACTCGCCGGGGCGCACGCGCAGCCGGTCGCCGACCTGCACCTTTTCTAGCGGCACATCCTTTTCCGTGCCGTCGTCGCTGATCCGGCGTGCCGTCTTCGGCGCGAGGTCGAGCAGTGCGCGGACCGCCGAGCCGGTCTTGGCGCGCGCGCGCAGTTCCATCACCTGGCCGACGAGCACGAGCACCACGATCATCGCCGCGGCCTCGAAATACACGCCGACCGAGCCGTCCGGCGCGCGGAACGCATCGGGGAAGATGCCGGGCGCAATCACCGCCACGACGCTGTAGCCATAGGCCGCGCCGACGCCCAGCCCGATCAGCGTCCACATGTTGGGCCGCATGTTGCGGAACGAGGCAACACAGCGCACGAAGAACGGCCAGCCCGAATACAGGACCACCGGCGTCGCCAGCACCAGCTCCGCCCAGCGCGCGGTCTCGTGGCCCAGCCACGCATCGACCGGCAGGCCGAGCATCGGCCCCATCGCCAGCAGCATCACCGGCACAGTCAGGATCGCGCCGACGATCAGCCGGCGCGTGAAGTCGACCAGTTCCGGATCGGGCCCGGTATCGGCGGCGGCCGGGCTCATCGGCTCCAGCGCCATGCCGCAGATCGGGCAGGTGCCGGGACCCTCCTGCACGATCTCCGGGTGCATCGGACAGGTGTAAAGCGTTCCGGCCGGTGCGGGCTCCGGCTCCCCCTGATTGCTCAGATATCTTTCAGGATCGGCGGCGAATTTCGCGCGGCACCCTTCGCGGCAGAAGTAGTAGGTCTCGCCGTCATGCGTGTGGCGCGGCGTGTCCGGGCCGGGCGTCACCGACATGCCGCAGACCGGATCGGTCGCCTCGGCCGGCGCGCCGCTATCGTGTGCGGGGCCGGGCGGCGCCTCTTTTTCTCTTGCTTCCTGCATAACGCAATTCCGGACTTGCGGACGGTCAGCGATAGGACTGGAACACCGTCGTTTCGCCTTCGGCGTCGAATGTCAGCACGTCATAGGGCTCGGTCTGGTCGCCGACCTCCATGCCGGGCGAACCGATCGGCATTCCCGGCACGGACAAGCCCCTCACGTCCGGACCGTTCCGAAGCAGCCGCTTCACATCCTCGGCGGGCACATGCCCCTCGACGATGTAGCCGCCGATCTTTGCCGTGTGGCACGAGTCCAGATCTTTCGGCACGCCGGCCATCCGCTTGACGCCCCACATCCGCTCGGTTTCCGTCACCTCGACCTTGAAACCGGCCTCGCGCATGTGGTCGGCCCATTTCGTGCAGCAGCCACAGTTCGGGTGCTTGGTCATCTCGACCACCGGCAGGCTCTGGCTGCGCATGCTCTGATCCGCCGCGGCTTCCGGGTGAATGCCGGCCATCGCGGCCACCAGAACCACCATCGTCGCGCGTACAAGATTCATCGTCTGCTCCCCGGTTCTCTCGCTGCTGGGCGGAAAGTTGGTGATTCCAGTAACTGGAATGTCAAGCGCAAATGGCGCGAACCCGGCCATCGTTCCCGGCGTTAACCATCTTGTGTGCGCGTCCGGGGCATTTGACTAAAATATGGTTAACCTGCGACGCGGAATGCGAGAGGTCGACAATGGCGTGGACGCCCAATGAGGAGGTACCCGACAATTCTCTGCCGGGCGCCGCGCTGTTTCGCGCGCTGCGCGAGGACGCGGTACAGGAGGTGCTGGATGCGATTGAAGCCGACACGGGCCTGCCCCGCGAACGCGTGATCGCCGAGGCCGTCGTTTTCGCCGGTGCCGAGCGCCGCGCCTTCCTGTCCCATCTGCGCCGCCGGCCTTCGGGGCAACGGGAAGCGGGTGCGCCGCCACTACGCACGCGCCGCGTCTTCGTGAAGAACGGCGTCGAGATCCTTGTGGGCGGCATGTTCCTGCTGGGGGCGCTGCTGGCGGCGATCCAGATCGTGCTGAATCGGTAACGGCCGGGAGTGTCGGTTTTATGCGTGCGCTTATCGTCGTGGTCAGCCTTGGCGCCCTGTGGGACGGCTATACCAGCTTTTACGGGATCGCCGAGTTCTACGACCTCGTGACGGGCACCAGCGCGCCGATGCGTTTCGTCTTCGCGGGCATCGCCGCCATCACGATCGTCGGGTTCATGATCGCCACGCGGCTGATCTGGAGCGCGGCGGAGCCGAACAACGCGATCACGATCCTGCTGAAAACCGCCTGGGTCGTCTGCTTCGTGATCGACCTGTACACCTCCTTCATCGGCACCCGCGACTGGGTGTTCGGCGGGATGGCGGGCGGTTCCGCCAACGTCATGGGACTGCTCGTCATGAGCTTCCTGGTGACATCGTCCTCGGTGCTGCTGTCACAGCTCATCACCGGCAAGGGCATACGCAAGCGCTATCTTTACTGATGTCCCGATTCTGAAGTTCGCTCACGAGCCCAGCCGCAAACTCAAGCGAACTTCAGGATCGGACCACTACAGCATCGGGCGATAAATCCGGATCGTCCGATGCTGTAGAGTCTTTGGTTG
>JBKGZY010000276.1:0-3042 GCA_046543175.1 Dichotomicrobium sp.
GCGCGCGCATTCCAGCTATGCCCGCCTCACTTGGTTAACGGGTCTGTGATAGATACAAACCGGGACATGAGGTAACATCCGCCAGCAATTCGTAAGGAGGGTCCCGGACATGAACGATATCGACGTGGCGGCGCGCGCCAACTCCCTTGAAGAGCACTGGATGCCGTTCACCGGCAACCGCGACTTCAAGGAGAGTCCGCGGATCGTCGTGGCCGGTGAGGGCATGCACTACACCGACCACCGCGGCGGAACGGTCATCGACGGTTCCTCCGGCCTGTTCTGCTCGCCGGCCGGGCACGCGCGTCCGGAGATTGCCGAGGCAGTCCACCGCCAGCTCCTGTCCAACTCCTATTCGCCGCCCTTCCAACTCGGCCATCCGGCGGCATTCGAACTGGCGCGCCGTGTGGCCGAGTTGCTTCCCGAGCCGATGAACCATGTCTTTTTCGCCAATTCCGGGTCCGAGGCGGTGGACACGGCCCTGAAGATCGCGATGGCGTATCACCGCGCGCGAGGGGAATCGCAGCGCCTGCGCTTCGTCAGCCGCGAGCGGGCCTATCACGGCGTGAACATCGGCGGCGTGAGTCTTTCGGGCATGGCGAACAATCGCCAGAGCTTCCCTGTCACCATGCCGAATGTCGTGCTTCTGCGCCATACATGGACCGGCGATGAACTGTTCTGCGACGGGCAGCCCCAGAAGGATGGGATCGCGCTCGCCGACGACCTGGAACGGATCTGCCAGACCTATGGCGGCGCGACAGTGGCGGCGGTGTTCGTCGAGCCGGTTGCCGGTTCCACGGGAACCCTCGTGCCGCCGGTCGGCTATCTGGAGCGGCTGCGCGAGATCTGCGACAGGCACGGCATCCTGCTGGTGTTTGACGAGGTGATCACAGGTTTCGGCCGCCTCGGTTCACCCTTCGCCAGCCAGCATTTCGGCGTCACGCCGGACATCGCGACGATGGCCAAGGCGCTGACGAATGGCTCGATTCCGATGGGTGCCGCCGCCGTGAAGGACGAGATTTACGAGACCGTCACGAATGCCGCACCGGCGAACGCCATCGAGTTTTTCCACGGCTACACCTATTCGGCGCATCCGGCCGCCTGCGCGGCAGGGCTTGCGGCGCTGGATATCTATGAACGTGAAGGGCTGTTCGCGCGCGCCGCGGAGATGGCGCCCTATTTCGCCGAGGCGATGATGAGCCTGCGCGACCATCCGCTGGTGATCGATATCCGCACGATCGGCATGATGTCGGGTCTGGAGGTCCAGCACGACGGGGTGCCGGGCCGGCGCGGGCAGGCGTTGCAAAAGGCGCTGTTCTGGAACGGCTGCCACGCGAAGTTTACCGGCGACGTGGCAATTGTCGCGCCTGCGTTCATCGCCGAGCGCGCGCATATCGACGAGATCGTCGACAGGCTTCGCAAAACGCTCGACCAAGCCGCCTGAGTGATCCGGGTCCTGGGTCTGCCGCTGAAAAATCGAGACCGCAGGCGACGCCTGCGGTTTCATTGTTTGACGCCGCTCAGACCTTGCCCTTCCAGGGCACGAGCCGGCGTTCGACCCAGCGCATGAACAGGTCGAACAGGTAAGCGATGATACCGATCACGATGATGCCCATTACCACGATGTCGGTGACGAGGAACTCCGAGGCGGTCATGATCATGGCGCCGAGGCCTTCGCGCGTGGCGACCAACTCGGCGGCCACCAGCGTGGTCCAGCCGAAGCCGATGCCGATGCGCAGTCCCGTCAGGATTTCCGGCATTGCGCCCTTCAGGATCACGTGCCAGAGCACCTGCCGCCGCGTCGCGCCAAACGAATAGGCCGCATGGATTTGCTCGATCGCCACCGAGCGCACGCCCGCCCGCGCGTTGAGCACGATGGGGGCGAACATCGCCAGAAACAGCAGCACCAGCTTCTGCGTCTCGTCGATGCCGAACCAGATCACCGTGAGCGGCAGGTAGCCGAGCGGCGGCAGCGGACGATAGAACTCGATGATCGGGTCGAAGATGCCGCGCATGAAGCGGTTCGTCGCCATGGCGATGCCCACGGGAATACCGACGAGCGTGGCAAAAAAGAATGCCCCGAAGATGCGGGTGAGGCTCGCCCAGGCGTGCTCCCCGAGCGTGTAGCCCTGGTAGCCTTCCAGTCCCACCGAGACGAACTTGTTCCACACCGCCAGAGGAGAGGGCAGAAACAGCGGCGAGATGAGCGGCGTTGCTCCCGCCGTCACGAGGATCCACAGTACAAACAGCGATACCGCCGACGCCACCGCAATGGCGCTCGAGTTGCCCACGCCCGGGGCGCCGAACGAATCGCCCGGCTTGGCAGGACCGGCCGAGAATTTCTCCGAGAGCCAGTTCAACGCCGCCCAGGGGCGGGGGCCGCGGCGGGGATCGTCACTCATCATGTCCGGATTAGCCATCTTGCTCCTCCGCGGCCGCCTCGTCCGCATGGACGATCGAAAGAACCTTCTCGCGCATCTCGATGAAATCGGGGTCCGATTTCACCTTCCGCGCATCGCGCGTCTCGAAGAACCGATAGCAGAAATCGAGCTCGTATTCGTGCGTGATCCGCCCCGGCCTCGGTGACATCACGACGAGGCGCGTGGCCATGAACAGCGCCTCCTCGACCGAGTGGGTGATGAAGAACACCGCCTTGTTGGTCTCGCGCCAGACATCGAGGATCAACTCCTGCATGCTTTCGCGCGTGAGCGCGTCGAGCGCGCCGAGCGGCTCGTCCATCAGCAGCACCTTGGGATCGCTGGTGAGCGCCCGCGCCAGCCCGACACGCTGCTGCATACCCCCGGAAAGTTCGTAGATCTGGTACTCCTCGAAGCCCTTGAGGCCCACCAGTTCGAGGTTCCTGCGCGCGATCTCGTGGCGCTTCGCCTTCGGCACGCCCTGGAGCTTCAGACCGAAGGTCACGTTCCGGACCACGTTGAGCCAGGGCAGCAGTGCATGTTTTTGGAACACCACGCCGCGGTCGGCGCCCGGGCCGGTTATCTTCTTGCCCGCGAGCGTGACCTCCCCGCTGCTCGGCTCGATGAA
>JBKGZY010000053.1:0-14447 GCA_046543175.1 Dichotomicrobium sp.
CAGCTTTGGGCTTTGTGTTCGATGATTCTCGCTATCGGGCTTTGATCGGCGTCATCGAATGGATCGAGCGGCGCAGGGCCGGAGAGCGCCCAGCCCCGGTGGCGGCGCACGGCGCGAGAACGACACCTGACAGCGAGGTGGCAGCCGGCTTTGCCCGGCCCATGTACAGAGGAACGCGGCGCGTCCTGGCGTGGCCGAGCTCATTGAGACGGTAGCGGGCGGGAGCAGTACCCCCGCCGCTCCCCCGAGCGTCAGACACCGAAGGTCACGTAACCGTTCTCGTCGATCGGCCATGCCGGATTCCACGCGATTTCCCAGGCGTGATCGTCCGGGTCGGCGACATAGCCGCGAAACCCGCCATGCGGCGGCTCGTCGGCCGGACGGATAATGCGCCCGCCGACACTGGCGAGCCGGTCCATCAGCGGTTCGACCTCATCCCTGCCGGAAACATTGTGCGCCAGCGAGAACGCGCCGGGCCGCGACAGGCCCGTCCGGTTCATGTCGGCTTCCAGGGAAGCGTTCCGATATGTGCCGAGAACGAAGCCGTTCATCTGGTAGAAGATGATTTCGTCGTTTTCGAAGACCGGGGTCCAGCCGAACCCATCGACATAGAACCGGCGGGAGCGGGCGAGATCGGCGATGCCGAGCGTGATGACCGAAATCTGCTGTTGCATACCAAGACCTTTCTGTTCACCGGCGCACCATTGCGCCGGCGTTGAAGGTCAAGGGACTCATCGCATCAGCGAAGGCCAGGACCCGCTCTCGCGGGGATCGGGCTAACCGCACCGACCTCTCCTTTTTAGACGATTGCGGCTTAGCAGGAATCCACGATCCGAATCAAGCGGCCTGCCGCGCGCCGTTCTTCTTCGCCCTGCCGTTGCCCGCTTCGCCTTTTTGCATATCCGGCGGCACGGCCTCGGCCTTCACCATCTTCACCGCGTCCTTCAGCGCCAGGACCTCCTGCCCCTGGCTGCCCAGCCGGCGGATCGAGACGGTTTTCTCCTCCGCCTCGCGCTTGCCCACCACGAACAGCAGCGGCACCTTGGCGTTGGAGTGCTCGCGGACCTTGTAGTTGATCTTCTCGTTGCGCAGATCGACCTCAGCGCGCAGGCCCGCCTTGTGCAATTCCCGCGCGACCTTCTGGGCATATTTGTCCGCATCCGAGACAATCGTGCAAACCATCACCTGAAGCGGCGACAGCCACAGCGGCAGATGCCCGGCGTGGTGCTCGATCAGGATGCCGGTGAACCGCTCAAGGCTGCCGAACATCGCGCGGTGGATCATCACCGGCGTGTGCTTCGCGCCGTCCTCGCCGATGTAGAACGCACCGAGCCGGCCCGGCAGGTTCAAATCCACCTGCACCGTGCCGCATTGCCATTCGCGCCCGATGGCGTCGCGCAGCGTGTATTCCAGCTTCGGCCCGTAGAACGCGCCCTCCCCGGGATTCAGGTCATAATCCATGCCCGCGACGTCGACGGCGTGGCGCAGCGCGGCTTCGGCCTTGTCCCAGACCTCGTCGGAACCGACGCGCTTTTCCGGCCGGTCGGAGAACTTGATGTCCACGTCCTCGAAGCCGAAATCGCGGTACATGGCCAGCATCTGCTCGTTGAGCGTCACGCATTCCTGCGTGATCTGGTCCTCGGTGCAGAAAATGTGCGCGTCGTCCTGGGTGAAATGGCGCACGCGCATGATGCCGTGCAGCGCGCCGGACGGCTCGTAGCGGTGGACCTTGCCGAACTCGGCGATCTTCATGGGCAGGTCGCGATACGACTTCAGCCCGTTCTTGAAGATCTGCACGTGCCCCGGGCAGTTCATCGGCTTGCAGCAATAGACGCGCTCGTCGGGCATCTCGACGGCGTACATGTTCTCGCCGAACTTCTCCCAGTGGCCGGAAGTCTCCCAGAGACTGCGCTCCATCATGTCGGGCGAGTTGACTTCGAGATAGCCCCACTCGTCCTGCTTGCGGCGCATATAGCCGATCAGCGCCTGGAACAGCGTCCAGCCCTTGGCGTGCCAGAATACCGCGCCGGGCGCCTCGTCCTGGAAATGGAACAGGTCCATCTCGCGCGCGAGCCGGCGGTGGTCGCGCTTCTCGGCTTCCTCCAGCATCTTCAGATGCGCGTCGAGCTGCTCCTGGTTCGCCCAGGCGGTGCCGTAGATGCGCTGGAGCATCGGGTTGTTGGGATCGCCGCGCCAGTATGCGCCGGCGAGGCGCATCAGCTTGAACGCCTTGCCGACCTTGGCCGTAGAGGTCATGTGCGGGCCGCGGCACAGGTCGAGCCATTCGCCCTGCCGGTAGATGCGGATTTCCTGGTCTTCGGGGATCGCGTCGATCAGTTCCACCTTGTAGGTCTCGCCGCGCTCGCGGAAATAGCGCTTGGCCTCCTCGCGCCCCCAGACTTCCTTGGTGAACGGCTTGTTGCGGTCGATAATCTCCCGCATCTTCGCCTCGATCTTCGGCAGATCATCCGGGTGGAACGGCTCGTCGCGCGCGAAATCGTAATAAAAGCCGTTCTCGATCACCGGGCCGATGGTCACTTGCGTGTCCGGCCAAAGCTCCTGCACGGCCTCGGCCATCACATGCGCGCAATCGTGCCGGATCAGCGGCAGCGCATCCGGGTCGTCGCGGGTGAGAAATTCGATCCTCGCGTCGCTCTCGATCGGGTCGGCGAGATCGCGCACGTCGCCGTCGAGCTTCATGGCGACGGCTTTCTTGCTCAATGATTTCGAGATCTTGGCGGCGATGTCGGCGCCGGTGAGGCCGGGCTCGTATTCGCGTTCAGCGCCGTCGGGAAAGGTCAGATGGATCATGCTTGGCTCCTCTCACTCCCGCCAACAAAGCGGGTAAGACGTTAATGGCTGAGTGGTGGCGGCAATGTTCGTCCATGTCAACAGCCCGGCCCGACGCCGGAACAAAAAAAGCCCGCCGGGTGGGCGGGCCTTGAGTTTGATGGTTGAGAGCGAAATGCGCGAGGCGTGGTCCGTCAGGACCACGCCCAACGATTACCACCTATGGCGGCGATGCCGCCGATGGTGACGCTTACGGCGGTGATCCCGACCGTAATAACGCCGCTTCCGGTAATGTTTGCGATAATGGCGCCGCTTCCGGTAATGTTTGCGATAATGGCGCCGTTTGCGGTAATGCGGACGGCCATGACGGAATAAGCGGTGCAGTTTCCGCCGCAAGCGGTGCCGGAATCTCCGTTTATGGTGGCGACGGCGCCATCCGGCCTCTGTGACCGTTTGGGGCGAAGCCCGCTCCGCCGCACCGGCCGCCTGCGCCAGAGCCGGCGATGCCGGGACAGCCGACACCGGCGCAACGAACCAACCGACGATCAAGGCCCCGGCCAGGGCCAGAGCCGAGAGCAGTCGATATTGCATATTCTAAGCTCCTCTCCCTTCAGGCGCGACACGCCCTCAGGGTTAACAGCTTCCCTCGGCTTTATCATAATAACGCCGAATTGTGGCAAAGTCAGCATGGCTGTACCGGAATCGAACACATCAATGTGAGTTGAAACGGTTAATATATTGATTTATCAGATTCTTTTTCGATCTGCCGCCGCGTCCAGCGTCCGTAGCGCCACGGGGCGAAGATGTGCCGCTCCCCGCGCAGGTCGGGCACCGGATCGAATCCGTCGGTCCCCCAGGGATGGCAGCGGACCAGCCGAGACAGCGTGAGCCAGCCGCCCTTCCATGCGCCGTTTGTCTCGATGGCTTCCAGCGCGTATTCCGAGCAGGTCGGCAGATGCCGGCAGCGCGGGCCGATGACGGGCGAAACGATGTAGCGGTATAAATAGACCGGCAGTTTCAGGGCCGTGCGTGCCAGTTTCGCCGCCCGGCCGGGCGGCGCCGCACGCTCAGTAGGGGGTGCCGTCATTGCGGGTGAAAACCCAGTTGCCGTCGACCTTGTGCGCCTTCATGTCGACATCCGGATACGCGGCGCGCTCGTCCGGGATACGCGTGCCGATCTCGAGATAGATCACCGGCGCGTCGCTGTTGTTGGCGAGCTGGTGTGCATTGCTGTCGCCGGCGGGAAAGCCGGCGAACATTCCCGGAGTCAGTGTCCGTTCGCCGTCATCGGTGACGAGTGTCGCCTCCCCCGCGATGACATAGACGAACTCGTCTTCCTTTTCATGCCAGTGGCGCTGCGACGACCACGCGCCCGGCTCCAGCGTCACGAGATTCACGCCGAATTGTTCGATCCCGACAATATCGCCCAGCTTGCGCTTGAGCCGGCCTTCGAGTTGGGCACCGAATGGATGCGGGTAAATCGATCCGCGACGGGCCTCGATGTCGCGGCTGTCGGCAATTTTCGCCATTGAAACTGATCCTTACAGGGTCACTGCCCCGCATCGGTCACCGCCGCGTCGGACGCCGCCGGCGCTTCGCCAGTCCGATATTTGGCGATCGCGTCTTCCAAAGCGTCGAAGACCAGCAGCGTCGAGGGGTGGCGCGCGCGGTAGTCGCGCACTGGCTCGAGCAGCGCCAGATCCGCCCAGCGCCCGCTAGGCGGCGCCCCGCCCGATTTCAGCATCGCGCGCATCTGCGCGGCGACCTCGCGGAACTCCTCGATGCTGGTCCCGACGATCTCGCGGCCCACCACCGACGCCGAGGCCTGGCCCAGCAAGCAGGCCTTCACCTCCTGGCCGAAGTCAGTGATACGGTCGCCGTCGAAACAGGCATCCACGGCGACGGTGGAACCGCACAGTTTTGAATGCGCGGACGCGCTGGCATCCGGAGATGGCAGACGATGCGTGCGGCTGATCGCGGCGGCGAGCGCCAGCAAATTGTCCGCATAAATATCGTCAAGGTCGCTCATGACACACTCCGGCGCGCAAACGGTCTCTCATTTTCATAGGCATTGGCCACATATCGGCCATGCACCCTTGCTCGCAAGGCGCTCAATCCGCGCACTTGGTTTGATCGGGAAATTTTCCTATATCGCGGTCAGTTCACGCCTGCGCTTTCCACCATGAGAATGGGAACCCCGCAACGATCCTGTCAAGATGCGAAGGCGGCTACGATCATCGACCGAACAGAACCGTTTGGCGGGCGGCGGCGCAACGTTTAGATTACTGGGTATGCAGGACATGAAAGCTGCCTTAAAGACGACTTCCGAACACGTTGACGCGCCGGCGCGAAACAACGGCGCGGGCGCGCCGGAGTTCGGCGCGCGGGCAGAGCCGGCGCCGACGCGCGACGAAGCCGAAGAGGCGGTGCGCACGCTGATCCGGTGGGCAGGCGACGACCCGGCGCGCGAAGGGCTTTTGGAAACGCCGCGCCGTGTGGTCGATGCCTACCGCGAGTATTTTTCGGGATATAGCGAAGATCCGCACGAGGTGCTGTCGCGCACCTTCGAGGAGGTCCATGGCTACGACGATCTCGTGATGCTGCGCGACATCCGGCTGGAATCGCATTGCGAGCATCACATCGCGCCGATCCTCGGCGTCGCGCATGTCGCCTATCTGCCGCGCGACCGGGTCGTCGGCATTTCCAAGCTGGCGCGCGTCGTCGAGATCTTCGCCAAGCGGCTGCAAACGCAGGAGACCATGACCGCGCAGATCGCCGAGGCCATCGAACAGGCGCTGAAGCCGCGCGGCGTCGCGATCCTCGTTGACGCGTTGCACCAGTGCATGACGACCCGTGGCGTTCACAAGACCGACGTCTCGACGATCACGACCCGTTTCACCGGCGTGTTCAAGGACGATGCGGACTACCGCGACCGCTTTCTGAACATGGTCCACGGCCGCCGGCCCGGTATCGGCTGAAGCGCGCGCCGTCAGTCCTGTCCGATGAACTTTCCGGCAAGCAAGTAGTGATGCTCCCGCCAGTCCGGCCGGGTCAGCAATTCGCGAAAGGCGGACGGGTAGAACGACGCCGCGCCGATTGTCGCGAGCGGCAGGCGGTGCATGCGCAGGCCGGCCTCACCGGCGCGCGGACGGCCGTCGGGCGAGACGCGGAAAATGTGTTCGACGGCATGATAGAGGCCCAGATGGGTCTCGAACAGGTTTTCGATGACGAGCTGGTATTCCGCCGTGGCTGGGGTGATGCATAGCTCCTCGCGCAACTCGCGCCGGAGCGCATCGAGCATGGTTTCGCCGTGCTCCACTCCCCCGCCTGGCATGTGAAGCTTTCCCTGCGCGGACAGCCTCTCCACGGCAACGACGTCGTCACCGTCCAGCACGAGCGCGCGAACGGAAACGCGCGGCACTTGCGTGCCGAACTGCCAGTCCGGCATCGCCTCGCCAAGGGATGGCGGCTCGCCGCTGTCACGATCCGTCACGGCGCAGTCCTTCGTGGCGGACGCCGCTCAATCGTCCGCGATCGCGGTGTCCGTCAGGCCATCCAGCGCCTGCGCCATCTTCGCAAGGCGCTCGTCTTGCCCGGACACACCGTACTGAACGGACAGCACTTCCGGCGACCAGTAGCCGACCCAGACCGTTCCGTCCTCGTCCTGCCAGGCGGCAATTCGCAGCGGCAACTCGAGGGCGAGCCGCTGGTCGGCCTGCATCAGCGGCGTTCCGACATTCGGGTTGCCGATGACAATCAGTTGTGTGGGCCTCAGATCAAGGTCCGCCGAGTCCGCGCCTTCCGCATGGTCGATGCGGCTGAAGACGTTCAACCCTTTCTCCTCCGCGGCTTCGGCAAGCCGGTCCAGCGTTGCATCCACGCTATTCGCGCTCTGCTTGACGATGAGGCCGTCCTGTGCCTCGGCCGGGCCTACGAGCAGCACGAAACCGACGGCGAAGACGGCGAGAGCGGCAAACCGTGGCGTAAACATCCCGATAAACCGGAGCTGGGTCATAGCTGCCCTTCTTCTGAGAAACGAATTCGGCTGAGCGTCGTCCGCTATTCCGCCGGCACTTTCGAGGGCTGCGGCGGAACGCTGTCCTGTGCGGCCGGCGCCGCCATCTTCTTGCTGCGCCAGATAAAGTATATGTTGCGCGAATAGATGAACAGCCCCGTCCCCTGTCCAAGGATGAAGACGGGGTCCATCCGGTAGATCGCGTAAATGAACAGCATCAGTCCGCCGGCGAAGCTGTAATACCAAAACACCTCCGGCATTACGCTCTTGCGCGCCCGCTCGCTTGCGATCCACTGCATCAGGAACCGCATGGAGAACATGGCTTGCGCCATGAAACCGACGGCGAGCCAACTCAGTTCGAGCCAGGAAATATTCGCCCACCAGCCGACGGCCTGGTTCATATCCATTGTCGCGTGCCCCCCGGGCTATCGCGCGCTACACCGGCTTCTTCGCCGTTCCTCCGCCATTGCACCCAAACCGGGCGTGCCGCGCGCGGTATTTCCCTTCAGTCTTCGTGACTAAACCAAAAGTTACACCAGTTCAATCGGGTCAGCCCCCCAGCGCCGTTTCGCGGCGCTCGCCGTGGCGTTCGTGCGACGCTGGCGGCCGTTCAGGTGCTTGCACCGCATTTGCCGGTTCGCCGCGCGTGCTCCCCTCATCCAGCGACCAACTGCGCGCTGCGTCGGCGCTGTCCAGCACGATCCGTGGTATTCTGGTGCGCCGGCGCAGCCAGACGACGCCGACGAGATCGTAAAACGCGATCATCAGCCGACCGAAATTCGTGTATTTCGATTCTCCCGACTGGCGCGGACGGTCGTTGACCGGGTGACAGTCCGTCTCGAAGCCGTAGCAGCGGAATAGCATCGGCAGGTAGCGATGCATGCTGGTGAAGAACGGCAGCCGCACGAACACGTCGCGCCAGAACACCTTGATGCCGCAGCCGGTATCCGGACTATCGTCCTTCAGCAGCGCGCGGCGCACATGGTTGGCGATGCGGGATGCAAGGCGTTTTGCGCCGCTGGCCCTGCGCGTGACACGGTGGCCGCCAACGAGCGCGGGGCCGGGCTGGTGCGGGCGGGCGAGCCGCCCCAGCAGGTGCTCGATGTCGCGCGGATCGTTCTGCCCGTCGCCGTCCATCGTGGCGATCACATCGCTCCGCGCCGCGAGCACGCCCGTGCGCAGCGCCGTGCTCTGTCCGCAGCGTTCTTCGTGACGGATAACGCGCAGGCGCGGTTCCCGCTCCGCCAGGTGCGTCAGAACCTGAGGCGTCGAGTCCGTACTGCCGTCGTCGACGACGACGATCTCCCTCAGCATCTGCGCGGGAACGACATCCAGCGTTTCCTGAACCAGGGCGGCAATGTTGCCCTCTTCATTCAGCGCCGGAATGACGACCGACACCGCTACCGGCTCTGTTGTTTGGAGCGTTACCATGATAACTCGCTTCTCGATAAATTCCCGATAGCAGGCCGGTCACACGGTCTACAAGCTTGCCGATGCCACACTCGACAGGCAAAACACGTAAACAAGGCTGTTTTTAAGCAAAGCATAACCGCGTGACGCGGGCGCGGCAGATTTTAAACAGGCGGGCAATAGTTCAACGTGCCGACCAACCTTCAGGAAACGTCCGACGATCACGGCTCGCGCGGCGTACCGGCGACGACCGGCGATCCTCTCGTAACCGCTTCGAGCGCGCCGCGCCCGCTGTTTCCCACGGATATGCTGCCGCAGGGCTTTGTCTGGCGGCTCGCGCTGTTCCTGCTGACCCTGACGGCGATCCGTCTGCTCACTGTGTATTACGCCGGCACCGACCTGTTCTTCGACGAGGCGCAGTACTGGGACTGGTCGCGCGATCTCGCCTGGGGCTACTACTCCAAGCCGCCGCTGATCGGCTGGCTGATCCGTGGCGCGACCGAGATCTGCGGAAACGGCGAAGCCTGTATCCGCGCCGTCTCGCCGCTCATGCACACGGCCACAAGCGTCATGGTCTTCCTGCTTGCACGCAAGCTGTTTGATGAGCGTTTCGGTTTCTGGACCGCCGTTGTCTTCGCCACGCTGCCGGGCATTTCGCTGTCCTCCACGCTGATCTCGACGGACGTACCGTTGCTGTTCTTCTGGGCGGCCGCACTGCTGTGCCTTGTGAAGCTTCTCGAGACCCGGGCGTGGTTCTGGGCTGTGTGGCTGGGGCTGTCGCTGGGCGTCGGGCTGCTGGCCAAATACGCGATGGTGTATTTCTTCCTTGGTCTGGCCGTCTACCTCGTGTTGAGCCCGCGGGCGCGCTGGCTCCTGGTCAATGCGCGCGGCGCCTCGGTTCTGCTCATCGCGGCGGCTTTGCTGGCGCCGAACATTGCCTGGAACCTCGAAAACGGTTTTGCCACGCTGTCGCATACCGCCGACAACGCCAACTGGAGCGGCTCGCTGGGCAACCCGGTGCAGGCGCTGGAATTCTTCGGCGCGCAGTTCGGCGTGTTCGGGCCGATCCTGTTCGGCATCCTGATCTGGGCGACCTGGCGGGCGTTGCGCGAGGGCTGGAGTGACCCGTACCGCCTCCTGCTGTGCTTCTCCATCCCGATCATTCTGCTGATTACGGTGCAGGCTTTCCTGTCGCGCGCACACGCGAACTGGGCCGCCGTGGCCTATGTGCCTGCGGCAGTTCTCGTCACAGCCCTGATGGTCGAGCGCAGCGCGCGCGGCTGGTACGCGGCATCCTTCATTATTCACGCGGTGGTAATCGCCGCCATCTCGCTCGGCACCGTGTTCGCCGGACAGTTCACCCTGCCGGGCGGCGCCGATCCGTTCGCCCGCGTGCTGGGCTGGCGCGCTATCGCGCAGGCAACCGAGGACCGGGCCGTTCGCGGCAATTTCGCGGCCGTGATGACCGACAGGCGCGCACTGTCGGCGGAACTGACCTACTATCTGCGAGATACCGGCCTGCCGGTGGTGAGCTGGCGGGACGACGGGCCCCCCAGCGATCATTTCGAGATGACCCGGCCGATCGCGCCGGACACGCCGGAGCCAATCCTGTTCGTGACGCGCCGCGCGGAAATCGGTGGCATCGGCGAACGGTTCGACAGGGTGACCAAACTCGCCCGCCAGACCTTCGCGGCGGGCCAGAGCAGAAGCCGGACCCTGCATTTCTACCGGCTCGAAGGCTTCCGGCTGGCGAATTAGCCGCACCTGTGGCATCTCCACATCCGACCAAAGACGTACAAATTAACGCATAATGCGCTAAGTACGTTATTCCGTTGACTTTTTCCGTGACCTTTTGGGTATGACTGGCAAGAAGTGACAACGTTATCACTTGCTTGAGCGGGTGGCTTTGATAGGCTCTGGACATGTAGCAAAAACGTTTGCAGGCGGCCGCTGATGCGAGACTCGAGTCAGCAGATTTCCGTATTGTTCGTTTGCCTCGGCAACATCTGCCGGTCGCCGATGGCCGAGGGCGTGTTCCGGCAGGTCGTGGCAGATGCAGGCCTGTCGCACCGGTTTCGAATCGATTCCTCGGGAACGGGAAGCTGGCATGTCGGTCGGCCGCCGGATATCCGCGCACAGCAGGCTCTCGCGGTGCGGGGCATCGACATTTCCAACCAGCGCGCGCGCCAGTTCACGCGGGACGACTTCAAGGCTTTCGACTTGATCCTTGCGATGGACAGGTCGAATTACGATCGACTCCACGCGCTTGCACCGGATGTCTATGAGCCGAATATCCGCCTTTTCATGAAATACGCGCCGGAAATGGGGGCCTGCGAGATCCCCGATCCCTTCTTCGGGGGGCCGGAAGGCTTCGATTACGTGCTCAACCTTATCGAAGTCGCCAGCCGCGGGCTGCTTGCCTCCGTCATCAAGGAGGAGTCTATGCTTGCCGAGCCTTACGCGCGCTCGGGCTGACCAGCGGGAACCGCTCTTCGACGACATAAGGTCCGCCGCCCGAGCCGTCCCGCGACGACATCAGCACGAACTGCTCCACCAGAAACGGCTCGGTGTGAAAACCGCCGACCGCCGAGAGATAATTCGCCACAGCGCCCGCCTCTGCCCCGCGCAACCGTGCCAGCGTCACATGCGGCGAGAAATTGCGCGTCTCCGGCGGCAGACCGGCCTTGCGCGCGGCCCGCTCATTGGCCCGTTGCAGACGCATCAGCGGCTCGCAGTCCTCGACACCGACCCAAAGCGCGCGCGGCTTGCGCCCGCCGAAGCTGCCCACGCCCGACAGCGTGAGCGAAAACGGTTCCACCCAGACTTCCGTCAGCGCCTGTACGAAATCGTCGGCGTCCGGCTCCTCGATGTCGCCGGCGAAGCGCAGCGTGAGATGATAGTTTTCCGGGTTGATCCAGCGGGCGCCGGCCAGACGGCTGCGCAGCATTTCCAGCCGCGGCACGAGATGAGCAGGAATTTCCAACGCAGTGAAGAGTCTGGGCAACGCAACCTCCTGTCATCTGATCCGTCCGCGTTCGCGCTTACGGGCATGGATTCGGATTGTCGAGATGGATGTCGTTGATCGCGTGCTCAAGCTCGTCCGTCCACCGCACCTCGATGCTGGCGATATCCGTGCGCAACTGCTCCATCGTTGTCGCGCCGATGATGTTCGACGTCACGAACGGGCGCGTCGTCACGAATTGCAGCGCCATCTGGCCGGGATCGAGGCCGTGCTCGCGCGCCAGGTTGAGATAGGCCGTGATGGCGGCCGGCGCGCGCGGCGTCTCGTAACGTTGCAGCCGGTCATAGAGCTGCTTACGTGATCCCTTGGGCAGCGCGCCGCCCTCGTATTTGCCCGTCAGGTAGCCCTGCGCGAGCGGGGAGTACGCCAGCAGCCCGATATCCTCGCGGTAGCTGATCTCCGACAGGCCGATCTCGAAAATGCGGTTAAGCAGGTTATAGGCGTTCTGGATTGACGCGATGCGCGGCAGGCCGCCGGCCTCCGAGGCCAACAGGTAGCGCATCGTCCCCCACGGCGTCTCGTTGGAGATGCCGACCGCGCGGACCTTGCCGCTCTCGACCAGTTCGCCGAGCGCGCTCAGGCTCTCCTCGATCGGGATCGCGTCGCCGCCGAGATGTTCGTAGTCCTGCCCGGCGAACAGGCGCATCTGCCGGTCGGGCCAATGGGTCTGATACAGGTCGATATAATCGGTACGCAGCCGGCGCAGGCTCCCCTCGACCGCCTCGAATATCTGCTCGCGACTCAGCTCCGGCAAGCGTCCGCCTTCGCGTATCCAGTCCAACTGGCGGCTGCGCCCCGTCACCTTGCTCGCCAGGATAACCTTGTCGCGGTTGCCGCGTGCGGCGAGCCACGAGCCCACGATCTCCTCCGAGCGACCCTGCGTTTCCGGGCGAGGCGGAACGGCGTAAAGCTCGGCCGTGTCGATGAAATTCACGCCCTGATCGAGCGCGTAGTCGAGTTGCTGATGACCTTCGGATTCGGTGTTCTGCTCGCCCATGTTCATGGTGCCGAGGCAGATGGCGCTGACGCGCATTCCGGTCTGCCCGAGCGGGCGGTACTCCATAAGCGACCCCCGTTTTGCTTGTTGCCGAGCTTCCAGCGCGGACGATGCCGTCAGTTGACATTCGCCGTGCGGTCGCGGGCGCGCGCGATGAGCTCGCGCACCTTCGGCATGATGTTCTCCACGATGACCGCCACGCCTTCGGCTGTCGGGTGCAGCCCATCCGATTGGTTGAGGTCCGTGTTCATGGCGACCCCTTCGAGGAAGAACGGATAGAACAGCGTATTGCGCTTCTCCGCCAGTTCCTTGTACATGGTCCGGAAACGCCTCGTATAGTCCTCGCCGTAATTGCGCGGCGCCTCCATGCCGGCAAGCAGCACGGGCAAATCGCGATCTTTCAGCTTCGTCAGAATGTCGTCCAGCGCATTGCGCGTCTCGGCAATGTCGAAGCCGCGCAGGGCGTCGTTCGCGCCGAGTTCGACGATCACGGCGTCGGCATCGTCCGGCAGCGCCCAGTCGAGCCGCGCGAGTGCGTCCGCCGTCGTGTCTCCGGAGACGCCGGCATTGTCCACGCGCACGTTCAGCCCCTCGTCCCGCAACGCCTCTTCGAGCTGCGCCGGAAACGAATCGCCCGGCGCCAACTGATAGCCCGCAACGAGGCTGTCGCCGAACGCCACGATCACGATTTCGCGATTGCTGCTGTCATCGGCTGCCCGCGCAGCGTGTGGCCAAGCCGCCGCCATCAGCGTGCCGTAGATAATAGCGAGCAGGACGGTATGCAGCGGTAACAGCCGCCCAGCGATCATTCGGCGCATGTTCATCTCCCGGATGTTTACATTTCGCGTGGGCAGGACCAAATCCTTCGCGCAACATAAGGAGCGTCTTCCATTGCAACAAACAAGCCCAGTCGCGCGCCCGCCGGTGATCGATCTGCAAGACGTCCATCTGTCCCTGAGCAGCCGCGCCGGGCGGGTCGATATCCTGCGCGGCGTCGATCTGCAAATCCGCTCCGGCGAAGCCGTCAGCATCGTCGGGCCGAGCGGATCGGGCAAATCCACGCTGCTCATGGTAATGACCGGGCTGGAACGCGCGACCTCGGGACAGGTCCATGTTGCCGGGCACGACTTCAGCGCGTTGGGCGAGGACGATCTGGCGCGGCTGCGCGGCGAGAATATTGGCATCGTTTTCCAGCAGTTTCATCTCGTTCCCACCATGACCGCCATCGAGAACGTCGCCCTGCCGCTGGAGTTTCTCGGCCGGCCGGACGCCTTCGAGCGCGCGGAGGCCGTGCTCGGCGAGGTCGGGCTGGACCATCGCCTCACGCATTTCCCGGCGGAACTGTCCGGCGGCGAGCAGCAGCGCGTGGCATTGGCCCGCGCGCTCGCACCTGAGCCGAAGATCCTGTTCGCCGACGAGCCGACCGGCAACCTCGACAACACGACCGGCAAGTCCATCGTCGACATGATGTTCGCGCTGCGCAAGAGCCACGGCGCGACGCTGGTACTCATCACGCATGATCTGGCGCTGGCGCGGCGCTGCGACCGCGTGGCGGGCATCGAGGACGGGCGCATGACCGATGAAGCTCCGGTGGCAGCGACGACATGACGAGCATCACCACGGCCGCACCGGCCGCGCGCACGTCGCGCCTGTCCATCCCGCTGTCCCTGCGCCTGGCGCTGCGCGAACTGCGCGGCGGCCTGTCCGGCTTTTACGTCTTCATCCTGTGCATCGCGCTAGGCGTGGCGGCGATCGCCACCGTCGGCACCGTCACGGGCGCGCTGCGCGACAGCATTGCCGAACAGGGACGGGCCATCCTCGGCGGAGACGTTGCCGCCTCGGTCGTGCATCGCCGTGCGAGCGACGAGGAGCGCGCGCTGTTCTCCCGGTTCGGCACCCTCAGCGAAGCCGGGACCATGCGCGCGATGGCGGTGCGCCCCGATGGCGACTCGCAGGTGCTGGTCTCGGTGAAGGCCGTCGATGAGCGCTATCCGCTCTATGGCGATGTCGTCCTGCAAGACGGTCAGCCGTTCCGCGAAGCGGTCTCGGGTGAGAACACGGCGGTCGTCGAACAGGCGCTCCTCGACCGGTTGGGCCTTGCGGTCGGCGACAATGTCAGGCTGGGCGAGAGCCAGCTTCGCATCGCCGGGGTCATCGCCCGCGAGCCGGACCGGCTGTCGGGCGGCGCGGCATTCGGCCCGCGGCTGCTCACC
>JBKGZY010000277.1:0-3015 GCA_046543175.1 Dichotomicrobium sp.
GGGCGACGAGCTGCTGGACAACCCGAAGGTCGGCCAGCTCTTCCTCGGGGGGTAGGCGACGCCAGCCGACGCGGCTTTTCAGCCGATCAACCTTGCGTGCTCGATCTTGGGGCAGCGCTCCGCGACCACTTGCAGCCCGGCGGCCTGCGCCAGCTTTGCGGCTTCATCGTTGCTCGCGCCGATCTGCATCCACAGCACCTTCGCCCCGATGGCGATCGCGTCCCGCGCGATCTCCGGGACGCCGTCCGGGTGTCGAAACACATCCACCACATCCACGGAGCAGGGCAGGTCGCGCAGCGACGCCACGACCGGACGCCCGAGAATCTCGCGCCCGGCCCAGCCGGGATTGACGGGGAACACCTCGTAGCCGTGGTCGATCAGGTAGCGCATGACCTCATAGCTCGGCCGCGCGGGGTTTGCGCTCGCGATGATCACCGCGAACCGGCGGCAGCGCGTGAGAATGTCCTTCAGCGCGTCATCGCTCTCCGTCAGCGCCGTCATGCGCGCAATCAGCGCCCCTTCCACTCCGGCGCGCGCTTGTCGAGAAACGCGCCGATGCCTTCCTCGGCGTCCGGCTCCATCATGTTGGCGATCATCACGCCGGCGGCGTAGTCATAGGCCTCCGACAGCGGCATCTCCGCCTGCCGGTAGAACGCCTCCTTGCCGATCGCCACGATGGCCGGCGACTTCGCCGCGATCTTCTCCGCCATGTCGAAGGCGGCCTGCTGGACGCCGCCGGCTTCCACGACGCGGTTGATCAGCCCGTAATCGGCCGCCTCGCGCGCACTGATCATCTCGCCGGTCAGCAGCATCTCCATCGCCTGCTTGCGCGGCACGTTGCGCGACAGCGCCACCATTGGCGAGGAACAGAACAGCCCGATATTCACGCCCGGCGTGGCGAATTTCGCTTCCTCGGCGGCCACGGCAAGGTCACAGGACGCGACCAGCTGGCAACCCGCCGCCGTGGCGGTGCCGCCCACCGCCGCGATCACTGGCTGGGGCAGGCGCACGATCTGCTGCATGACCTCGGCGCATTTGCGCATGACGAGCTCGTAAAAGCCGCGCCCGCCGTCCGCGTCGGCGCGATGCGCGGTCAGTTCGCGCAGGTCGTGCCCGGCGGAAAAGACCGGCGGGGCATGGTCGATCACCACCACCTGCGCTGTTTTGTCCTGCGCGATCGTCGTCAAGGCCTCGCTCAGCGCGTTCAAGAGGTCTGCCGACAGGGCGTTGCGGGCCCTGGGCCGGTTCAGGGTCAGCAGCACGACCGCGCCGCGGCGCTCCACCAACAGCGGCGCGTCTTCGCCCGATGCGGCCGCGGGGCTGTCTTCGGCGATGCTTGTCATTGCGTTCCGGTTCCCTTTGCGTTCGTATACGCCCGCGAAGGTAAACCATTTCGCCCATGCATGCACGCCCGTGCCGAATGTTCGGAGGGACGACACCTTGGCAGATGCTCACGCCGCCGGCGCGATGACCGTCGCCGAGATCGACGCCTTTCTCGACCGGGAGTTCGCGGAACTGCGCCGTGCCGCGCCGACGCTGAAGGTCGAGACGGTCGGCCACGCCTTCGCGCGGCTGCGCCTCGGCTACGATCCGCAATCGCTGCGCCCCGGCGGGACGATCTCCGGGCCGGCGATGTTCACACTGGCCGATGTCGCCATGTATGTCGCGGTGCTGACCAGCATCGGGCCGGCGGCGCTGGCGGTGACGACCAATCTGAACATCAATTTCCTGCGCCGCCCGCCACCGGGCGATTTGCTCGGCGAGGCGCATCTGCTCAAGCTGGGCAAGAGCCTGGCCTATGGCGAGATTCATCTGCGCGCGGACGGGCAGCAGGAGTGCGTCGCGCATGCGGTGGGCACCTATGCGCTGCCGCCGGACCATCTCCGGTAGCATTTTACCGCACAAGTAAGCGTCTGTCAGAAAACGGTTTTTGCCCCTTCCGGCGTTTTTCTGCTTGACCGCGCCGCCGCGATCGGCTATTCGCGGCGACGAATGCAGGCACGGCGAGCCCGTGCGGATTTCCCGAACAATCGCAGCAGAGGCGACCGCCATGAAGACCTTCTCGGCCAAGCCCTCGGATATTGAGAAGAAATGGGTGCTGATCGACGCCGACGGCCTTGTGGTCGGACGGCTCGCCGCGTTTATCGCCACCCGTCTCCGGGGCAAGCACAAACCGGGGTTCACCCCGCACATGGACGACGGCGACAATGTCATCGTGATCAACGCGGACAAGGTCGTGCTGACCGGCAGGAAGCGCAACGACAAGACCTATTACTGGCACACGGGGTATCCCGGCGGCATCAAGGAGCGCAAGGCGCACCAGATCCTCGACGGGCGCTTTCCCGAGCGCGTGCTGGAAAAGGCGGTCGAGCGCATGCTGCCGCGCGGCCCGCTGGGGCGCCAGCAGATGAAGAACCTGCGCGTCTACACCGGCGCGGAGCATCCGCATGAGGCGCAGCAGCCGGAACAGATCGACGTGGCGTCGCTGAACCCGAAGAACACGAAGAGATAATCGAGATCATGGCCGATCAGGAAATCAAGTCGCTGGAAGAGTTGGGCGACGCAACGGATCAACAGCCGGGCGAAGGCATCGGCGTCGGTCCGGTCTACGAGCAGAAGCTGGATGCGCATGGCCGCGCCTACGGCACCGGCCGGCGGAAGAATGCGGTATCGCGCGTTTGGGTCAAGCCGGGCAAGGGACAGATCTTCGTGAACAAGAAGGACTATTCCGAGTATTTCGCGCGCCCGGTTCTCCAGATGATCGTCAGGCAGCCGCTCGTCACGGCCGACCGCGACAGCCAGTTCGACATCGTCTGCACGGTCTCGGGCGGCGGCCTGTCGGGCCAGGCGGGTGCGGTGCGCCACGGCATCGCGCTGGCGCTGACGCGCTATGAGCCGGAGCTTCGCCCGATGCTGAAAAAGCATGGCTATCTCACCCGCGACGACCGGCAGGTGGAGCGCAAGAAGTACGGCCGGGCCAAGGCGCGCAAGAGCTTCCAGTTCTCGAAGCGTTAA
>JBKGZY010000278.1:0-3015 GCA_046543175.1 Dichotomicrobium sp.
GCGGCGACGATGCCTGCGAGACCGGCGAGGCCGATAAGAGCGACAACGCCGCCTGCTACCAGTGTCTTGCGTTTCATCGGATCTTCTCCTTTTTCCGATTGCCGATGCCCCCAATGATGAGAGCGGCTTGTCGCAGAACTGTCCCCTTGGGAGCGGGGTTTTGTAACGAAGCGTGTCAGGGACGCCCACTGCGACAAAGGCGTGCAAATCTCCCGTGCATCCCCAGCACCACTCGGGTTATGTGGATGGCGGAAGGCAATACAACCCATGACCCGCACGCCGCATATCCTGGTTGTTGACGACCATCGCGAAATCCGCGACGCGGTGACCCGCTATCTTGAGCGCAATGGCTACCGCACGACCGCGGCACATGACGCCCGCGAGATGGATGCCGCGCTCAAGGCGCACCATATCGATCTTGTCGTGCTCGACGTGATGATGCCAGGCGAGGATGGTCTTTCCGCCTGCCGGCGTTTGCGCGCCAGTTCGGATGTCCCCATCCTCATGCTCACGGCGCGGGGCGAGGACATCGACCGCATCGTCGGGCTGGAGATCGGCGCGGACGATTATCTCGCCAAGCCATTCAACCCCCGCGAACTTCTGGCACGCATCACCGCCATCCTGCGGCGCAGTGCGCGGCCGGACCCTACGGCGGGCGGGCTCGGCGGGCACAGGCTCGCCTTCGATCGCTGGGTGCTTGACGTGGACCGCCAGGTCCTGAGCGATGAGCATGGCGCGACGGTCGAACTGACAGCAGCCGAATTGCGCATGCTGATTGCCTTTCTTGAGCGCCCGCGCGTGGTGCTTTCCCGTGCCCAGCTTCTCGACCTCGTGCAAGGGCGGAACTGGGACGTTTTCGACCGCGCGGTCGACAATCAGGTGAGCCGGCTGCGGCGCAAGATCGAGGCAGACCCGGACCGTCCCCGCCTGATCCGCACCGTTCGCGGCAGCGGATACAGCCTGAACGCCGATGTGCGGGAGCTGTCATGAGGCTGGCCGCACTGCTGCCGACCAGCTTCCGGGGGCGGCTGCTGCTGCTCGTGCTGGGCGCGCTGCTGACGGCGCAGGCGGTCTCGCTCGCGCTCCTGCTCAATGAACGCCGCCTGGCGGTGCGCGCGGTGCTCGGCGGCGAGACGCTGGGGCGCGTGGCCAATATCCTCCGTCTCATCGAGTCCGCGCCGCCGGACATGCGCGCCACGGTGCTCGGCGCTGCCGCCTCGCCGCTCACCCGGCTTGCGATCGGCGACTCGCCGCTTGCCCAGCCGCCACCGGATCCGGGTCCGCCAGCCCGTCTGGCGGATCGTCTCGCTGGCATGCTCGGCCCGGAGGCTGGGCGCGCGATCGGCGTCCGGTTCCTTGATGCGGCCGAGGACACGCCATTTGCCGGGCCGGCGTGGTGGAATGCGCCCGGTAGGGATCGGTCGGAAATGCATGGGATGCACGAAATGCACGAGCGGATGCGTGCCATGCGCGACGGCTGGCGCGGCGGGCAAGGGCGGAGCCGCGGCCTCGCGATCTCGGTCCGGCTCCAGAATGGCGGCTGGCTCAATGTCGAGACCCGGCTGAGCCGCCCGCCGCTCCAATTCGCGTGGCCGGCGCTGGTCGCGACCGCGCTTGGCGCCCTGCTCATAACCGTCGTTGTCTGGCTGTCGGTGCGCGGACTTGCACGTCCGATCCGCGCCCTGGCTCAAGGGGCCGAGCGCGTCGGACGCGGCGAGATGGGCCAGTCGATACCCTCTGACGGGCCGGATGAAATCCGCCGCGCCACGGAGGCCTTCAACCGCATGCAGGCGCGGCTTGGCCGCCTGCTTGACGAGCGCACGCGCATGGTCGCGGCCCTTGGCCACGATTTGCGCTCGCCGCTGGCGGCCATGCGGGTCCGCCTTGAGATGATCGAGGACGGCGAGGATCGCGATCGCCTCATCCGGCTGGTCGAGGAGATGGAGCGCATGTCAGAAGCGACGCTGGCCTATGGGCGCGGCGTGGCGGGCGACGAGCCACCGGCGTTGCGCGAGATCGGCGCGCTCGTCGCCGAAGCGCTCGCCGAAGGCGGGCTGGAAGCGGCGCGCGTCATTGGCGGCGAGGCGATCCGCGCGTCCGTGCGCCAGACCGCCATGAAGCGGGCGCTGCGCAATCTCGTGGATAACGCCCTGACCTACGGCGGGGATGCCGAGATCGCGTGGCGCGAAACCAGCGGCGATGGCGTTGTTCTCACCGTCGAGGATCACGGCCCCGGCCTGCCGGAGGAGCAGCTGGAGGCCGCTTTCGATCCCTTCTTCCGTTTCGAGGACTCCCGTTCGCGCGAGACAGGCGGGGCAGGCCTCGGCCTCGCGATCGCCCGCGACATCGTCCAGAGCCACGGCGGCACACTGACCCTGACCAACCGCCCCGAGGGCGGCCTGCGCGCGACCCTGACGCTTCCCCGCGCCTGAGGGGCGATCATGCATCGCATAACGAGAGTTCGCGAAACATCCTCACTGTCCCGGTCTGTCAGAGTCTAACGCCGCCGCCTGGCTATCTCCCGATAGAGTGCTTCGGGACTGAGCCCGATCTCTTTGGCGAGCCGCGCCCATTCACCCTTTGGCGGCAATTCGCCATGCCATGCCAGCCAGGCGTCCAGCCGGGACGCGACCGTCTTCAATGAGAGGATTTCGGCGCGGAGTCGCATGATCTGAACTTCGCCCGCCAGATGAGCCGCCCACGCTTCCGCGAAATCCGGTTCATTCCGCAGCCGTTCGCGGAGTTCGCGCTTCGCAACGCTCTGAACGATCGCCCCTTTCTCGGTCAATGCATCGCAGTGATAGTGACCCGAAAAGAGTGATGCCTCGGCGAGGATCTCGCCGGGACCGGCCCGTTGCAGGACGATTGCGCCACCATGTTCCTGGTGCCGGATCAGGTGAACCTCTCCCTCCAGAACGACAAAGAGCGCAGCAACAGGCTCACCAATGTGGAACAGGTACTCGCCTGCACCAAGCGTTCGCTTCTGTCCACCGGCTGATGTGAGCTGATCGATCA
>JBKGZY010000002.1:0-44500 GCA_046543175.1 Dichotomicrobium sp.
GCGGTCGTCCGGCGCTTCTTGTCTGGCACGGAGGCTCAACCGGAAAAGCAAGGAGTGCACCGCTCATGGCGCTGCCCACATTCTCCATGCGCGACCTGCTGGAAGCCGGCGCGCATTTCGGCCATCAGACCCACCGCTGGAACCCGAAGATGGAAGAGTACATCTTCGGCGTGCGCAACGGCATTCACATCATCGACCTGTCGCAGACCGTCCCGCTGCTGCACCAGGCGCTTGTCAAGGTCTCCGAGACCGTCGCGGGCGGCGGGCGCGTGCTGTTCGTCGGCACCAAGCGCCAGGCCTCCGACATCGTCAAGGACGCGGCGCAACGCTCGGCGCAGTATTACATCAATCACCGCTGGTACGGCGGCACGCTGACCAACTGGCAGACGATCACCAACTCGATCAAGCGCCTGCGCTACCTGGAAGAACTGCTCGAAGGCGAGGTCCACGGCTTCACCAAGAAGGAGCTTCTGCACCTCACGCGCGAGCGCGACAAGCTCCAGCAGGCCATCGGCGGCATCAAGGACATGGGCGGCATCCCCGACCTGCTGTTCGTGATCGACACCAACAAGGAAGCCATCGCCGTCGCCGAGGCGCGCAAGCTGAATATCCCGGTCATCGCGATTCTCGACAGCAACTCCAACAGCGACGGCATCGCCTATCCGGTGCCGGGCAACGACGACGCCGGCCGGGCCATCGCGCTTTACTGCGACCTGGTGGCGCGCGCCGCGCTCGACGGCATCGAGAAGGCGACCGCGCTGGCTGGCGGCGACATGGGCGCGGCCGCGGAACCGCAGATGGAGACGCTGCCCGAGGAGCCGGAGGTTCAGGCCACGCCGGTGGCCGAAGCCACGCCGGAGGCGAGCCCGGTGGTCCAGCCGGAGGCCGCCGAGGCCGATGTCGAAGCGGCCCAGGCCGCGCCGCAGGAACCCGCGCCTGAGCCGGCCGTAGCGCCCGCTGCGCCAAGCGGCGGCTTCCGCCGTCTCGACGCGCCGGAAGGCGAGCCGGACGATCTCCAGAAGATTTCCGGGCTGGGCAAGGTCATGGCCGACAAGCTGAACGCCCACGGCATCTACCATTTCTGGCAGATCGCCAATATGGGTGCGGACGACCTCGCAAGGCTCGACGAGGAAGTCGGGCTGAAGGGACGCGCCGAGCGCGACGGCTGGATTGAACAGGCCGCGAAACTGATGCAGGAAGAAGCCGCGTAGGCGCCCGGACACGGGCGTTGACGGCGGCGGCAGCACGCAATTTTCAAGAGGCAATGATGGCTGAGATCACGGCACAGATGGTCAAGGATCTGCGCGACAAGACCGGCGCAGGCATGATGGACTGCAAGACGGCGCTCAAGGAAACCGACGGCGACATGGAAGCCGCCATCGACTGGCTGCGCGCCAAGGGCTTCGCCAAGGCGGCGAAGAAGGCCGGGCGCACCGCCGCCGACGGGCTGGTCGGCATGGCCGTCGAGGGCACGAAGGGCGCGCTCGTTGAGGTCAACGCGGAGACCGACTTCGTCGCGCGCAACGACCAGTTCCAGGCGATGGTCGGCGAGATTTCCAGGCTGGCGCTGACAACCGGCGGCGACATCGACGCGCTGGGCGCCGAGGCCTATCCGGGGACGGACAAGTCGGTCTCGGACTATGTCAGCGAGATGATCGCCACCATCGGCGAGAACATGCGCCTGCGCCGCACCGCCGTCATCGAGGTGTCGAGCGGGATCGTGTCGGGCTACATGCACAACCAGATCGCGCCGGGCATGGGCAAGATCGGCGTCATCGTCGGGCTGGAATCGACCGGCGACAAGGACAAGCTTCAGGCGCTCGGCAAGCAGCTCGCCATGCATGTCGCGGCGACCAGCCCGCTGGCGGTCGACGCGGACAGTCTCGACCCGGCGATGGTGGACCGCGAGCGTTCCATTCTCGTCGAGCAGGCGCGCGAGTCCGGCAAGCCGGACAATATCATCGAAAAGATGGTGGAAGGCCGGCTCAACAAGTATTATCAGGAAGTCGTGCTGATGAAGCAGGCGCTGGTCACCGACCCCGACAACACGGTCGAGAAGGCGATCAAGGCGGCCGAGGACGATGTCGGCGCGCCGATCAAGGTGGTCGGCTTCGAGCGCTACGCGCTCGGCGAGGGAATCGATACCGAGGACGAAGAGTCCGACGCCGCGGTCGCCGCCGCTGCTGCCGGCTCATAAGGTTCAGTCAACCGGCCGGGCGCGCCGAAGGCCGTCATCTTTGAGGGTGCGCCGGAGCAAAAGGCGCTGGAAGAGGCTATGGCCGGCGATACCGTCAAATTCCATCGCGTGCTGATGAAGCTGTCTGGCGAGGCGCTGCTGGGCAGCCAGCCGTTCGGCACGGATGCCCAGGTGGTCGCGCGTATCGCGGGCGAGATCCGGGCGGCCGTGGCGGAAGGCTTCCAGCTTGCGCTGGTCGTTGGCGGGGGCAACATCTTCCGCGGTGTCGCCGGCGCGGCGAACGGCATGGACCGGGCAAAGGCCGACGATATCGGCATGCTGGCCACGGTGATGAACGCGCTGACGCTGGAGAATGGCCTGCGCCGCGCCGGTGTGGCGGCGCAGACCTTCAGCGCCGTCCCCATGCCGACCATCTGTCGGCCCTTCCAGCGCGAAGAGGCCCGCGCCGCGCTCGATGCCGGGCAGACGGTGATTTTCGCCGGCGGGACGGGCAGCCCGTTCTTCACCACCGACACGACGGCGGCGCTGCGCGCGGCTGAGATGCGCTGCGACGCGATCCTGAAAGGCACATCGGTGGACGGGGTGTATTCCGCCGATCCGAAAGTCGACCCAAACGCGGAATATTACCAGCGGATCAGCTACGACGACGTGCTGAACCGGGATCTGCGGGTCATGGACGGGGCGGCCATCGCGCTGGCGCGCGACAACGACATTCCCATCGTCGTGTTCTCGATGCGCGAGGCCGGAAGCCTCGTGAATGTCTTGACCGGGAAAACACGTTGCACGACCGTGACGCGGTGAGCGGCACGTTTCCGGCGTGGAAGCGCAGCGCGGTTGCGCCGCGTCTTTCGCCGGGTGATACCGCATGAATGTCGACAGGGAGAACGACATGTCGGACGAGGCGGAACAATTCGACACGAAGGCGCTCGAGAAGCGCATGCAGGGCGCCTTGAGCGTCTTGAAGCAGGAATTCGGTGGTATGCGCACCGGCCGGGCGAGCGCGAGCCTGCTCGACCCGATCACGGTGAACGCTTATGGCACGCGCATGCCGATCAACCAGGTGGCGACCGTCAGCGTGCCGGAGCCGCGGATGATCAGCGTGCATGTCTGGGACAAGACCCAGGTGAGCGCAGTGGAGAAGGCGATCCGCGAGTCCGATCTCGGCCTGAATCCCATCGTGGACGGCACGATGCTGCGCCTGCCGATCCCGGAAATGACCGAGGAGCGCCGCAAGGAGTTGGCCAAGGTCTGCGCGAAATACGCCGAGCAGGCCCGCGTGGCGGTGCGCAATGTCCGCCGGGACGGCATGGACCAGCTCAAGAAACAGGAGAAGGAGGGTGTCATCGGCCAGGACGAGCATCATGCGCTCGCCGACGAGGTCCAGAGCCTGACCGACAAGTATATCGGCGAGATCGACACTGCGTTGGCCGACAAGGAAAAGGAAATCATGCAGGTCTAGGGTGGCAAAAAGCGAGACAGCCCAACACGAGTGAAAGCCGCCACGAGCGAACATGTATTACGAAAACGACCCCCAGCCGGAGACGCGCCTTGTGGCGCCCACGCATCTCGCAATCATCATGGACGGTAACGGCCGCTGGGCACAGCAGCGGGGGCTGCCGCGCATCGAGGGGCACCGCATGGGGGTGGAGCGCGTAAAAGATTGCGTGCGCGCCGCTGCGGAAATCGGCATCGAATACTTGACGCTGTTCAGCTTTTCCTCGGAGAACTGGCGCAGGCCGCGGGACGAAGTCGAAGCGCTGATGTCTCTCATCAAGCGCTTTATTCGCCAGGAGCTGGTCGAGCTTCACGAGAACAACGTTCGGGTGCGTGTTATCGGGACGATGAACTGGGTTGATTCGGAAATCGTCGCCATGATCGAGGAGTCGCACGCCTTGACGGCGAACAATACCGGTCTCCAGCTTACGGTCGCGTTCAATTACGGGGCGCGCGACGAGATTGCACGCGCCGCCCGCCAGCTTGCCGAGGACGTTGCCGCCGGGCGCTTGCGGCCCGAAGACGTGGACGCCGGGGCAATCGAGCAGCGGCTGGACACGTCCGGGCTGCCGGATCCCGATCTTCTGATCCGCACCAGCGGTGAGGTCCGGCTGAGCAATTTCCTGCTCTGGCAACTTGCCTATGCCGAGTTGATGTTCGTGGAGGATTACTGGCCTGATTTCGACCGCGAGGCCCTGATCCGCACGATCGCCGCCTTCCAGAACCGCGAGCGGCGCTTCGGCGGGCTTTCGGCGCGGTGCACGGCATAGCCCGCACCCCCCGAACGCTCGCTGACACCAAGTCGCTCAGGCGCGGATTTCCCGGTTTACCCCCGGCGCGGACGCCGCTATGAACGAGCGATGACGGCACGAAGAGGGCCAGCGTCCGTCTCCACGGATTGCACGCTTTCGCTTATGGAGTCGTTTTAAGCAACGCGGGACCACTCTGCCTTGCAGAGCCGCAGCTCCGGCGCGAGCCCGGTGGAACTGTGACAAGTACAAAAACGCGGGCGTTCAAACGGTCCGGGCAAACCGGAGCACGCCCCGGCCCGGGGGCAAAGGCTATGAGCGTTGACGAAGCGATTGCTCGTTCTGTCGGACGGCCCAACGCCTGGAGTTCTATTCGCTTGTCAGGGCGAGGTTGGGCCGCGAGCCATGCGCCACTCTTCCCGACGCAAGACGCCGCTCAACCGGGAAGATCCTGATTTGCCGCCGTCCAGCGACAACCTCACCATACGCATCATTTCGGGCGTGGCGCTGGGCGCCGCAGCCTTGGCACTGACTTATGCCGGCCCGGTGCCGTTCGCATTTCTCGTGAGCGCATTTGTCGCCGTCATGGCCTGGGAATGGGGGCGGCTCGTGTGCTCCGGCGGTTTCGACGTCGCCTGGGCGGTGCAGGTGGCATCGACCGTAATTGCGACCGTGCTGGCTGCGTCCGATGATTTGATCCTTGCGGTCCTCGCCATTGTCGCCGGAACATTGACGGTCTTTCTGCTGCGGCGCTGGCACCTGAATGCGGCACGGTCCTGGTGGGGGGCGACGGGCGTCTACTATGTCGGATTGCCGGCCATCGCGCTTGTCTGGATCAGGTCGGATGCCGAATTCGGCTGGTATGCCGTGTTGTTCATCTTCATCACTGTCTGGACGACGGATACCGCAGCCTATATCTTCGGGAAAATGATTGGCGGGCCGCTGCTTGCGCCGGACATTTCACCTAAGAAAACCTGGGCCGGCTTCACAGGCGGGCTGGTCTTCGCGACCCTGCTGGGTGCAGGCGTTCTGATCGGTCTGGCCGGCGCGCAGGCATGGCTGCCGGTGATCGCGCTGAGCGCGGCGGTCTCGCTGGTGGCGCAAGCGGGCGATCTCGGCGAATCCTCGCTGAAACGCCTGTTCGGGCGCAAGGATTCCAGCGGTGTCATTCCCGGGCATGGCGGCGTCCTCGACCGTGTCGACGGGCTGGTCTTCGCGGCATTGACCTGTGCGGCCGTGGCGATCATCCGCGCGCCGGAGGCGCCGGGATATGCGCTGGTTGTGTGGGGATAATCGAACGGATGAGGTGCGCTTGACACCGACGCAGAACGCTCCCGCCGCAACGTCTGATGCCGTCGCCGCACCGGAACGCGAGCTGGCCGACAGCCCCGGACCGGCTCGCTGCAAGCGCGTGAGCGTTCTGGGCGCGACCGGCTCGATCGGTGAGAACACGCTTGATCTCATTGCGCGCAATCCCGGCTGTGCGGAAATCGTCGCGCTGACGGCCAACACGAACGCCGTGCGACTGGCCGAGCTTGCGATCCGGCATCGTGCGCAGCTCGCCGTGATCGGCGAGCCGGGCCAGTATCAGGTGCTCAAGGACGCGCTTGCCGGCACCGGTATAGCGGTGGCGGCCGGCGAGGATGCCGTGGCCGACGCCGCACGCGCTCCTGCCGACTGGGTGATGGCCGCGATTGTCGGCGCGGCGGGCCTGCGTCCGGCCTTTGCAGCGGCGGAGCAGGGGATTTGCCTGGCGCTGGCCAACAAGGAATGCCTGGTCTCCGGCGGCGAGGCGTTCCTGCGCGCCGTGAAGCGCGGCGGCAGCACGCTGCTGCCGGTGGACTCCGAGCATTCGGCCGCGCAACAGGCGATGGAAGGCCATCCCCGCGAGGCGATCGAGCGTATCCTGCTGACGGCCTCGGGTGGTCCGTTCCGGGAATGCAGCCTGGAGCAGTTGCGCGTGGCGCGTCCTGAACAGGCGCTCAAGCATCCGAACTGGGAGATGGGCCAGAAGATCACCATCGACAGCGCCACCCTTATGAATAAGGGCTTGGAACTGATCGAGGCGTTCTACCTGTTTCCGGTTGAAAGGCAGCAACTCGGTGTGGTCGTCCATCCGCAGTCCATCGTGCACTGCCTCGTTGAGTATTGCGACGGGTCGGTCCTGGCGCAGATGGGCGCGCCGGACATGCGCACGCCCATCGCCTATGCGCTGGCTTGGCCCGAGCGGATGTCCGCCCCGACCGAGCGGCTCGATCTCGCGCGGATCGGGCAGCTTACTTTCGAGGCGCCGGATGAGACGCGTTTCCCCGCATTGCGTATCGCGCGCGAGGCGCTGGATGCCGGGGGCAGCGCGCCGACCGTGCTGAACGCCGCGAACGAAATCGCTGTGGCCGCGTTCTTGGAAAAACGGATCGGCTTCATGGCGATCGCCGAACTGATCGAGCGCACGCTGGAACGTGCCGCGGCGACCGCCGGTACCGGGGCGCTCCGCGGTCTCGAGGACGTCATCGCCGCCGACCGGGAGGCCCGCCGGCTGGCGAGCGCGTTGTTGAACACTGCCGTCGGGGAAAATGCGTAGCATCGCACGCCCGGCGCGGCTTAGGGCGCACTGCAAAATGGCCCGTCCCGGAGATGGTCCGGGAGGGGACAGCTTCTCGGGAAAAATGCGCGTCAAATCAAACGACTAGAGCGGTTATTCCGGTGCAGTCCGAGCGGAAACCGCGCTGAAGCCATCATGGAGAGTGATACCTTTCATGGCGTTTCTTGATTCCATCATCAGTTTCGGGACGACGGTGCTTGCCTGGGCGATCCCGTTCCTCGTCGTGCTCGGCCTCGTGGTGTTCATCCACGAGATGGGCCATTTCCTCATCGCGCGCTTGAATGGCGTCGCGGTGGAAGTCTTTTCCATCGGCTTCGGCCCGGAAATCGGCGGCTTCCACGACAAGCACGGTACCCGGTGGCGGGTCGCATGGATTCCGTTGGGCGGCTACGTGAAATTCCTGGGCGACGAGAACGCCGCCAGCATGCCGAGCCAGGAAGCCGCGGAATCGGTTTCGCCGGAGGACCGCGCGCGCATGTTCCAGTTCAAGCCGGTCGGCGTGCGCGCGGCCGTGGTGGCAGCGGGACCATTCGCCAATTTCATTCTGGCGCTGGTGATCTTCGCCGGGCTGTTCATGGCCTATGGCAAGGCGGTGATCGAGCCGCGCGTCGATGAGGTCGTGGCGGGCAGTCCCGCCGAGGAGGCCGGCTTCCAGCCCGGCGACCTGATCCTGAGCATCGATGGCGACGAGATCGAGAGCTTCGAGGAAATGGTGCGCATGGTCGGCCTGAGTGCCGAGCAGCCGCTCGACATGGTGGTCATGCGCGACGGCTCGCGCGTGTCCCTCACGGTCACCCCGGAGATCGTCGAAACCGAGAGCCGCTTCGGCACGGCGCGCATCGCGCGAATCGGCATCCGCGGCGCGGCGGATCAGAGCGACGTGATCGTGAAGACCTACGGGCCGCTCGAAGCCGTCGGCCGGAGTTTTCAGGAGACGTATTTCTGGATCAAGCAGCCGATCATCTTCATCGGTGAACTGGTTGGCGGGCGCGCCTCGGCGGATCAGCTTGGCGGGCCGGTGCGAATCGCGCAAATGTCCAAGGCGGTCGCGTCGATCGGCATCCCCGAGTTGCTGCGCTGGACGGCGATCATCTCGATCAGCATCGGGCTGATCAACCTGTTCCCGATCCCCGTGCTCGACGGCGGACATCTGGTCTTCTATGGCATAGAAGCCATACGCGGCCGGCCTCTGAACGAAAAGGCGCAGGAAATCGGCTTTCGCATTGGTCTGGCGCTGGTTCTCATGTTAATGATCTTCGTGACGTGGAATGACGTGGTTCAACTCATTGAACGAGGCGGGCAATAGCAGCGTGACATCGGCGAATGAAAACGTTGCGATCCGCGATAAATACAACCGAGTGGTTCCGCGTAGCTTGCCGGCGGTCCAGGTCGTGGCCCCTGCGCCACGTGCCTGGCGGATAATCTGGACGGCCGGCATTGTGCCACTATGCAGTCATAAACCGGCGGCTTAGTGTGGCACGGGCTTTGAGAAATAAGACGGGTCCAGGCGCGGCTTCGGCGCGAATGGGCGAGGGGACACAGTGATTTCGAGGGGCACAAAGGTCGATGGTGAAATACATAAGTAAGTGCGCGGTTCTGGCGGCAACCGTGGTGCTGGCGCTTGCGGCTATGGCTGTCGCGGAGGTCGCGACAGGCGACGCGACGGCCACGGCACAGACAATCCGGGACATCCAGGTGTCCGGCAACAAGCGTGTCGAACCGGAGACCGTAAAATCCTACCTGACCTTTTCGGTGGGCGATCAGTATTCCGAGAAAGCCGCCGATGACAGTTTCAAGGCGCTTTTTGATACCGGCCTGTTCTCCGATGTGAACGTCAGCTTCAGCAGCCAGGTCGTCACGGTTTCCGTGGAAGAGAACCCGGTCATCAACAAGGTCGCCTATGAGGGCAACGACGAACTGGATGACAGCACCCTCTCGCAAGAGGGACAGCTTCGTCCGCGGTCGGTCTATACGCGCGCCGCGGCCCAGGCCGATGTGCAGCGCATTCTGAACGTCTACCGCGCCTCGGGCTATTACGATGCCCAGGTCGAGGCGAAGATCATCAAGCTGCCCTACAACCGGGTGAACCTTGTCTACGAAATCAACGAGGGTGAGGACACCAAGGTCGAGAGCATCAATTTCGTCGGTAACAAGGCGTTTTCCGACAGCCAGCTCCGCGACGTTATCTCCACCAGCGAGTCGAGTCTGCTGAGCTTCCTGAATCCCACCGATATCTATGACTCGAACCGGCTGAACCTCGATCGCGCGCTGTTGCGCAAGTTCTATCTCGAGAACGGCTATGCTGATGTGCGCATCATCTCGGCCGTTGCCGATCTCGCCCCCGATGGCGAAGGCTTTTACATCACCATTACGCTCGAGGAAGGCCCACAGTACACGTTCGGCGATGTTTCCATCCAGTCCGAGCTTTCCGGACTGGATCCAGCCGACGTGCGCGACGAGGTGCTGGTGGAGTCAGGCGACACCTTCAATGCCCTCAGGCTCGATAAGTCCGTCGAGAAAATGACGCTCGCGGCGTCCGATCTCGGCTTCCCGTTTGCGCGTGTCCGCAAGAAGGTCAGCCGCGATCCGATCTCGCTGACGATCGATGTGGACTTCGTTATCGATCAGGGGCCGCGGGTTTATGTCGGGCGGATCAACTTCTATGGCAATGTACGGACGCGGGAATACGTGCTTCGCCAAGAGATGCTGGTTTCCGAAGGCGACGCTTATAACAAGCAGCTTGTCGAGCAGTCCCGCAAGCGGTTGCAGGCCAAGCCCTATGTCAAGTCCGTGGAGATCTCCAAGGAGCAGGGCTCGGCGAGCGACCGGGTCGATCTGAATGTCAATGTGGTCGAGCAGGCTTCCGGCGAATTCGGCATCGCGGGCGGCTACTCCTCCCTAGAGGGCGTAATCGGCGAGATCAGCTATACCGAGCGCAACTTCATGGGACGCGGGCAATACGTGCAGCTGAAGTTCTCGGGCAGCTTCGAGCGGGCGCAGGTCGATTTCAGCTTTACCGAACCGCGCTTTCTCGGGCGCAACATGTCCGCCGGTTTCGACGTCTTCCACAAGGAACTCGACTACTCCGACGAGGCCGGCTACATGAAGCGAACATCCGGCGGTCAGGTGCGGTTCGGCTTCCTTGTCGCGGAAGATGTCGTGCTGACCACCAACTACTCGTTCAAGCAGGATGACATCTACGATGTCCACAGCGACGCCTCCCAGGTGGTCCAGGACCAGGCGGGCGTGTCGCAGGTTTCCGCGGTCGGTTACACCCTCGCCTATGATACGCGCAATCTGAAGCGAAACCCGACGAGCGGTGTCTATCTTGCCCTCAATCAAGAGTTCGCCGGTGTCGGCGGTTCGGTGAATTACCTTCGCTCAACTGCGGAAGCACGCGGCTATTACCCCGTCACCGATGGTATCACCTTGGTCGGGCGTTTGATCGGCGGGCATATCGAAGGACTTCAGGGTGATGATGTCCGGCTTACAGATGCCTTCTACAAGGGTAATAACCTGATCCGCGGCTTTGAAAGTACCGGCCTTGGACCGCGCGATCAGAACGACGATGCGCTGGGCGGAAAGACTTTCTATGGCGCGAATGTCGAGTTGCGCTTCCCGTTCCCGTTGATTCCGGATGAGCTTGGTCTCTCCGGCGCGGTCTTTGCGGATGCCGGTTCCGTCTTCGGGACTGACGCTGATGATGACGACTGCAACGCGGGAGGCAGCGGAGGCTGCAAGGACAGCGACAGCATCCGTTCCTCGGTGGGTGCCAGCCTCCTCTGGGATTCGCCGGTTGGCCCGCTGCGTGCCGACTTCTCCTATGTCCTCTCGAGCGAGGATTTCGACGAGGAAGAGATGTTCGGCTTTGGCGCGACGACCAAGTTCTAAAAGCGTCAGCAAGAGATTCGGCGAAGAGGGGCTATCGGCCCCTCTTTAGCTTTACAAGATCAAGAAGGCATGGATCCCAACGGCTTTTATCGTCGGCACGGACCGTTCGAAATCTCTGAAATGGCGGAGCGCGTGGGAGCGACGCTGTCACGGGATGCCGACAGGAGCCGCCGTCTTGAGGATGTCCGGCCGCTGGCCAATGCCGGTCCCGGCGACCTCTCGTTTCTCGATAACCGGAAATACGCTTCGGAACTGGCGGCGTCGTCGGCCGGTGCGTGCCTGCTTCGCGAAGAGTTCATCGACAGGTTGCCGGAAGCCACTGTCGGGCTGATCACGGATCGGCCCTATCACGCGCTGGCGCGCGCCTTAGCCCTGTTCTATCCGGACGCCGCGCGGCCGGTGACCTATAGCTCTGGTGATGGACCGCCAGTTCATCCCGACGCCGAGATCGAGGACGGCGCCACAATCGAGCCGGGCGCGGTGGTGGGGCCACACGCGCAGATTGGCACGGGCACCGTGGTTGCGGCCGGCGCCGTCATTGGGGCGCGCGTGCGGATCGGCCGGAATGGCTATATCGGGCCGAACGCCAATGTGACGAACGCCTTTCTCGGTGATCGCGTGATCGTGCATTCCGGCGCGTCGATCGGCCAGGATGGCTTCGGCTTCGCGATGGGGCCCGAAGGACACCTCAAGGTACCGCAGATCGGGCGGGTCATCGTTCAGGACGATGTCGAGATCGGCGCGAACAGCACCGTGGATCGCGGTGCGCTGAATGATACTGTGATCGGAGAGGGAACGAAGATTGATAACCTCGTGCAGATCGGCCATAACGTCCGGATAGGCAGGCATTGCGTTGTTGCCGGGCTGGCCGGGATCTCCGGCAGTTCGACCCTGGAGGATTTCGTCGTCATGGGCGGTCAAGCGGGATGCGTGGGCCATATCCGGATCGGTACGGGCGCCCAGATCGCGGCCGGGAGTGGCGTGTCGCGTCCCATCCCGCCCGGCGAGCGCTGGGGCGGCACACCGGCCAGACCGATGGCGCAATGGTCGCGGGAACTCGCGCTGGTGAAGACGTTGGCCGACACCCTGAAGGGCAAAGCGCTCGCGCGGCTCAAACACGTGTTGAAGGGATAATGCCGGCCTCAAGGCGGTGTGCAGCGGTGGCGGTATGAGCGAGACCTCGGAAACGCGGCATCTGGAGACGGCTGACATTTCGCGGCTGTTGAAGCTTCTGCCGCATCGCTATCCGTTCCTTCTGGTGGACAAGATCATCGATATGGACGGTGATAGTTCGGCGGTCGGCATCAAGAACGTCACCGTCAACGAGCCGTTCTTCCAGGGACACTTTCCGGGTTTTCCGGTCATGCCGGGTGTTTTGCTGATCGAGGGTATGGCGCAAACGGCCGGCGCGCTGTGTGTGGCGAGCCTTGGCGACGACTATGAGCCGCAACTCGTGTATTTCATGTCAATCGACCGCGCAAAATTCCGCCGCCCCGTAACGCCCGGCGACACGGTGCACTACCATGTGCAGAAGATTCGCAACCGCGGCCGGGTCTGGCGTTTCCGCTGCGAAGCCAGGGTCGGCGACCAGAGTGTCGCCGAAGGCGAGATCAGCGCCATGATCGTCGAGCCCGACAGGGCGCCGACTTGACTTCGCAGCGTCCGTGAGCCAGGGACAAGAACGCGCAGACGCGCCAGGGCGGCGCGAAATTCGCGCACTGATAATTCGTGTTGCCCCATCAGGGTGATATTTCGGGGGTAATCGTCACGACGAAACGGCGCCGGCGCGGCCTTGGCGAAGGCGTTGGCGCGGCAGGACCATCCCAGCAACAGGGAACACCGACCACGGATGACCACATCACCGCAAATGAGCGCCGCGCCCGCCACGACAGGACCGGCCATCCACCCTTCCGCCGTCGTCGAAGCGGGGGCCGTTCTGGAAGAAGGCGTGCGGATCGGCCCGTTCTGCGTGGTCGGTCCGAAGGTCCGGCTGGGCCGGAATGTCGAGCTCCACTCCCATGTCGTCATTGCGGGCGATACGACGATCGGCGAGGACACGCGGATTTATCCCTTCGCCTCGATCGGCCACGCGCCGCAGGATCTGAAATACAAGGGCGAGCAATCGCGCCTTGAGATCGGCCGGCGCAATGTCATTCGCGAGCACGTCACCATGAACCCCGGGACCGGCTCTGGCCACATGCTCACGCAGGTCGGCGATGACGGGCTTTTCATGGTCGGCGCGCATGTCGCGCACGACTGCCGAATCGGCAATCATGTCATCATGGCCAACAACGCGACGCTGGCCGGCCACTGCGTGGTTGAGGATCATGCGATCCTGGGCGGGCTTTGTGCCGTTCACCAGTTCGTGCGCATCGGTGCGCATGCCTTCATCGGCGGGATGTCCGGGGTCGAGAACGATGTCATCCCGTTCGGCATGGCGCTTGGCAACCGTGCCGGGCTGGCGGGGCTGAACGTTGTCGGGTTGAAGCGCCACGGCTTTTCGCGCGAGCAGATCCACAAGATGCGCCAGGCCTACCGGATGCTTTTCTCGGGCGACGGCACGATCGCCGACCGGATCGGGCAGGTGGAAAACGCTTTTGCGGAGGATGCCGGGGTGGGGCGTATCGTGGCGTTCGCCCGCGCCCAGTCGGATCGTGGGCTCTGCGTGCCGCGCGAGACGTCAGGCTGAACGAACCGGCGGGTTCCGTGATGAGGCGGTGTCGCCCGTCGCAGCGGTAGGAATGACGGTGTCACAGGACGAATCCGGTCCGCTCGGAATTGTCGCAGGCAGCGGCACGCTGCCGCTGCGCGTCGCCGAGCGTGCGCGCGATTCGGGTCGGCATCCGTATATCCTCGGATTTCATGGCCTCGCGGACCCGGCAATTGCCGATTTCGCCCATGACTGGATGCGCTGGGGACAGGTCGGGCGCATGCTCCGCCTGCTGCGCCAGAACGGTTGCCGCGACATCGTGATCCTCGGCAGCGTGCGCCGGCCGAAGCTTTCCTCCTTGCGCGTCGATGCCGGGCTGATCCGCCATGCACCGCTCATCTACCGGCTAACCCGCGGCGGGGATGACGCCGTGCTGACACGCGTCGTGCGGTTTTTCGAGCATCAGGGGTTCACCGTTCGCGGCGCCCACGAGATTGCGCCCGATCTGACCGCGCCCGCGGGTGTGATGACGCGCGCGCAGCCGCGCGACGCAGATCGAGAAGACGTCGCCAAGGCGCTTGCCGTGCTCGATGCGCTTGGTCCGCACGATGTCGGGCAGGCCGCCGTTGTGGCGCGCGGCTATGTCCTGGCGGTCGAAGCCGCTGAAGGCACGGATGACATGCTGCGCAGATGCGCCGGGCTTCGCCAGTGGGGGCTGGCGCAGCGGCATGGTGCGCTCGTCAAGATCCCCAAGCCGGGACAGGAGTTGCGCGTGGACATGCCGGTGATTGGCCCGCGCACGGTCGAGCTTGCCGCAGACGCCGGTTTGGCGGGGATCGCCGTGAGGGCGGGGCAGGTGCTGCTGGCCGAACCGCAGGAACTCGTCGAGACGGCGGACAGGCTCAACCTTTTCGTGATAGGCATTGGGGCGGAGGCGGCACATGATCCAACGGCGGAACAACATGCACGCGATCATGCGCCGGTCGGATCGGATTAGAGCATGATCCGTTCCGATTGAATCGGATCGATGCTCTAAGTCTTTGTTTTGTCGCATTTTCGTCGCAAGCGCCGGCCTTCGGCTTCGCGACGCGAAGTGGTGTCCATTTCGCTGGAAAATGCTCAAGGCGGCTACGGCGCCGCGCGACACTGGAAGGAATCAGGCGGTGAAGCCGCGCTCGCGTCATATCTTCATCGTGGCCGGCGAACAGTCCGGCGATGCGCTCGGCGCAAGGTTGATGGCAGCCCTCAACGAACGCAGCGAAGCCCCGCTCGTCTATTCCGGGGTGGGCGGCGAGGAAATGGCGGAGATGGGGCTCAATACCCTGTTTCCGCTCTCCGAAGTTGCCGTGATGGGGCCGCTTGCCATCCTGCGCCGCCTGCCGCGGCTGGTGCGCCGCGTCTATCAGACCGTGAACGCGGCCGTCGCGGCATCGCCCGACCTCGTCATCATCATCGACAGCCCGGAGTTCACGCACCCCATCGCCAGGCGCATTCGCCGCCGCTGCCCGGATGTGCCGATCATCGACTACGTCTCGCCGAGCGTGTGGGCGTGGCGCCCGGGCCGCGCGCGCAAGATGCGCGCCTATGTCGATCACGTGCTTGGACTGATGCCTTTCGAGCCGGAAACCCATGCCCGCCTGGGTGGTCCGCCATGCAGCTATGTCGGCCATCCTCTGGTGGAACACGACGCCTGGATCCGCGCTCTCCACCCGGGCGATCTCGCGCACCGTCTCGGGCTGGATCAGGGGCGACCGGTGCTGGTGGTCCTGCCGGGCAGCCGCGCCACCGAGGTGCGCCGCCTGATGGCGCCGTTCGGCGAAACGGTGGCCCGGCTGCGCGACCTCGGCCTCGATCCGCAGATCGTCATTCCGGCTGTCCCATCCGTGCGCGCGCAGATCGACGCGGCGCTGAAGGACTGGTCCGTCCCGGCGCATATCATCGAGGGGGCGGAGGACAAATACCGCGCGTTCAAGCTCGCCAACGCCGCGCTTGCGGCGTCGGGAACCGTCACGCTGGAGCTTGCCTTCGCTGGCACGCCGATGGTCGTCGGCTACAAGGTGGACGCGGTGGCAGCCCGGCTGCGTTTCCTGCTCAACGTGCCGTCGATCGTGCTCGCCAATCTCGTGTTGCAGGAGAACGCCTTCCCGGAATTCATCCAGGAAGACTGCAATCCCGAAACGCTCAGCGCTGCGCTGGCGCCCCTGCTGACGGATAGCGCGGAGCGTCGCAGCCAGCGCGAGGCGGTGGAGCGCGTGCGGGCCATCATGCGCGCGCCGGGCGACAAGCCGAGCGAACGGGCCGCGCAGATCACCTTGAGAATCCTGAACGGGGGGCGCGCGGAAGCGGCCCGCGCCGACACGCTCGCCGACTGAGGCAATTCAGCGGTTCTGGATCGGCACGTAATCCCGGCGCGCCGGGCCGATATAAAGCTGGCGGGGCCGGCCGATCTTCTGGTCCGGGTCGGCGATCATCTCCTTCCATTGCGCAATCCAGCCCACGGTGCGGGCGATCGCAAAGAGCACCGTGAACATGGAGGTCGGGAAGCCCAGCGCCTTCAGCGTGATCCCGGAATAGAAGTCGATATTCGGATACAGCTTGCGCTCGACGAAATACGGGTCTTCCAGCGCGATCTTCTCCAGCTCCTGCGCCACCTGCAACAGCGGATCGTCGTGGGTGCCGACAAGATCGAGCACCTCGCGCGCGGTCTGCTGCATCACCTTGGCGCGCGGATCGTAGTTCTTGTAGACCCGGTGGCCGAAGCCCATCAGGCGGAACGGGTCGTCCTTGTCCTTGGCGCGGTCGATGAATTCCGGGATACGGTCGACGCTGCCGATCTCCTGAAGCATGTTGAGTGCGGCTTCGTTGGCGCCGCCATGCGCCGGCCCCCAAAGGCAGGCGATGCCCGAGGCGATGCAGGCGAACGGATTGGCACCCGAAGATCCGGCGAGGCGCACCGTCGAGGTCGAGGCGTTCTGCTCGTGATCGGCATGGAGGATGAAGATGCGGTCCATCGCGCGGGCCAGCACGGGGTCGAGCCTGTATTCCTCGCACGGGACCGCGAAGCACATGTACAGGAAGTTGTGCGCGTAGTTCAGGTCGTTGCGCGGATACACGAAGGGCTGGCCGATGGAATATTTATAGGCCATCGCCGCGATGGTCGGCATCTTGGCGATCATGCGCAGCGCGGCGATGTCCCTCTGGACCGGGTCGTCGATATCCGTTGAATCGTGGTAGAAGGCCGCCATCGCGCCGACAACGCCCACCATGACCGCCATCGGATGCGCGTCCCGGCGAAAGCCGGTGAAGAACCGGCTCATCTGCTCATGGATCATGGTGTGGTAGGTGACGCGGTTCGCGAAATCCTCGTACTGCTCGCGCGTGGGCAGATCGCCGTAGAGCAGCAGGTGGCAGGTCTCCAGGAAATCGCCCTGTTCGGCGAGTTCGTCGATCGGGTAGCCGCGATACAGCAGCTCGCCCTTGTCGCCGTCGATAAACGTAATTCCGGATTTGCAGCTCGCAGTGGATGTGTAGCCCGGATCGAAGGTGAAGTAGCCGGAATCACGATAAAATCGCCTTATATCCACGACATCCGGCCCGACCGAGCCGGAGAGGACGGGCAGGTCCAGTTCCGCGCCGTCAAAGGAGACTTTCGCGGTTCCCTTGTGTGCTGCACCGCCGTTGGCACCGGGATGCTTGGGATCGTTTGGGCTCATGATTACGCTCCTGAAACATTGGACCTTGCGCCCGCGCGGCCGAAGAAACCCGTTCGCCCGGGGCGGTTTTGCGGCTGTAACGCCGGAGTCGCTACAGCGTGGCATGTGCGCACGCCTTATGGAAGCCTGTGCTAGCGCGAATTTTGCACTGCGGCAATATTTGCTGCACATGCGTCAGGCCGCAAGGATTGTATTCAGGTTCCGCCCGGCCGTCTAATCGGCGGCCTGGTCGGCCAGTCGGGCGAGCGATTCCTCGCGGCCCAGGACCTCCAGCACATCGAATATGCCCGGCGAAACGGTGCGCCCGGTCAATGCTGCGCGCAACGGCTGGGCGATCTGGCCCAGCTTGACCCCGTGTTCCTCGGCATAGGCGCGCGCGGCCGCCTCAAGCGGTTCGGCGGTCCAGCCGTCGAGCGCGGCGAAACGGTCCTTGAGCGCCGCGATATGCTGGCGCGCTTCGGGGGAAAGCTGCTTCTGCGCCTTGGCGTCGGGTTCGATGGGGCGCCGGGCAAACAGATAGCGCGCGTTGTCCATCAACTCCACGAGCGTCTTGGCGCGCGGCTTCAGCCCCGGCATGGCCTGTTCCAGCTTCGCCCAGCCGGCGTCGTCGATCCGCCCGGTGAGATCGGAGGCGCCTTCCAGTTCGGGCAGGGTGTCGCGGATGCGCCGGAGCAGTTCGCGATCCGGGGTTTCGCGGATGTAGTGCGCGTTCAGGTTCTCCAGCTTGGTGAAGTCGAACCGGGCGGCCGACCGGCCGATGGCGCCGAGATCGAAGACCGCGACCAGTTCTTCCGTGGAGAAGATTTCCTGGTCGCCATGCGCCCAGCCCAGCCTGACGAGATAGTTGCGCAGCGCCGCCGGCAGGTAGCCCATCGCGCGGTAGGTCTCCACGCCGAGTGCGCCGTGGCGCTTCGACAGCTTCGCGCCGTCCGGCCCGTGGATCAGCGGGACATGGGCGAAGATCGGCGGCTCCCAGCCCAGCGCGCGGTAGATCTGGGTCTGGCGCGCGGCATTGGTCAGGTGATCGTCGCCGCGGATGACATGGGTGATGCCCATGTCGTGATCGTCCACGACGACTGACAGGTTGTAGGTCGGCGAGCCGTCGCCGCGCAGGATCACGAGGTCGTCGAGCTGATCGTTGGCAAAGCGGACCTTGCCCTGAACCCTGTCGTCAATGATGGTCTCGCCCTCTCGCGGGGCCTTGAAGCGGATGGCCGGTGGCACATCTTCCGGCGCCTCGGACGGGTCGCGGTCGCGCCATGTGCCGTCATAGCCCGGCGCGCGCCCTTCGGCGCGGGCCTTCTCGCGCATCGCCGCCAGTTCCTGCTGGGTGGCGTAGCAGCGATACGCCTTGCCTTCGGCCAGCAACTGCTCGGCGGCCTCGGCGTGGCGGGTGGCGCGGGCGGACTGCGAAACGGGCTCGCCCTCCCAGTCCAGTTCCAGCCAGGTCAGCCCGTCGATGATCGCGTCGATGGCCTCCTGCGTGGAGCGGGCACGGTCCGTGTCCTCGATGCGCAGCAGCATCTTCCCGCCCTTCGCCCGCGCATAAAGCCAGTTGAACAAGGCGGTGCGCGCGCCGCCGATATGCAGGAAGCCGGTCGGCGACGGCGCGAAGCGCGTGACGACAGTGTTGTTCATCGAATCCCACCTTGATTAAATTCCGCAATTCGCCCGTCACGTAGCACAGCGTCGCACAAAGGTTAAGCTGGCGGGCGGTATTCGAAAACGCGGGCGCGCGGGGAACCATCGTGTGGGGGACAACGGATGCGGCGGCGGAGGCGGAGCGGCCGGCATGGGCTGACCAGGAGATCGTGCGCCGTCCTGGGCTTGCCGATCGCTTGTACGAGGTCGAGGCCGGGCGGATCGCGCTGTGGGTGCCGGTGCTGTTCGCCGCGGGCATCGGCACTTATTTCGCGCTGTCCCGTGAACCCTCGCTCGTTCTGGCGGGGGCCTTCGTCGTTGTCGCGTTCGCCTGGCGGGTGATGGCGCGCAACGCGGCAATCGGGCTGCTTGTCAGCGGGGCGGCATGCTGCATCGTGCTGGGGTTCCTGGCGGCCAAGCTGCGCACGGAAACGGTCGCCGCGCCCGTTCTGCACAAGGACATGGACTATGCCCTCATAACGGGCTGGGCGGCGAAATGGGAGAAGCGCGCGGGACAGCGCAACCGGATGACCATCCGCGTGCGCGCTATCGAAGGGCTCGCGCCGGCGGCCACGCCGCGCATGGTGCGCATTACCACGTATGCCGATACGGGCCCGCCGGTCGGCGCGCCGATCGAGGTGCGCGCCGCGCTTTTACCCCCGCCGGGACCGACGCATCCCGGCGGCTTCGATTTCGCCCGCATGGCCTATTTTTTCGGACTGGGCGCCGTGGGCTACGCGAAATCCGACATCGGGGTTCAGGACGGGCCGGAACCACCCTTGATGCTGCAACTGCGGGCCGTCATCGACCGGGTGCGCGGTGCGATCGGCGCGCGCATTGCGGAGGTCCTGTCGGGGCCGGCTGCCGGGATCGCCACCGCGCTGATCAACGGGGACCGCGGCGGCATTGCCGCGCCGGAAAAGGAGGCGATGCGGGGGGCGGGCCTTGCCCATGTCTTGGCGATCTCCGGGCTGCACATGGCGATCATGGCCGGGGCGATCTACTGGGCGGTGCGGTTCCTGCTCGTGGCCGTGCCGGGGCTGGCGCTGCGCTACCCGGTCAAGAAGTGGGCGGCGCTCGCCGCGCTTGTCGGCGGGGTGGGCTACCTGCTGATATCCGGGGCGTCGGTGGCGACCCAGCGCGCCTTCCTGATGACGGCGGTGTTCCTGATCGCGGTCATGCTCGACCGGCCCGCGCTGACGCTGCGCAATGTGCTGGCGGCGGCCCTGCTGATCCTGGCCTTCAGGCCGGAAAGCCTGCTGAATGTCAGCTTCCAGATGTCCTTCGCTGCGGCGACGGCGCTGATTGCCACCTATGAGCGGTTGCGCGGCTGGCGCGTACCCGACCCCGCACTTGCAGCCGCATCCGGTGCTGCCGGCGCGCTCGCCCGGGCGGGTCTCGCCGTGGCGCGCTATGCCGGTGGCATCGGCTTGACGACCATGATCGCCGGGCTGGCAGTCGCGCCCATCGCCGCGTTTCATTTCCACACGGCGACCAGCTACAGCCTTCTCGGCAACATGCTGGCCATGCCCGTGATCGGACTGTGGGTGATGCCTGCGGCGCTGCTGTCACTCGTGGCGATGCCGTTCGGGCTGGCGGCCGGTCCCTTGATGCTGATGGGCGCGGGCATCGATGTCGTGCTTGCGATCGCCAGGGAGGTTTCCGCGCTGCCCGGCGCGGTTCAGGCGGTCCCGGCCTTTCCCGTCGCCGCGCTTATCCTCATGGCGGTCGGCGCGCTGTGGTTCGCGATCTGGAGCGCGCGGTGGCGTTATGCCGGGCTGGTCGTGTTGGGCGTGGGCGGCGTGCTCACCGGCCTCGACAGCCAGCCGGACATCCTGATCGACAGGGAGGGGAAAACCGTCGCCGTGCGTGCTGGGCAGGGCCGGCTCGCGGCGATCCCGGGTCGGGCGGGCGATTACAGCCTCGACAAGTGGCTGGCCGCGCAGGGCGATTCCCGTCAGGCGGATCTGGCGCGCGATCCGCGTGTCTTCCAGTGCGATGAACGCGGCTGCGTGGCGGAGGTTCGCGGCGTGCGCGTTTCCGTGGCACGGCACGCCGCCGCACTGATGCAGGACTGCAAGCTGGCCGATGTTGTCGTGACCCCGCTTGAACCGAGCGGCCCGTGTCCCGCGCCGGAGGTGGTCATCACGCATGCCCGGCTTCGCGAGCAGGGCGCTCATGCCATCCACGTCGAACAGTCGGAGCATGGTCCGGAATTTCGCGTCGTCACGGCCGTCCAGCAGCGCGGCAAACGGCCCTGGACGGGGGAGTGGTGATCCCACGCGGTCTAGACATTGTCGCTCAATACTGCCGGATCAGCGCGACCAGCCGCCCCTGGATCTCCACGCGGTCCGGCCCGAAAATGCGTGTCTCATAGGCGGGGTTGGCGGCTTCCAGCGCGACCGAGTTCCCCTTCTTGCGCAGGCGCTTGAGCGTGGCTTCCTCGCGGTCGATCAGCGCCACGACGATATCGCCGTTTTCCGCGTTCGGGGTTTGCTGGACCAGGACGACATCGCCGTCGAGAATGCCGGCATCGATCATCGAGTCGCCGCGCACCTCCAGGGCGAAATGCTCGCCGCCGGAAAGCAATTCCGGCGCGACCTGTATCGTGTGGCTCTGGTTCTGGATGGCCGATACCGGGACGCCGGCCGCAATCCGGCCCATAACCGGCACGGAGCGTGCTATCCCGCCCCGGTCGCCGGTATCGCGCGCGGAATGACCCACCTGGCCGCCTTCGATGATCCCGAGCCCGCGCGAGCGCGCCTTTTGCGCTGCCCGCCCTTGCGCCGGCGCGGATTCGAGGGCCGTCTCGTTGGGGAGTTTCAGGATCTCCAGCGCCCGCGCGCGATGGGGCAGGCGGCGGATGAAGCCGCGTTCCTCCAGCGCGGAAATCAGCCTGTGGATGCCGGATTTCGAGCGCAGCGACAGCGCCTCCTTCATCTCGTCGAAGGACGGCGGCACGCCGTTTTCCTGCACGCGCTGATGAATGAAAAACAGCAATTGTTTTTGTTTTTGCGTCAACATCCGGCGAATCCCAATGAAATGCACAAATCGGGAACATGTATAGCTGTTCCTGTTGTGTTCCGCAAGACCGGCGGCCGGAGGCGGGTCGCTTCGCTCAGAAATCGAGCGGGAGAATATCGATCTGTTCGCCCGGTCGGGCGGCGGGGGCGTGCGGTGCGCGCACGATCAGGCAGTCGGATCGTGCGAGCGCCAGCATCAGCGCGCTGTCCTGCGAGGGCAGGGCCGTGACGCGGGAGACGCCGGTATCGGGATCGCGGTGCAGCCGCGCGCGCATATAGTGCTGGCGCGGGCCGTTGGCCTCCAGCGCCTTGTCGAGCACGGCGCGGCGCATTTGTTCCGGCCTGTCCGCCGCGCCGAGCAGCGCGCCGATCAGCGGGACGGCGAACACGCGCGCGCAGATCATCGCCGAAACCGGGTTGCCCGGCAGGCCGATGACTCGCGTGCCGGTGCGCCGGCCGAACATCAGCGGCTTGCCGGGCCGCATGGCAATGCGCCAGAAGTCGATGTCATAGCCCGCCTTCATCAGGGCTTGCCTAACAAGGTCGTGCTCGCCCACCGACGCGCCGCCGATGGTCAGCAGCAGGTCGGCATCCGCCGCGCGGTCGATATGCGTGGCGAGGCTCTCGCGCGTGTCCGCGGCGATGCCAAGCGGAGCGGGCTCGCCGCCGGCCGCCTCGATCATCGCGGTCAGCCCGACCGGAACCGACGAGATGATCTGGTCGTCGCGCGGCGTTTGCCCCGGCGGCACCAGTTCATCGCCGGTGGCGAGGATCGCCACGAGCGGTTTGCGCCGAACGGGCAGGGTGGCGTGGTTGGCTGAAGCGGCAAGCAGCAGGTCGCGCGCGTTGAGCCGCGTTCCGGCACTTAACAGCCGCTCGCCTTCGGCGAAGTCGTTGCCACGCGGGCGGATCGCGGCGCCCTTCTGCGCGCCTTCGCGGATGGTGACGGTATCGCCGTCCCGGTCCGCGTTTTCCTGCATGACGACCGTGTCGGCGCCTTCGGGGACCGGCGCGCCGGTAAAAATGCGCACCGCCTCACCCGCGTCCACGAAGCCCTCGAAAGCGCCGCCGGCGGCGGCCTGCCCGACGATCCGCAACGTCGCGGGGGGGCTGGCGATGTCCTCCGCGCGCACGGCGAACCCGTCCATCGAGGAGGCATCGAAAGGCGGCTGGGTGAGCCGGGCGGGAATATCCTCGGCGAGCACGCGCCGGGCGGCGGATATGACACCAGCGCTCTCGGCGGCCACGGGCGTGGCGCCGTCGAGAATCCGCGCGAGCGCGTCTTCAACCGGCAGCAGGCTCACGATGCCTCACCGGCCGTTTCTTCCGGTTCCGCGCGATAGGTGCCGGACCGCCCGCCCGTCTTTTCCATCAGCCGGATGCCGGAAAAGCTCATGCCCTTGTCCACCGCCTTGAGCATATCATAGACCGTCAGGCAGGCGACCGACACGGCCGTCAGCGCCTCCATCTCCACGCCGGTCTTGCCGTCCACCTTGACGAAGGAGGTGACATGCAGGCCCGGCGGCGTCTGCGTGGGAGCGAAATCGACGCTCACCTTCGACAGCGCAAGCGCGTGGCACAGCGGAATCAGTTCCGGCGTGCGTTTCGCCGCCATGATCCCGGCGATGCGTGCCGTTGCCAGCACATCGCCTTTTGCCGCCTCGCCGCGCTCCAGCAGGTCGAGCGTTTCCGGCCGCATGGCGATATAGCCTTCCGCGCGGGCCGTGCGCGTCGTTGGTGTCTTCTCCGCGACATCGACCATGTTGGCCTCGCCGCGGGTGTTCAGGTGGCTCAGTTTCGGCTCGCTCATGGCTCGCATTCCGTGATTGGATCAGCCCGCCGCCGCGGCCTGCGCCGACGCCGCGCCGGTGAGAAGCTGGCGCGTCGCTGCGGCGACATCGCCCGCGCGCATCAGGTGCTCGCCGACGAGGAAGGCGCGGACGCCCGCCCGTGACAGCCGGGCGAGGTCGTCATGCGTGGTGATGCCGCTTTCGCTGATCCCGATGCGTTCGGCGGGCAGGCGGGGCGCCAGCCGTTCACTCACGCTCAGGCGGGTCTCGAACGTCGTCAAGTCGCGGTTGTTGATGCCGATCAGCCGGCCGGGCAAGGCGAGCGCGCGCTCAAGCTCATCTTCGTCGTGAACCTCGATCAGCACATCCATGCCGTGCGCCGCGGCGCAATCCGCCAGTTCGCGCGCCAGCGTGTCGTCGATCGCCGCGAGGATCAGCAGGACGCAGTCCGCGCCCCAGCTTCGCGCCTCGACGACCTGATACGGGTCGATCATGAAATCCTTGCGCAGCACCGGCAGGCCGCAGGCCGCGCGCGCGGCGATCAGGTGCTCGGAATGTCCCTGAAACCAGGGCGCGTCGGTCAGGACGGACAGGCAGGCCGCCCCGCCGGCTTCGTAGGCACGGGCGAGGGCAGGCGGCTCGAAATCGGGCCGGATCAGACCCTTGGAGGGGCTGGCCTTCTTGATTTCGGCGATCAGGGCGAACCCGGCCTGGCGCTCCAGCGCCTCGGCGAACGGGCGAACGGGCGCGGCGTTCGCGGCCTGCCGCTCGAGCGCGGCGAGCGGCGTTTTCGCCTTCGCGGCGGCCACCTCCTCGCGCTTGGTCGCAAGAATCCGGTTCAGCATGTCAGGCATTGGCGCGCGCTCCGCAGATTGCCGCGAGCTTTTCCAGGGCCGCGGCTCCTGCGCCGCTGTCGATCGCCTGCGCCGCCTGCTCGGCGCCTTCGCGCAGTGTTTCCGCCTTTCCGGCGACGATCAGGGCGGCCGCAGCGTTCAGCAGAATGACGTCGCGCAACGGCCCCGGCGCGCCGGCCAGCGTCTCGCGGATGGCCTCGGCGTTGGCCGCCGCGTCCCCCCCGATGAGGTCGCTCAGCCGCGCGCGGGCCAGCCCCGCTTCCTCTGGTGAGACCGTGAATTCGTTGACCCGCCCGTCCTTCAACTCGGCGACCATGCTTTCGCCGGTGGTGCTCAACTCGTCGAGCCCGTCATGGCCATGGACCACCCAGGCGCGCTCCGCGCCCAGCCGCGCGAGCACCTCGGCAAGCGGGCGCGTCATCTCCGGCGCGTAGACCCCGATCAGCAGGCGGCTGACCCCCGCGGGGTTGCACAGCGGCCCGAGCACATTGAAGATCGTGCGCACGCCGAGCGCCTTGCGCGCGGGCGCGACATGGCGCATCGCCGCGTGATGGGCCGGCGCGAACATGAAGCCGACACGGGCATCGCTGAGCGCCCGTTCCAGATCCTCCGGCGGCACATCCATCCCGACCCCGAGATGCTCCAGCACGTCGGCCGCGCCCGAGCGCGAGGACACCGCGCGGTTGCCGTGCTTGGCGACGGGAACGCCCGCGCCGGCGACCACGAACGCCGTGCAGGTCGAGACATTGTGCGTGCCCTTGGCATCGCCGCCCGTGCCGACGATGTCGATGGCGTCCGCTGGCGCGCTCACCCGTTTCATCCTTTCGCGCATCGCCGTGGCCGCGCCGGCGATCTCGTCGACGGTCTCGCCACGCGCGCGCAGCGCCATCAGGAAGCCCGCGATCTGTGTTTCCGGCACGCTGCCCGCCATCATCAGCGCGAACGCCTCGCCCGCCTGCTCGGCGGAGAGCGGGCGGCCGTCGGAGACCTGTTGAAGAAACGGCTTGAAGTCCTGGGCGGTGTCCTGCATCGCGCCTGTCATCCTCGCTCTCGCACGGTCAGTAGCGGGCCGTTGCCGGCATCACGCGGCCGGCTGGGCCGTCCGGGGTTCATCCTGCGGCAGAATAAGTCCGGCCTTCACCGGATGCCAGTTGATGCCGGCCAGGCCAAGGAAATTCGCCAGCAGCGCGTGGCCGTATTCCGACGCGATGCTTTCGGGATGAAACTGCACGCCGTAAAGCGGATGGTCCGTGTGTTCCAAGGCCATGAGCACGCCGTCGCTTGTGCGCGCCGTGACGCGGAAGCAGTCGGGCAGCGTGTCGGCATCGACGATCAGCGAATGATAGCGTGTCGCCTCGAAGCGGGGCGGCAGCCCGGCGAAAAGGCTTGTGCCGGTATTGCTGACCGTCGAGCGCTTGCCGTGCATCAGGGCGGGCGCGCGCACGACATCGCCGCCAAAGGCCTGTCCGAGCGCCTGCATCCCCAGGCATACGCCCAGTAGCGGCACGCAGCCCGCAGCAGCCTTGATCAGTTCAAGACAGATTCCCGCACGCTCGGGATCGCATGGCCCCGGCGACAGCACGATCGCCGCCGGATGTTCGGCCAGCACCGCGTCCACGCCGATCTTGTCGTTGCGGTAGACCCGGCAATCGACCCCGAGATCGGCGAAATAATGAACGAGGTTATAGGTGAAGCTGTCGTAGTTATCTATCAGCGTGATCATGGCGCCCACTATAGCCCTGTGGCCGGGGCGCGCAACATTATCGGACGCATTGGAACTGCCGCATCAGGCCGGCGCGTTCGCATCGGCGGGCAGCATTTTCGGCGTGATGAACAAGCGCAGATAACCGTCACCGACGCACAGCCCGCGCCAGTCGGCCAGTTCAATGTCGACCACCGCCAGCCCGCAGGTCGGAAACTTCCGGCAGATGGCGTCCACCGCCTCGGGCGCTCCCTGGCTGAACAGGTCGAGCGCCAGCGCGTGAAGCCCCGGATTATGCCCGAGGATCATGACATGCTGGACCTCGGCGGGCTGGCTGCGAAGCAAATCCAGCATGGTCGCCGCGCTGGCATGATAGAGTCGCTCGTCGGCGTGCAGATCCGGCGCGTCGCCACCTTCGCCGAAGGACAGCGCAAAGGTCTCACGCGCGCGCTGGGCCGGCGAGCACAGCACCGTATCGGGCCTTAGCCCCGACTCGCGCAAAAACGCGCCCATCGCCGGGGCGGAACGCTGGCCGCGCTTGGACAGGCCGCGGTCGAAATCCTCCAGCGATGGATCGTCCCAACTCGATTTCGCGTGACGGTAGAGAGAAACCGTGCGCATTTCCGTTTCCTGAAATTTTTCGGCAGGTCCGGGCTGTCGCGCATATGTCGGTGCGGCAGCAGCCTTGCGCAAGCTGACCTGACGGAACCTAGCCCCGGTTGGCGGACAAATCCATATCTGCTGCCCGCCATACGGGAAATTGAAAATACTGTGATTAACCAAACGTGCAGGCTGGCCGCGTGCGCCGTGTTACTGACCGCGCTGCGCCTGGCTGGCGAAGCGCACGGCCTCGTCCGCGGCGCGGAACAAAGCCTTGGCCTTGTTGACGCACTCGGTATGCTCTGATTCGGGCACGGAGTCGGCAACGATGCCCGCGCCTGCCTGCACATACATCTTGCCGTCCTTGACGATCGAGGTGCGCAGCACGATGCAGGTGTCCATGTCTCCGTCGGCGGTGAAATAGCCGACGCATCCGGCATAGATGCCGCGTTTGTCCGGCTCCAGCTCGTCGATGATCTCCATCGCCCGGACCTTGGGTGCGCCGGAGACGGTGCCCGCCGGGAAGCCGCCCATCAGCGCGTCGATGCGGTCATGGTCCGCCGCCAGCCGGCCCGTCACGTTCGAAACGATGTGCATGACCTGGCTGTAGTACTCCAGGAAGAAGCTGTCGGTGACGCGCACCGTTCCCGGCTCGGCGACCCGGCCGACATCGTTGCGCCCGAGATCGAGCAGCATGAGGTGCTCCGCGCGCTCCTTCTCATCGTTCAGGAGGTCTTCGGCGTTGCGCTTGTCCTCCGCCGGAGTCTGGCCGCGCGGGCGGGTGCCGGCGATGGGCCGGATCGTGACGTTGCCCTCGCGCAGGCGCACGAGGATTTCCGGGCTGGAGCCGACCACGGCGAAATCGTCGAAGTTGAGGTAATACAGATAGGGCGAGGGATTGACACGGCGCAGCGCGCGGTACAGCGCGAATGGCGGCAGCGTGAACGGCGTCTCGAAGCGCTGGCTGAGCACGACCTGGAAGATGTCGCCGGCGGCGATGTACTCCTTCGCGCGGCGCACCATGTCGCGGTACTGTTCCGGCGCCATGTTCGAGGTTTCCGCCGGCATGGCGGCGATGTCGCCGTTCGCCCCCGGGGCGTGGGGCAGGGGGCTGTCAAGCCTGTCGAGCGTACGACTGAGCCGCTCGCAGGCGCGGGCATAGGCCGTTTTCGCGCCGAGCCTGCCGTTGGGGCGGACCGGCGTGACGATGATGATCTCGTCGCGGACATTGTCGAACACCGCGATGATTGTCGGGCGCAGCAGCACGGCATCCGGTGTGCCGACAGGGTCCGGGCGGCCGTCGGGCAGGTCTTCGACGAGGCGCACCGTGTCATAGCCCATGTAGCCGAACACACCGGCCGCCATCGGCGGCAGGCTTTCGGGCAGTTCGATGCGCGAGGCGTCGAGAAACCGGCGCAGCGCCTTGAGGGTGCCGCCACGGCAGGGCTTGAAGGTGCCCGCATCGCGCTGGACGGCGGTGTTGAGTTCGGCCTTGTCGCCGTTGGCGCGCCAGATCGCGTCGGGGGCCATGCCGATGATGGAATAGCGTCCGCGCGCCGCCCCGCCTTCCACCGATTCCAGCAGGAACGTGTTCGGGTCGTCACCGCACAGCTTCAGCATGGCGGAGACCGGCGTTTCCAGATCCGCGACCAGCCGCGTCCAGACCACTTGCGCCTTGCCCGCCTTGTAGGCCGCCGCGAAGGACTCGAAATCGGGTGCGAAATTCATGGCTCAGGCGCAAAAGGTCCGGTGGGCTGTTGCGGCGGGCGGCGTGGCGGGGCACTGACTGCTGTCCGGTGTGTGTTACATCCCGAACTGCTGGTCTAACACCTCGCGATTGACGGTGTAGTCATAGCGGCTGCGCAGCCCGGCCAGATACTGTTCGGTCAGGTCGTTTTCCAGACTGCTACTCAAGGCGCTGCGCAACTGCTCGGCCTCCTCGCCTTCGACAGGCTCTGGCTCGGTGATCTCCACGACCTTGAACACCGACTGGGCCGGCCGTTCCGGTGCGGAGGCGGTGGCAATGCCATCGAGCGGCAGCGTGAAGGCGCGCCCCACCGCGGCCGAGCTCAACGCGCCCACCTCGGCGGTGCGCTTGATCGCATCGGTCCGGGAGACCGTGGTGCCGGCGCTTTTCGCAAGTTCTTCCATGCTCTTGCCCGCGCGCGCCTGTTCGGCGAGTTCTTCCGCCTTGGCGACGATCGCCTGGCGCAACTGCTCCGCGCGCCATGCCGCCTCGACGTCGTCCTTAATCTCGGCAAAGGGCCGTTCCGCGGCCGGATTGATATCAAGTACTTCGTACCAGACCATGCCGCCGTCTGATGTCTCGATATACTCCTCGTCGAGGCCGACATCGGTGGCGAACACGGCCTCGCGGAAAGATTCGAGATCGGCGGGTGCGGCGGCCTCGCTCCCATCCGGGGCATTGCCGCTGCGGTCGAGCGTCACCGTCTTGTGGGGCACATTCAGCTTCTCCGCGATCTCGGCAAGCGGGGCGCCGGCCGCACGCTCATCCTCGATCTCGTCCCGGAGATCGAGAATACGCTCGGCCGCCGCGCGCTCCGTCAGTTCCTTGCGAATCTGGTCCTTGACGTCCGCAAAGCTCTGGCTCCTGCCTTCCTGGATATCCGTCACCTTGAGAATGACGGTGGAGAACTGACCCTTTACCGGCTGCGAATGCGCGCCTTCTTCCAGCGAAAAGGCCGCTTCGGCGATCTTGTCGTCGCTGATTTCGCTCTTCGTCATGTTCCCGAGTTGGGTATCGCTTTCGCTCATCCCCTGCTGCTCGGCGACTTCAAGGAACGGCGTGCCGGATTCCAGCGCCTCGTATCCCTTCTGCGCGGCCGCCATGTCGGGGAAGACGATCTGGCGGACATCGCGTCGCTCCGGCCGGTTGTATTGATCGCGCCGCGCTTCGTAATCGGCCCGGACCTGTTCATCGGTCACGTCGACGCGGTCCGCGAGCACCTCCGGCCTGAGGTTGATGACCGCCACCTCGCGCGTTTCCGGCGCCATGAACTGGTCGGTATTGTCCTCGTAGAAGCTGCGCAGCTTGCTCTCGCTCGCCTCGGGCAACTCGTCGATCGCATCCGGCCCGACACTGAAATGGGCGATCACGCGCGTCTCGTTGCGGTAGCGGTTCAACGCGGAGATGAGCGTTTCCGGGACCGCCGGCATCTCGCTTAGGGTCTCGACGACCTGGCTGCGCACGATCGCGTCGCGTTCCTGGCTGAGCAGCGCGGCTTCGGACATGTTGGTGAACTGCAGTGCCCGCTCGAACATCGCGCGACTGAACTCGCCCGACGAATCCTGGAAGACCGGGCTCTGAACGATGCGTTGCGACACCTGTTCATCGCTCACGCTCAGGCCGAGACTGCGGGCATGCGCGTCCAGCAGTGCGGCGTCCACGATTTCGTCCAGCACCCGCTCGGGCAGCCGCGCCGCGCGCGCCTGCTCCGCGGTGACGCGCTGGCCGCTTTGCCGGCTCAAGGCGTTGATGCGGTTCTGATAAGCGGTGCGGAACCGCTCCAGCGGGATCTCTTCATCGGCCACCCGCGCCAGCACCTGCTCGTTGCCGCCGGTAAACTGGTCCGCGATGCCCCAAACCGCGAAACTGACGATCAGGAGCCCGATCAGGATTTTGGCAAGCCATCCGCTGGCATTCTTCCTGAGATTATCAAGCATGTCGGGTGAGGTGCTTTGTCGAAATGATCTGCAAATGTGGCGCTTCCGGCCGCTTCTTGCCCGGTACAATAGGTGCGGGAAGCGGTGCCCGCAAGGTAAACCGGCCTGCATGCGGCGAAGATGTTTTTGTTATCGTCGGTATGGTACCAAGGGGTCCACAATCGCCCCGGAAACGTTATAATCGCGCCGATTTCACGCAATCACGCTTTTCGAGCGGGTGCCAACCCGGACGCACGGGCGCACCTCAGCCGTTAACCCGGAAGCCTTTGAACTAGCCGCCGCCTTGCGCGCGTGTTAGACCGCTTGGCGCTCCAACCAGAAGGCGGAAGACGTTATGACTTTGACGAAGCCGCTCATCGTCGGCAACTGGAAAATGAACGGCCTGCGCTCCTCGACCGGCGAATTGCACAAGCTGATCGACGCGCTCGGTGCGGGAACCGCCGGGAAGGCCGATCTGATCGTTTGTCCGCCCGTGACACTGGTCATGGCATTCGCGCATATCGCCGGCGGATCATCCCTGCAGATCGGTGCGCAGGACTGTCATCATGACATTTCCGGCGCCTACACCGGCGATATTTCCCCGGAGATGCTCGCCGATGCCGGGGCGAGCACGGTCATTCTCGGCCATTCCGAGCGGCGCAGCTATCATGGCGAGCGCGATCGGGACGTGCAGCAGAAGGCGCGGGCGGCCCTGCGTGCGGGCATGCAGGCGATCATCTGTGTCGGCGAAACCCTCGGCGAGCGGCAGATGGGTCTGACTTTCAACGTGCTCCGCCGCCAGTTGCACGGCTCCGTCCCGCCGATGGCAACCCGGCGGAACACGATCGTCGCCTACGAGCCCGTCTGGGCGATCGGAACGGGCAAGACGCCCACGCAGGACGAGATCGGCGAAGCGCACAACTTCATCGCGCAGGAGTTGGCGACTATCCTTGGCAACGAGGCCGCGTCCGGCTTTCGACTGCTGTATGGCGGCTCCGTGACACCGGACAATGCCGCCACCGTGCTCAGCGCCATGGATGTCCACGGCGCTCTGGTTGGCGGCGCGAGCCTGAAGGCCGAGAGTCTTCTCGCCATTGCATCCGCGCGGGTGCGGGCCGAGCGGACCGCGCAGTCAGCGGAGGACCATGTGTCGCCATGACGTCCCGCCGCGTCCTGACCACATCCGCGGTCGTCGCGCTGTGCATGGCCGGGTCGTTCTTCGCCGGGCAGGCCGTGGCGCTTCCGCTGACCGAAGCGGCCTGCGAGCGTTATGCGGCCGAGCGCCGGACCCTGATACGCTTGGGCGTCCGCGGGCATTTCCGGAAAGGCGCGGAGTGGGCGCAGGCGAACTTGACGGAACCGCAACTCGATCTTATCCAGCGGTATATCCGGATCAAGGAGGCGCTGGCATTTCGCTGCCCCGAACAGTATGCCGCGCTGCCCGCGAAAACCGCGGATGAGCCGCGGCGGCTCGACGTCGTTCCGCCCGTACCGGGGCGCAAGCCGGCGGCGCCCGACTCGGAGACGGGCGTGACCCGGACCGTGACACCGCCGCCGCCGTCCAAGGGGCCCAAGGACCAGGGATGACCGTGGGCCGCGCGGATGCTAACCGAATTGGATAAAGCATGATCACATTCGTTCTCGTCATTCACCTGATGATCTGTATCGCGATGGTCGCGATCATCCTGCTTCAGCGTTCCGAGGGCGGCGCCCTCGGAATCGGCGGTGGTGGCGGTGGATTCATGTCGGGGCGCGGGTCCGGGAACCTGCTCACCCGTGCCACGGCCTACATGGCGGCGGCGTTCTTCGCGACGAGTATCGCCCTAACCGTTCTGGCCGATCTGCGCTCGACGGGGCCATCGCTGGGCGACGGGCCGGCGACCCAAGGGGAAACCTCTGACCCGGCGCTGCCCGATCTGGAGACGATCGCGCCCGAGGAAACTTCGCCGCAACCGGAAGTCCCGCGCCCGGAATAAGATTTATCCGACAAGCCGCGCGCTCCGCCTGTGGAAAGGCGCACGCGCGTGCTTCGCGCGCGCGGGCATGCGTGTAATTTGGAGGTCCATGGCGCGATATATCTTCATCACCGGCGGCGTGGTTTCCTCTCTCGGCAAGGGACTGGCCTCGGCGGCACTCGGCGCGCTGCTTCAGGCGCGCGGCTACACCGTCCGGCTGCGCAAGCTGGACCCGTATCTGAATGTCGATCCGGGCACGATGAGTCCCTTCCAGCACGGGGAGGTGTTCGTAACCGACGACGGCGCGGAAACCGATCTCGATCTCGGCCATTACGAGCGGTTCACCGGCGTGCCGTGCAGCCAGGCCGACAACGTCACGACGGGGCGCATCTATTCCGACATCATTGCCAAGGAACGGCGCGGGGACTTCCTCGGCGGCACGGTCCAGGTCATCCCGCATGTGACCAACGCCATCCAGGACTTCATCGTGGAGGGCAACGAGGACGTCGATTTCGTGTTGTGCGAGATCGGCGGCACGGTGGGCGATATCGAGGGCTTGCCGTTCTTCGAGGCGATCCGCCAGCTTTCCATCAAGCTGCCGCCGCGTGACGCGATCTTCATCCATCTCACGCTGCTGCCCTATGTCAGGGCGGCGGGTGAGTTGAAGACCAAGCCGACCCAGCATTCGGTCAAGGAACTGCGCTCAATCGGCATTCAACCCAACATCCTGTTGTGCCGGGCCGACCGCGAAGTGCCGCCGGAAGAACGCCGCAAGATCGCCCTGTTCTGCAATGTGCGCGCGGAGGCGGTGATACAGGCGCTCGATGTGCCCAGCATCTACGACGTGCCGATTGCCTATCACAACGAGGGGCTGGACAGCGCCGTGCTCGACGCCTTCGGGATCGACGGTGCGCCGCTGCCCGATCTGACGCGCTGGGAGACCATCTCCGAGACCATCGCCAACCCGGATGGCGATGTGACGATCGCCATCGTCGGCAAATACACCGAGTTGCAGGATGCCTACAAATCATTAACAGAGGCGCTGGTGCATGGTGGTATCGCCAACCGCGTACGTGTCAATATCTCGTGGATCGAGGCCGAGGTGTTCGAGCGCGAAGACCCGACGCCTTTCCTGGAGAACGTCAATGGCATCATCGTGCCGGGCGGTTTCGGCGAACGCGGCTCGGCGGGCAAGATCGCCGCGGCCGGGTTCGCCCGGACACGCGGAGTGCCTTATTTCGGCATCTGTTTCGGCATGCAGATGGCGGTAATCGAGGTGGCGCGGCATCTCGCGGGGCTGCCGGGCGCGAACTCGACGGAATTCGGACCGGCAGACGTGCCGATCATCGGTCTGATGACCGAGTGGATGCGCGGCAATGAACTGGAGCAGCGCGCGGAGTCGGGCGATCTGGGCGGAACCATGCGGCTGGGCGCGTACGAGGCGGTGCTGACTCCCGGCAGCCGGGTCGCGGACATTTACCATGCGGGGCAGATCTCCGAGCGTCACCGCCACCGCTACGAGGTGAACATGCACTACCGCGACCAGCTCGAACGCGCCGGCCTGCGCGTTACAGGCGTATCGGCCGATGGCCTGCTGCCGGAGATCGTAGAGATACCGGATCACCCGTGGTTCATCGGCGTGCAATTCCACCCGGAGCTGAAATCCCGGCCCTTCGAGCCGCACCCCCTGTTCGCCTCGTTCGTGGCCGCGGCGGTGGAGCGCAGCCGCCTTGTTTGACGCCGGCGTGCGCGAGCCGCTGGCCAGGAGCACTGGATGCCCCGCGACAATCCGGCATTCGAGCGCATCCGGCGGCAAGCCGGGCGTCTGAGACCGCCATCGGATGGAGTTTGGCGTTGGCTGCCGGCCGGCATCGGCGTCGCCACCGTGCTCGCCATCGGCATCGTCTATGCGCTGGTCACGGGTGGCAGGGCCGCGCAGGTCACGATTGCGACGGGAACCGAAAACGGCACATATCATGCGCTCGGGGAGGCGATCGCCGAAACGCTGAGCCAGGGCGATCCGCCTATCCACACGCGGATCGTGCAGAGCGACGGCGCCAGCGACAATGCGCGTCTGGTCCGCTCGAACCCGAACGTTCTCGGCTTTGTCCAGAGCAACACGCCGGTCACGCGCGATGTCAGGCTGCTCGCCCGGCTCTATCCGGAGGTATTTCATCTGCTCGTGCGCGGGGACCGAGAAATTTCCGATGTCGGCGATCTTGCCGGCAAGCGGGTGGCGCTGATGCCGGAAGGCTCGGGATCGAACAACGCCTTCTTCACGCTGATCGAGCATTACCAGGTGTCAAAAAACTCGATCCAGCCGGTGTCCGGTTCGCTTCAGGACGGGCTGAGGGCGCTGGAAGACGGCACGGTGGACGGGCTGTTCGTGGTGATGGCGCTGGGCAACGACGCTATCGCGCAGAGCATTCGCCGTGACAACATACAGTTGCTGGGGCTCGACCAGGCGCAGGCAATGGCGCTGTTCGATCCGGCCCTGACACTCATGGAAGTTCCCAAGGGGGTTTATTCCGGGGACAAGCCGGTGCCGCCCGAGCCGGTGGAAGTGCTGAGCGTGGATGCGCTGCTCGTCGCCAATCACGACATGCCCGACGAGATTGCGAACGCCGTTGTCACGACTCTGTATGAGCACCGCCAGCGGATGGTGAAGACGAACCCGCAGGCCGCCTTCATCTCCGAGCCGACCGGCCAGCAAAAGCTTGCGATCGGGGTCCATCCCGGCGCGGAGAGCTATTACCAGCGGGACAAGCCGGCGCTGCTCGTCGCATACGCCGAGCCGATCGGGGTTGCCGTCTCGGTGCTGGTTCTGCTGGTCTCGGGCATGTGGCAGGCTCGCACATGGCTGTCGAACACGCGCAAGAACCGCGCCGACCGCTACAACATGAAGATCGCCGCGCTGGTCGATGAGGCCGAGGAGGCGACCAGCCTTGAACGGATCGAGGAAATCCGCCGCAACCTGTTCGCCATCTTCAACGAGGTCATCGCCGATCTCGACGACGACCGGATCGACGAAAACTCGCTAAACTCGTTTTCCTTTGTCTGGAATGTCGCCCAGTCGACGCTGAGCCAGCGCAGTCTGATGTTGACGGGGCAGCAGAAAGGTCCGGCGAAGCGGCGCGCTTCGGGCGGAAGCAAGAGCGCGGCACGCAGCAGCGGCTGACGCGCCCTACACAAAGCGGCGCACGAGTTCGTTGAGCAGGAATGCCAGCGACAACACCGCGCCGAGAAGTGGCACGAAACGCGGTATGGAAAATCCCACGGGCTGGTAGCCGGGGCGCCCCTTCAGCCGCCACAGCGACAGGTTCACGAAGGAAAACGCGAACAGTGTCCCCGCGGCGCTCGTCTCGGCCAGTTCGCGCGTGGGCAGGAAAAAGGCCAGCACGACGATGGCCGCGGTCACCAGGACGGTCGCGTTGACCGGAGTCTGCGTGCGCGGATGCACCACGGCGAACCAGCCGGGGACTTTGCCCATACGACCCAGCCCGTAAAGGATGCGGGTCGACATCACCATCTGCGCGATCACGCCGCCCAGCGCCGCGAAGATCGCGATCATGCTCACGACCGCCCCAGACAGGCCGGTGATCCGCTCGAAGACGAGGCTGAGCGGTGCCCGAGACGCGGCGAGTTCGCTGATATCGGCGTAAAGCACCGCCACCAGCGCGATCGCCATGTAGAGGACCGTCACGCTGACGAGCGCCAGGGCGATGGCAATCGGCATGTTGCGCTCGGGGTGCTTCACCTCCTCTGCGATGTTGACCATGTCCTCGAAGCCGATAAAGGCAAAGAAGGCAAGCAGCACACCGGAGATGACGCCGACCGCCGCGGCCCCGTCGAAGGGCGTGTAATGCGCCGATACGCCGGCGCGGACCGCCTCGAAATCCGTCAGGCCGAGCGCGGCGATCACGATCAGCGCGCCGGTTTCCACGACGGTGATGGTTGCGATCACCCCCACCGACAGGCGTATGCCAAGCCCCACGATGGTGCCGAGCGCCAGCGCGAACGCAATGGCCAGCGCGTCCGGCGGCAGGTCCGACAGCGACGAGGCATAGCCCGCGCCGCCCTGGATCAGGGTCGCCGAGGACACGATCCCTGAGAGGCACACCAGCAGCCCGGCGAGCGTGGCCAGCGATTCGATCCCCAGCCCGGCGCGGATATAGGCGGTTTCGGCGGCGCTCACCGGATGGGCCGCGCAGAGTTCGGCGTAGGACGCCGCCGTGAGCGAGACCAGCACCGAGGCGGCGAGATAGGCCAGCGGCGTGTAAAAGCCGGCTTTCGCGGCCGTCTCGCCGATCAGCACATAGATGCCGGCCCCGACGATCACCCCGATGCCATAAAGCGTCAGCGCGGGCAGGGTTACCGTCCGGTTAAGTTGTGCTTCGCCACTCTCCGGCGCCATGCTCGCGCGCTCCAGTGCCTTTCGCCCCCAACATCTGCGGCGCTCCTTGTTGAATCATCGCGATTTTTTGTCCAGGCCCGCAGGCCTGCCACAGCATCGCCGCGCGAATCACGAACTGCTGGGATCGTTCGAATTGTAGCGGCGCGTTTTACCGCGCGCTGAGACTGTTTCGTTATGAAACACCCACCCACGCGGCCCGTGCCGGACGACGGTGCCCGCGTTCCCTAGCAGGTTTCATCGTGAGCGAGAAAGCAATCATGTTCCCGCCGGCTAATGTGATGCGTTGCGCGGGCCTGGTGCTGACAGGTCTGCTGCTGAGCGCATGTGCCCGCCCTGAACCTTCCGAAGCATCTTTGAGCCTTGCCAGCACGGGAAGCGGCAGCACCTCGCAATCTGCGGTCGCTGCGCTGTTCGGATCGCTCGACGGCCCGGATGACGAGGCGGGAAAGCTCAGCCCGCGCCTGGTGCGACCGGGCGAGCCGGTTCCCAAGGGCGGCGGCGTGCGCAAGGTCGGCACCCCCTACAAGGCGGCCGGTCAAACCGTGGTGCCGCGCGAAGACCCCGATTACGACCGTGCGGGCATCGCGTCGTGGTACGGCACCATGTTTCACGGCCGACAGACGGCCAATGGCGAGATCTATGACATGGACGCGCTGACCGCCGCGCATCCGACGCTGCCATTACCCAGCTATGTCAAGGTTACGCATTTGGAGAATGGCCGCTCCCTCGTGTTGCGGGTCAACGATCGCGGTCCGTTCGCCCGCAACCGGATCATCGACCTGTCCCGCCGTGCCGCGCGCCTGCTGCGTATCAGGAAAAACGGAACCGGGCCTGTGCGTGTCACCTATCTGAAACCGGCACCGCTTGATGGCGATGACAGCTACGAGCAGACCTTCCTTGCGGCACAGCCGTGGTCTCGCGACGGCCCCACCCGTTACGGCGCGGCAGGGCAGGAGATGGGAAGGTTTTCAAGGCCGCGTGACAGGCGCCCCGGGGACGGTTGATTTCCCCGGCGCATCTGGTGTTAAGTCATTGCGATGCCCCGACCGTGACGGGCGCGGGGGAAGAGCGATTTGGGTTGCGTTGACTTCGGGGGCGAAGACGTGCGCAGATTTGTTTCCGTAGTTCGGACGGCGGCTCTCGCGGGCCTCGCCGCGCTGGGTGTATTGTTCGCCGGCGACGTGCAGGCCGCGTTTCAGAGCGATGCGCCCTACGCCTTCCTGATGGATTACGAGACCGGCGCGGTTCTCTACAACAAGCGGGGCGACGAGCGCATGCCGCCGGCAAGCATGAGCAAGCTCATGACGCTGGCCGTGGTGTTCGAGGCGCTCAAGGAAGACCGGCTGAGCCTGGACGACGAGTTCAATGTCAGCGAGAACGCCTGGCGCACCGGCGGGGCACCGTCGGGCACTTCCGCCATGTTCGCGCCCATCAATTCCTTCGCCACGGTCGAGCAGCTCATCCGCGGCGTGGCCATCCAGTCGGGCAATGACGCGAGCATCGTTCTGGCTGAGGGCCTCGTCGGGTCGGAGGAGGCGTTCGCCCGGATGATGAACGAATACGCTGACAAGATCGGCCTGAAAAATTCCAATTTCGTCAATTCGACCGGGCTGCCCGACCCGAATCACTACATGACGCCGCGCGATCTGGCAGTGCTGGCACGCCATGTCATCCAGACATATCCCGAGTATTATCACTACTTCTCGGAGAGCGAGTTCAAGTATCGCCGGCACACCTTCTACAACCGCAATCGTCTGGCCCGCACCGGGGAGGCGGACGGCCTCAAGACCGGCTACACGGAAGAGTCAGGCTATGGCATCGTCGTTTCGGCGGAAAAGGACGGCCGGCGGATGATCGCCGTCGTCAACGGTCTGGAGACGCGCACCGCGCGGCGCAACGAGACGATCCAGCTTCTGAGCTGGGGGCTGAACAGTTTCAAGGAGTTCAGGCTGTTCGATGCGGGCGAAATCGTGGGGACCGCGCGGGTTTGGGGCGGTTCGAGCCGCTTTGTCGAGTTGACGGGCAAGGGCGATGTGATGATCCTGCTGCCGCGCGCGACGAACCGCGACCGCATCTCCGCGGAAATCGCCTATCACGGGCCTTTGTATCCGCCGATCGAACGCGGCGAACGGGTTGCCGAGATCCGGGTGACAACGGATGAGGGCATCAGCAACAGCGCCCCGCTCTATGCCGCGGAGGATATCGCCACGGGCGGCATTGTTTCGCGTGGATTCGACACGATCCTGATGCTGGCCTTTGGCTGGCTGTTATAAATCTTCGCCGGTCGGCGGCGTCTGCGTAGCCCGGGTGAAGAGAAGCGCAACCCGGGATCAATTGTCAGAGTGCCCCGGATTTGGTCGCTGCGCGCCCCTCTTCGACTCCGCTGCGCTCCATCCGGGCTACTCGCTGGCTGTTATAAATCATCGCTGCGGGCCATGGCCCGTCAGGGCGGCGCAAGGTGGCAGAAACGGTGGCGACAGGCAAGTTCATCACGCTGGAAGGCGGCGAAGGGGCGGGCAAGTCCACGCAGGCCAAGCGTCTGCGCGACCGGCTGGAACAGCGCGGGCACGAGGTGGTACTGACCCGTGAGCCGGGCGGTTCGCCCCGCGCCGAGCAGATCCGCGAGTTGCTGCTGTCGGGCAAGATCGAGCGGTTCGGCGGGCTCGCGGAGGCGTCGCTGTTCTACGCTGCGCGCCACTCGCATCTGGAGATCACCATCCGCCCGGCGCTCAAGGCGGGCAAATGGGTGGTGTGCGACCGCTTTTCCGATTCCACGCGCGCCTACCAGGGCGCGGGCGGGGATGTGCCGCTGTCGGTGCTGGAGGGGCTGGAGCGCACCATCGTCTGGCCGACGCGCCCGGATTTGACGCTGATCCTCGACCTGCCGCCGGAACAGGCGCTGGAGCGGCTCGGGGGCACCGAGAAGGACCGCTATGAAAAGATGCCACTGGCGTTTCACCAGAACTTGCGCTCGGAATTCCTGAACATCGCGCGTTGCGAGCCGTGGCGCTGCGCGGTGATTGACGCCTCCGCTGATCCCGACGCGGTGGAATCCGCGATCTGGAAGACCGTCGAAGAGCGCCTGAGTCCATAAGAACGTCATGGCCAGAGCCGCGCGACAGACCGCCGAAACCCCAGCCCCGACACCCGAAGCCGACCGGCTCGGCGACTGGCCGCATCCGCGCGAGACCGCGGGCGTGATCGGGCACGACGCTGCGCGCGCCCGGCTTGGCGAGCGGCTGCGAACGGGGCGTATCGCGCATGGCTGGATCGTCGCCGGGCCGCCGGGCATCGGCAAGGCGACGCTGGTCTACGATTTCGCGGCTGAAGCGCTCGCCCACGGCGTAGAGGCGGCGGAAGAGACCCGGCGGCTTGTCGCCGCGCAGGCGCATCCGAGGCTTATGGTGATGCGCCGCACTCTCAACCCGCAGACGAAAAAGCTGCGCACTCGGATCGCGGTGGATGACGTCCGCCGGCTCAAGCATTTCCTCGGCACGACGGCGGGGGCGGGATGGCGCGTCGTGATCGTTGATTATGCCGACGACCTGAATGCCAGTTCCGCCAACGCGCTGTTGAAATCGCTGGAAGAACCGCCCGCACGCACGTTGTTCTTCCTGATCGCCACGAGTGCGGGGCGCCTGCTCCCTACCATCGCCTCGCGCTGCGAGCGGCTGCGGCTGCGCCCGCTGAGCCATGAGGAGACGGGCCGCGCCGTTAAGGCGGTATGCGCCGAAGCTGGCCCCGACCTGCCCGAAGCGGACACGCTCGAAGCGATCCTGAGCGCGGCGAATGGCCGGCCGCGGCGCGCGCTGGAATTGATGGCCGCCGGCGGGGCAGAACTTCAGGCCGCGGTGCGGCGGATTTTCGAGCGCCTGCCGCGCATGGATGATGCCGAGGTTTTCCGGTTGATCGACACGGCCGGCAACGCCAAGTCCGGGATCGGACACGATCTCGTCTTCGACCTTGTCGAGGATGCTCTTGCGGCGGGCATCCGGGATGCCGCCCATTCTCCGGAAACGCCCGGCGTGTTCAACGCCCGCAGTCTTGCGCGATGGATGGAGGTGTGGGACACAGGAAAGCAATTGCGCGCGGATGCCGAGACGCTCAATCTCGACAGGGCCGCTGCGCTGATGCGTTTATTCACCGTGATCGAGGACGCCGCGCGGCAGGCCCAGAGAGCCGTGCCGGACTGAGTCCCCGCCATCTGCACGCGCATCGCACCAAGTTTGTCAGGTGCCGCGCGCGCCATTCAACACCAGATGATTGTCCATGACCGAAAAGCCCGCATATTACCTGACCACGGCGATTTCCTACCCCAACGGGGCACCGCATATCGGCCATGCTTACGAGGCCATCGCCACCGACGCGCTGGCGCGGTTCCGCCGCCTCGACGGTTACGACGTCTATTTCCTGACCGGCGTGGACGAGCACGGGCTGAAGATGAAGCAGACGGCCCAGAAGGAAGGGCTGAGCCCGCAACAACTGGGGGATCAGAACACGCCGCGGTTCAAGGAAATGTGCCGGGCGCTGAACGTCTCGAACGATGATTTCATTCGCACGACCGAACCGCGCCATTACAGGGCGGTCGCCGATATCTGGAAGCGGATGGAAGCCGCGGGCGACATCTATCTCGACACGTATGCGGGATGGTACTCGGTCCGCGACGAGGCGTTCTATGCCGAGAACGAGACGGAGGTCGGCGAGGACGGTGTGCGCCGCGGCCCCTCCGGCACGCCCGTGGAGTGGACGGAGGAAGAGACCTACTTCTTCCGGCTGTCGAAATACGGCCCGGAACTTCTCAAGCTCTACGCCGAGCAGCCGGATTTCATCCTGCCGCCGGAGCGGCGCAACGAGGTGACAAGCTTTGTCGAGAGCGGGCTTTTGGACCTGTCGATCTCGCGCACGACGCTGGACTGGGGCGTGCCGGTGCCGGACGCGCCGGGGCATGTTGTCTATGTCTGGGTCGATGCGCTGACGAACTATATCACCGGCGTCGGTTATCCGGACACGGACAGCGAATCCTACAAGAAATACTGGCCGGCGGACCTGCATGTCATCGGCAAGGACATCCTGCGCTTCCACGCCGTCTACTGGCCGGCCTTTCTGATGTCGGCGGGCCTGCCGCTGCCGGGGCGCGTCTTCGCCCACGGCTTCCTGTTCAACCGCGGCGAAAAGATGTCGAAATCGGTCGGCAATGTCGTCGATCCGTTCGCTCTGGTCTCGGTCTATGGCGTGGACGAGCTTCGCTATTTCCTGCTGCGCGAAGTCCCGTTCGGGCAGGACGGCAGCTACAGCCACGAGGCGATCGTCGCGCGCATCAATGCCGATCTGGCGAACGATCTGGGCAATCTCGCGCAGCGTTCGCTAAGCATGATCGCCAAGAACTGCGGCGGCGTGCTGCCGGAGCCGGGCGAATTCACGGGTGAGGACCGCGCGCTGCTGGACTTGGCCGATGGCGCGGTCGGCAAGGTGCGCGACGCGCTGGAGACACAGGCGATCCACAAGGCGGCCGAGGCGATCTGGGCCGTGGTGGCCGAGGCCAACCGCTATTTCGCCGCGCAGGAGCCATGGGCGCTGAAAAAGACCGATCCGGCGCGCATGGGCACGGTGTTGTATGTAACGGCCGAAACGGTCCGGCAGGTCGCAATTCTTGCGCAGGCACTCACGCCGGAGGCCACTGCGAAGTTGCTGGATCAACTCGCGGTCCCGGCCGCCGCCCGCGACTTCGCGCATCTCGGGGAAGCCGGCCGGCTTGTCCCCGGCACGGACCTGCCAAAGCCGGCGCCGGTGTTTCCGCGCTTCGTCGAACAGGAAGAAGGCCAGGCGGCTCAGTGATGCTTATCGACAGTCATTGCCATCTCGACTTCCCCGACTTCGCGCCGGAGCGCGACGCGGTGATCGAACGCGCCCGCGCCGCCGGGGTCAGCCCGATCATCACGATCTCCACCCGGCTACGCCGCTTCGAGGACATCCACGCGCTGACGCAAGGCTACGACGACGTGTTCTGCTCCGCCGGCACGCATCCGCATTACGCGAGCGAGGAAAAGGACGTGCCGCTGGATGACATCCTGAGCGCGGCGCAGCGCGAGAAGGTCGTCGCCATCGGCGAAGCGGGTCTCGACTATCATTATGACTTCAGCGCGGTCGAGGACCAGAAGGCGGGCTTCCGCCGTCATATCGAGGCCGCGCGGCAAACCGGCCTGCCGCTGGTTATCCATTCGCGCGAGGCCGAGGCCGATACCGCCGACATCCTCGAAGACGAGATGGCGAAAGGCGCGTTCACCGCCGTGCTCCACTGCTACACCTCGGGGCCGGACCTGGCGCGGCGTGGGCTGGCGCTCGGGCTGTACGTGTCGTTCTCCGGCGTGCTGACATTCAAGAAATCCGAGGAACTGCGCGAGATCGCCGCCACCGTGCCGATGGACCGGCTGCTTGTCGAGACCGACGCGCCCTATCTCGCGCCCATGCCGTATCGCGGCAAGCGCAACGAGCCCGCTTTCGTTCGCTACACGGCCGCCAGGCTCGCCGAGGTCAAGGGCGTGAGCGAAGACGAACTGGCGCGCGCGACCACCGAAAACGTCCACCGGCTCTTCACCCGGCTGCCGCGCAATGCCGGCGTCGCCCCACAGCATGAAGGCCGCGTGGCCTGATGAGCTTGCGCTTTACAATCCTCGGCTGCGGATCGTCCGGGGGCGTCCCGCGCATCGGCGGCGACTGGGGCAATTGCGACCCGAACGAGCCGCGCAATCACCGCACACGCTGCTCGCTGCTGATCGAACGCATCAGCGCGGAAGGGGCGACGACGGTGCTTGTCGATACCTCGCCCGATATGCGCGCGCAGCTTCTGCGCCACGACGTGACATGGCTCGACGCCGTGCTGTTCAGCCACGATCACGCCGACCACACCCACGGCATCGACGATCTGCGCGCCATCGTGTTCCGCCGCCGCGAGCAGCTCGACGTCTATTTCGACGAACCCACGCGGGAATCGCTGGAACACCGTTTCGGCTACTGCTTCGAAACGCCGGAAGGCAGCCCGTATCCGCCGATCCTGCGGCCGCACACCATTGAAGCCGGCCAGCCTGTCAGGGTGGACGGCGCTGGCGGCCCGGTCGAGGCGATGCCGTTCGCGCAACTGCACGGCAATATCGTGTCGCTGGGGTTTCGCGTGGGCGGGCTGGCCTATTCCAGCGATATCAGCGGGCTGCCCGAGGAATCGCTGCCGCTACTGGATGGTCTCGATGTCTGGATCGTCGATGCGCTGCGCCATACGCCGCATCCCGGCCATTACACGGTCGATCAGGCGGTCGATGCGGTCCGCAGCATCGGCGCGACGCGCGGCATCCTCACGCATATGCACAACGATCTCGACTACAACGCACTGCGCCGGGAACTGCCCGAGGGCATCGCGCCGGCTTATGATGGCATGGTCATTGAGCTTCCGGACTGATCGCCCAGCCCGCGTTCCGACCGGATTGAAATGCCTCCAACGTCACCGCTTCGTTGCGCTCACAGTGAACCACAAACGTCGTCCCGGGTGCAGCACGTCAGTGATGCGCTGC
>JBKGZY010000003.1:0-44300 GCA_046543175.1 Dichotomicrobium sp.
GGCCGAGGACGTGACGGAAAGCAGTGACGACAGCAACACCTAGAGCGCCGGGCGAAAAAGTGGAAACCGGTTTTTCGCAAACCCGGCGCGACAACCAGAGACTCTACAGCATCGGACGATCCGGATTTATCGCCCAATGCTGTAGCAAGCACGCGAGAGCCGGTGACGATGTCCGCTAAGGTTCTGGTCGTCGAGGACGAAGAGCCGCTGGCCATGCTCCTGCGCTACAACCTGGAGGCCGACGGCTTTTCGGTCACGACCGTCTCGCGCGGCGAGGATGCCGAGATCGTGGTCGCCGAGGATGCGCCCGATCTGATCATTCTCGACTGGATGCTGCCCGGCATCTCCGGGCTGGAGCTTTGCCGCCGCCTGCGCACCGGCCGGGCCGGGCGCAATATCCCGATCCTCATGCTGACGGCGCGCAGCGAGGAATCCGACCGCATCCGCGGCCTGACGACCGGCGCGGACGATTACGTGGTGAAGCCGTTCTCGCTGCCCGAGCTTTTGGCGCGCGTGCGCGCGATCCTGCGGCGCACCAATCCGAACCGGCTGCAGGACACGCTCGAGGTCGGCGATATCGTCATGGACCGCGAGGCGCACCGGGTGCTGCGCGGCGGCCGCGAGCTTCGCATCGGTCCGACCGAATACCGGCTGCTGGAATTCCTGATGGAAAGCCCCGGCCGCGTTTTCACCCGCACGCAGTTACTCGACGGCGTCTGGGGCCGCGACGTCTTCGTCGACGAGCGCACTGTCGATGTCCATATCGGGCGGCTGCGCAAGGCGCTGAACCGCGGGCGGGAACAGGACCCGATCCGCACGGTCCGCGGCGCCGGCTACGCACTGGGTGAAAACAGCAGCAAGAGATCCGGGGCGGGCGCGTAGCGCGCTTCAACAATCGCCACGAACACCCGCGCCACCCGTTTTCCTCACATCGGACACGCTCGCGTCAGGCCGCTTGCTTCTCGGCAGCGCGGCGGCGTTGCGCCGGCTGAAATGCCTGAGCCGCATGGCGCTCGCAATAGGGGCCCTCCGCCGCCTTGCGGCAGCCACAAAAGCCGAAGCCCGGCTGATCCGGATCGCCGATCGGCCAGCGGCAACTGCTTTCCTTCAACTCCAGAAGTCCCACGACCGGCCCTGTTTCAGAGGCGGGCTGCGCCACGGGGCGCAGCGCCGGCCGGCGCGCAGGGGCGGGCCAGGCCTGCAAGGCGTCCGGCTCGGCCTTGAGCGCCGCATTGCCGTTCACCGGGTATTGCGCCACAGCCCCGCCATCAGGCCTGTGCGTGCGCGGGCGCATCTTGATACGCGCGGCCCGGAAGCGCGACGCCGCGGCGCGCCCGGAAAGCCCGAGCCGGTGAACCTTGCCAATCACGGCATTGCGCGTGATGTCGCCGAATTGCTCGGCGATCTGGCTGGCCGTGTGCCCCTCGTTCCATAGTCTTGTCAGCAGCGCGACGCGCTCATCCGTCCATGCCATCAAAGCCTCCTCATGGCGATCTTCTCGGCACCGCGCAATGCCAGCGGCGCCGGCGCGCGCAGACGCAGCGCCAACAACCCCCGCTGGACGCAACGCGGCTACGCGCGGACCAATCTCGTGATCAGTGTCGAGAACGACGACAAACGCTGTACTGGGAAGATACTTTCGGCAGCGGAACGAAACTCTCGCCGGATCGCAGGAAACGCGCGACCGGATGAACGCTGGCCGAGGCGGAAACTGAGGACTAGAACCGGGCCGCCACCCCTGTCATACCGTCCGGCCCGCCAGTGTTGCGTTAGAGCAACTCGCATGGGCCTGTAACGATCCATTAACCAAGTGCCACGCCCGTCGGCAAAACTCAAACGCTGAGCCCCCTTTGCGGCCCGGATTGGCGGAAATTATTGCCGCACTGTGTCTTTTCGGCCAATTGACACGATGCAGCGAAGTCGGGAATATGCTTGTATTCCAAAGTCGCCGCGGGGCGGCTTTTTTTGATTGGGCGTGCGTGCCCTGCAATCGAACCGAAAGTCTCCAGTGATGCCGGCGGTGCTGCCAACTTACGCCCGCGCCGACCTCGTTTTCGAGCGCGGCGAGGGCGCCTATCTGTTTACAGCGGACGGCGAGCGTTATCTCGACTTCACCGCGGGCATTGCCGTGAACGTACTGGGACACGCGCATCCGAAACTTGCCGAAGCGCTTTCCGATCAGGCGCATAAGCTGTGGCACACCTCCAACCTGTTCCGCGTCGCCGGGCAGGAGCGGCTGGCCGAGCGGCTGTGCGCCGCGAGTTTCGCGGACACGGTGTTCTTCACCAACTCGGGGGCCGAGGCGCTGGAATGCGCCATGAAAATGGCCCGGAAATTTCATTCGGCCGGGGGGGCGCCGGAACGCTACCGGCTCATCACCTTCGAGGGCGCGTTCCATGGCCGGACGCTGGCCACCATCGCCGCCGGCGGGCAGGAAAAGATGCTCAGCGGTTTCGGCCCGCCGATGCCTGGCTTCGACCAGGTGCCGCTCGGCGACATCGAGGCGGTGCGCGACGCGATAACGCCGGAAACCGCGGGAATCCTGATCGAGCCAATTCAGGGCGAAGGCGGCGTCCGCCATCCGGGCTGGCCGTTCCTGCGCGCGCTGCGCGAACTGGCCGACGCGCACGACCTGCTGCTGATCCTGGACGAAGTGCAGTCCGGCATCGGCCGGACCGGCCGGTTTTTCGCCCATGAGCACGCCGGCATTGCGCCCGACATCGTGGCGGCGGCCAAGGGGCTGGGCGGCGGCTTCCCCGTCGGGGCCTGTCTTGCGACCGAGCGGGCGGCGCATGGCATGACCGTGGGCACCCACGGCTCGACCTTCGGCGGCAACCCGCTGGCAATGGCGGTGGCCAACGCCGTGCTCGACATTGTGCTGGAGCCCGAATTTCTGGCGCATGTGCGCCAAATCGGGCTAAGGTTGCGCCAGCGGCTGGCGGAGATCAGCGACGCGCATCCCGGCATGATCGAAGAGGTGCGCGGCGAGGGGCTGTTGATCGGTCTGAAATGCACCCCGCCCGTGGGCAATGTGGTCGCTGCGCTGCGGGCACAGCATATGCTCGCAGTGGCCGCAGGTGAGAACGTCGTGCGTCTCGTGCCGCCGTTGAACATAGGCGAAGACGAAGTCCGCGAGGCCTGCGCGCGTCTCGACGCGACGCTGTCGGCGCTCAGCGAAGCGGATACGGCGCGCGCGACGCCTCACGGCTGACCCTTCCCGTCGGACCCGTTTCGCCGCATCTGGCGCCCGGCCAGCCCGGTTGATAGGAACCCGCTATGACACCCCGTCATTTCATCGACCTGAACACGCTCGACGTGCCGGATCTGCACCGGCTGCTGCAACGCGCCCATGCGATGAAGGCGCGGTTTCAGCGCGACCGGCTGTCGATCGCCCATCTGGCGCGCGGCCAGGTGCTGTCGATGCTGTTCTCCAAGCCCTCCACGCGCACGCGGGTCTCGTTCGACGTGGCCATGCGCCAGCTCGGGGGGGAAACCATCGTCCTGAACGCCGCCGAACTGCAACTCGGACGCGGCGAGACGGTTGCAGATACCGCACGGGTCTTGTCGCGCTATGTCGACATCATCATGTTACGAACGACTGAGCATGCGGAACTGCTGGAACTGGCCGAGCATGCGGACGTGCCGGTGATCAACGGCCTGACCAATTACTCGCACCCGTGTCAGGTCTTTGCCGACATCATGACCTTCGAAGAGCAGCTCGGCGCCATCGGCGGACGCACGGTCGCGTGGATCGGCGACGCGAACAACAACGTTGCGACGTCATGGATTCATGCCGCGTCGATGTTCGGGTTCACCTTGTCGATCGCGTGCCCGCCGGCTTACCAGCCCGAACGCAAGCTTATCGACGAATGCACGGCGCGCGGCGGCAAAGTGGTTATTCACGAGGATCCGAAGGAAGCGATTGCCGGCGCCGACTGCGTACTGACCGATGTCTGGGTGTCGATGGGGCACGACGACGGCGAGCAGCGCCGGAAGCTGTTGCGGGACTATCAGGTCGACGCGGCGCTGATGAGCCATGCCGCCCCGCATGCTATATTCATGCATTGCCTGCCTGCCCAGCGCGGCTACGAGGTCACGGGCGAGGTGATCGACGGGCCGCAATCCGTGGTTTTCGAGGAGGCTGAAAACCGCATGCATGCGCAGCGGGCAATTCTGGCTTGGTGTCTAGAGGCGGAGTGAATGGCTGGAGAATACGGCGGGACCAGACCGGATGGCGACGTGCTCGACCAGACTGAGGGCAAACTGGTCGGCGAACTGGAAAATTATGTGTTGCCCTTTCAGATCGAAAGCGCCGGCGTGCGCGGGCGACTCGTGCGCCTGGGGCCGGTCGTGGACGACCTGCTTTCGCGCCACAACTATCCGGAGCCGGTATCCCGCCTGCTGGGCCAGGCGATCCTGCTCACCGTGATGCTCGGCGCGTCACTGAAGTTCAACGGCAAGCTGACATTGCAGACCAGCTCGGACGGGCCGATCACCTTTCTGGTGGTGCAGTTCCGCGCGCCGGGTGACGTGCGCGCCTATGCCAGCTATGAGGACGAGAGCGTCGCGCAGGCGATCGAAGCCGCCGGCGACGGCGAGCCGCGCCTGCTCGGCAACGGCCACATGGCCATGACCATCGAGCCCGGCGGCGGCATGGAGCGGTATCAGGGCTTCGTCGAGTTGGAGGGCGAGGACCTCGTCGATGCCGCGCACACCTATTTCCGTCAGTCCGAGCAGATCCCGAGCCTGCTGCGCGTGGCGGTCGCGCCCCAGTTCGTGGGCGGACGCGACGGCGAACGCGGCGGCTGGGCCTGGCGGGCCGGCGGGCTCATGATCCAGAAAATCGGCGCGGAAGGCGGGCGTGGCGCCATCAACGCGGCCGCGGCCGTCAGCGACAGCGAGGAGGACTGGAACCGCGCGTCGATGCTCGGCGCGACGGTGGAGGACCACGAAATCCTTGATCCGACCCTGTCGCCCGAGCGTTTACTCATCAGGCTCTTTCACGAGGAGCGCGTGCGCGCCTTTCCCGCAAGCGCGATCAATGCCTACTGCCAGTGCTCGCGCGAACGGGTGGCGGACCTGCTGACGCGGTTTCCGAGTGACCGGCTTGAGGAGATGGTTCAGGATGGCAAGGTGTCGGTGACCTGCGAATTCTGCAATCGCGAATACGACTTTGACCCCGATGCAATCCGCGAACAGGCGAGCGGTTGAACGCGCCGGCGCATCGCGTTCACAAGGCGTTGCAACCAAAGGCGAACAATTCATTGCGTATCCACTGTGGGGCGCGCAAAACCTTGCATAGTGTTTTTGCTTTAGGGTCGTTTCATGCTCCAGCAGCGCCCCACTGAAGAAAACCGGGCGTATCGCGAAAGCGAACCTGACACGCCGCGGCGAACTTTCGTCGGCACGCTCGCGCGCGCTGGGCGCCTGCTCTTGCAGATATTGCTGCCGCTCGCGCTGCTCGCGGGGGCCTACGCCGCCTATCAGTGGCTTCTCGCCACCAAGCCGAGTGTCCCGACCCAGCCGCCGCAGGAGACCGCCGCACCGGTGCGGACGGCAACGGTAACGTATTCCAGCTACCAACCGCAGCTTACGCTTTACGGCGAGACGGTGGCGGGGCGCGAAGTGCAGTTGCGCGCGCTCGTTACCGGCGAGGTCACCGAGGTTTCCCCCGACCTGCGCGAAGGCGGCGAAGTCGCCGAGGGCGACCTGCTTCTGCGCATCGAACCCTTCGATTACGAGGTCGCGCTGGAAGAAGCCGAGGCGCAGATCGCCGAAACCGAGGCGCATCTCGCGGAAAACGAGGCGCAAGTCCGCGCCGCCGAGACAGCGCTGGTACGCTCGCGCGAGCAGCTTGAGATCGCGCAGAAGGATCTGGAGCGGGCCGAGCGGCTCGTGGACACCGGCGCGGTGTCGCAGCAGACGCTGGATCAGCGCCAACTGACCGTCAGCCAGCGCCAGGACGCGGTTGAGCAAGGCGAAATCAATTTGTCCGTCCTGAAAGCGCAGGCGGACCAGCAGCAGGCCGCTCTTCGGCGCTTGCGCGCGACGAAGCGCACCGCCGAGCGCAATCTGCAAGACACGCGCCTGACCGCCCCGTTCGACGCCTATATCAGCGAGCCAAACGCGGAAGTCGGCAAGGTGCTGAGCAGCAACGACGCGGTCGCCACGCTGATCGACAGATCCTGGATCGAGGTTCGGGTCACGCTGAGCGACGCGCAATACGGCCGTATCGTGCGCGAGACCGGCGGCGTGCTCAACCGGCCGGTGGCGGTGCGCTGGTATGTCGGAGACGAGCCGTTCGTCTATGACGCCGAGATCGTGCGCGTCGGCTCGCGCATCCAATCCACCAGCGGCGGGGTGAATGTATACGCGCGCCTGGACAACCCGCTGGAGCCGACGCCGTTGCGCCCCGGGGCGTTCGTGGAAGTGCGCGTACCCGATATCCGGCGCGACGACGTCGTCCGGCTGCCCCAGACCGCGCTTTACAACAACGATCACGTCTACGTTATCGTGGATGGCCGCCTGGAACGGCGCGATGTCACGCAGGTCGGCGGGTCGGACGGATACGTGCTGGTGCGCGGCAATCTCGAAGACGGCGAAACGGTCGCCACCACGCGGCTGGCCCGCCCGGGCGACGGCGTGAAGGTCGAGGTCGTGAACACAGATGGCTGATCATCCCGACGGGCGGCCCGGCCTGATCGGCCTGTTCGTCCGGCACCCGACCGCTTCCAACCTGCTGATGATCGCCATCATCGTGATGGGGCTGTTCGCCACCAGCCGGCTCAACACGCAATTCTTTCCCACCGTCGAAATCCCGGCAATCACGGTGACGGTCGAATGGTCCGGCGCCAGCGCGCTCGACGTGGAAAGCAACATCATCGACGCGCTCGATCCCGAGCTGCGCTTTCTCGACGATGTGGACGAGATCACCGCCGTCGCACGCGAAGGCGTCGCGGTTTTCACCATCGAGTTCTTCGGCGATGCCGACATGCAGAAGGCGCAGTCCGATGTCGAGCAGGCCGTCGACGGCGTCACCACCCTACCCGAGGCAGCGGAAGAACCGACGATCCGGCGCGTCACTTTCTATGAGCCCGTCGCCAAGATCGCCGTCTCCGGACCGTTTTCCGAACGCACGCTCAAGGACTACGCCAAGCAGATCCGCGACGGCCTGCTGGATGCCGGCATCGACAAGGTGGAGTTCACCGGCGCGCGCGACGAGGAAATCTGGGCGACCATCCCGGAAGCGGAACTGCGCCGGCTCGATCTGAGCGTGCAGCAGGTCGCCACGCGCCTTCGCGAAGAGACCGAGGATCTTCCCTCGGGCGTGGTTGAAGGCGAATCCGAGATCCAGCTCCGCACCCTCGCCAAGCGGCGTACCCCCGAAGAGATCGCGCGGATCGAGGTCAAGTCGGACGCCTCGGGCAACAAGGTGCTGCTGCGCGACATTGCCAGGGTCGAGCCACGCTTCGACGACCAGGCCGTGATCGGGCTACATGACGGCGGCCGCGCGATCCTGCTTCAGGTCCAGCGCGCCGTGACGGCCGACACGCTCCAGACCATGGAGACGATGAAGGCATATCTCGAGCGCGCGCTGCCCACGCTGCCGGAAAGCCTGACCACCAAGGTCTACGACATCCGCGGCGAATACGTCACCCAGCGCCTCGGCATCCTCATCAAGAACGGTTTGCAAGGGCTGGTGCTCGTGCTGATCGTGCTGTTCCTGTTCCTGAACATGCGCATCGCGTTCTGGGTGGCCGCCGGCATCCCCATCGCATTCCTGGCGACGCTGGTGGTCATGTTCCTGTCGGGCCAGAGCATCAACATGATCTCGATGTTCGCGCTGATCATGATGCTGGGCATTATCGTGGACGACGCCATCGTGGTCGGCGAGGAAACCGCGACCCGCCAGAGCCTCGGCGAAGGGCGCATGGAATCCGCGGAGAACGGCGCCAAGCGCATGTTCACGCCAGTCACCGCGGCGAGCCTGACGACGATGGCCGCGTTCCTGCCGATCTTCATCATCGGAGGGCGGATCGGTGATGTCATGGTGGCGATTCCGCTGGTCGTGATCGCCGTCCTGGCCGCCAGCCTGGTCGAGAGCTTCCTGATCCTGCCCGGCCATCTCAGCCACAGCTTCGGCAACCTCAACCGTCCGCCGAGCGCGTTCCGCCGCGTCTTCGACCGCGGGTTCCACGGGTTCCGCGAGGGGCCGTTCATGGCGCTGGTGCGGTTGAGCTACGACTGGCGTTACACCACGCTGGCCTTCACCATCGGCGCGATGATCGTCGCCATCGGGCTGATCTCCGGCGGGCGCGTCGGCTTCCAGTTCTTCCCTTCGCCGGAATCGGAAAACATCTCCGCGGAAGTCGAATTCGCCGCCGGAACGCCGGAAGCCGAGCGGATCGCGGCCCTGAAACGCATCGAGGACACGCTCTACGAGACCGAGGCGGAACTGACCGGCGGCGAAGGCGGCCTGGTCGTGACAGCCTTCACCACGCTGGGCAAGGCCGGACGCAGCCAGAGCGACACGATCTCCGAGATCGCGGTGCAGCTTACGCCGAGCGAGGCGCGCACGATCCGCACGGCGACCGTGATGCAGGCCTGGCGCAAGCGCCTGCCTGACATCCCCGGCGTGCAGCAGGCCACGGTGCGCACCGAACAGGTGGGCCCGCCGGGACGCGATATCGACGTCAAGTTGCAGAACGCGCCGATCGAAGATCTCAAGGCCGCAGCCGAGGAGGTCAAGGCGGCGCTGGCCGGCTATCCCGGCGTCACCGCCGTCTCCGACGACATGCCCTACGGCAAGCGCGAACTGGTCGTCGAAGTGACGCCGCGCGGCCTCGCGCTGGGCTTCACGGCGGAAAGCGTGGGCGCCCAGTTGCGCAACGCCTTCGACGGCGCCATCGCCACCCGCTTCCCCCGCGAGGACGAGGAGATCACCGTGCGCGTCCTGCGCGAGCAGCAGGGCGAGGGCGCGCAGGCGCTGGAGAACTTCCATCTCCGTGCATCCGACGGCACCTTCGTGCGCTTCCCCGAGGTCGCGCGAATACGTGAACAGGCGGGCTTTTCCATAATCCAGCGCATCGACGGCAAGCGGACCGTGTCGGTGACCGGCGACATTGACGCCGACGCCAACAGCGTCGCCAATGTCGTGCAGCAGTTGCGCGCCGACGTGCTGCCCGGACTCGTCGAGCGTTACGGCATCGACTACGACTTCGGCGGCCGGCAGGAGGACCGGCAGGAATCCTTCGCCGATCTCCAGACCGGCGCGGTCGTCGCGCTGATTCTGATCTTCGTAATCCTTGCCTGGGTGTTCGGCAGTTACGTTCAGCCGCTGGCGGTGCTCGGCATCGTGCCGTTCGGGCTGGTGGGCGCGATCCTCGGGCATCTGGTCATGGACACGCCGCTGACGATCATCAGCCTGATCGGGCTGCTCGGCCTGTCCGGCATCCTGGTGAATGACTCCATCATTCTGGTGTCGCAGGTGAACGAACGCCGCAATAACGGTGATGACCTGCGCGAGGCGGCCGTCGGCGCCTCATACGATCGCCTGCGCGCGGTGCTGCTGACCTCGCTGACCACGATCGGCGGGCTGACCCCGCTGCTGTTCGAGACCAGCCGGCAGGCGCAGTTCCTGATCCCGATGGCGATCACGCTGGTGTTCGGGCTGGCGGCGGCGACCTTCCTCGTGCTCATCCTCGTGCCGACACTGATGGGCGTGGGAAAGGATCTCGGCCGCGTTGGCGGCGCGGTCAAGCGGCTTTATGCTGGCGGCGAAACATCCTCGCCGGCGTGATGACAGCGCGCTGAACGCCCGGAACCGTGTCCTTGCGCGGCCCCGCGGTCATCCCGTGCGCGATGCCGCGCAGTGCGCTGCTTCGCAGACACTGAATCGTTTTCCGCGGGCTGCGTCCGATCCCGGGTCAGCAGCGCATCACTGGCGTGCTGCTGACCCGGGACGGCACGTTCCGAAAGTACCTGCAACGTCTGCTGTCATCCCGTGCGCGGCGGGGGGCGAAATCACGCGCCGCAGACACGGGATCGTCTTCGGTGCGCACCGGGTGATCCAGTACCGCCGCTGGACCGCTGCGCCATTGCGAGCGAAGCGGAGCCGAAGGCCGGCGCGAAGCGACGACGCAATCCAGCGGGAATGAGCGTAGGCTCTGGATTGCTTCGGCCCTGCGGAACTCGCAATGGCGGTCTGGAATTTGTTCTCCCGCTGGAAAATGCCCAACGATCAGGACAACCAGAACGCCGGCAGGAACAGCACGATCACGGCGAACAGCTCCAACCGTCCCATCAGCATGAGCGCCGAGAGAATCCACTTGGCGCTGTCCGGCAGGCCGGCGAAGTTCGCCGACGGCCCGATGGTCTCGCCCAGCCCCGGCCCGACATTGGAAATCGCCGTGGCCGCGCCGGATATCGCGGTCATCGTGTCCAGCCCGAGCAGGCCGAGAACCAGCGCGCCGCCCGCAAAAAAGGCGATATACAGGAAGAAGAACGTCGTGACGGCGCTGATGACATCGGGGGACAACGGGCGTCCGTTATAGGTTTCCAGGAACACGCCGTGGGGGTGGAACATCTGCCGGATTTTCTGGCGTAGCCCCTGGAACAGCACCTGGAACCGGAAAATCTTGATGCCGCAGGAGGTCGATCCCGAACACCCGCCGATGAACATGAGGATGAAAAACAGCGCGACCGCCATCGGGCTCCAGACGTCGAACGCGGTGGTGGCGTAGCCGGTTCCGGTCATGATGGACACGGAATTGAAGACCGACTCCAGCATCGGATTGCTTGTGCTGGGAGTGGCGTCCGGACCGCGGGACAGCCAGGCCAGGAAACTGGCGGCTGCGAGCACGGCCAGAAACCAGTGAACCTGCGAATCCCGCAACACCGAGCGGAAATCGCCGTGAAAGGCGCGCAGGAACAGCACGAAGGGCATTCCGCCCAGGATCATGAAAATGACGGCGATGATCTCGATCGGCGGGCTGGTGAAATGCGCAAAGGAAGCGTCATAGTTGCCGTAGCCGCCGGTCGCGATGGTTGTCATCGAATGCACCAGCGCGTCGAACGCGCTCATGCCGGCAACATTGTACGCTGCGGCGCAAATTGCCGTCAGGACTATGTAAAGGACGGCAAGCTCGCCGGCGATCTGCGTGGCACGGGGCAGGATCTTGCCCGCGGTATCAAATCCCTCGACGCGGAAAAGCTGCATTCCGCCGACCTTCAGCATCGGCAGGACGGCAATCGCCATGACGATAATGCCGAGACCGCCGAGCCATTGTAGCAGTCCGCGCCACAGCAGGATGCCGTGCGGTGCGTTGTCCAGCCCGCTCAATACCGTGGCCCCGGTCGTGGTGATGCCCGACATCGCCTCGAAGAACGAGTCGGTGTAGCTCAACTCGAGGCTGGACCAGGCGAACGGAAGCGCCGCGAAGGCCGTCAGAAAAATCCAGGAAACCGTGACGAGCAGGAAAGCCTGCTTGATCGAGAGATCACGGCTGCGGCCCCAGTTCGCGACGGTGAGACCGACGCCGACGAACAGCGTCACCCCGGCGGACGCCGCGAACACCGACCAGTCCGGATGCCCGGCCGCGGCGTCGAAAAGCGCCGGCAGCAGCATCGCCGTCCCCAGCGTCGACAGCAGGATGCCGGCGGCGAGCAGCACGGGTTTCAGGTCGATCATCGCATCACCGCGCGCTCGGACGGGGCGCCGCGCCGGGCGGATAACGCCGTGGCGCTCATCCGTGGGCGGCGCGCAGGGCCCGGTCGATATCCGCCTTCAGGTCGCGCACATCCTCCAGCCCGACGGACAGACGCATCAGGTCGCCGCCGATGTCCAGTTCGGCCCGCGCCTCCTCGCTGAGCCTCTGATGGGTGGTGGTCGCCGGATGCGCGATCAGGCTCTTGGCGTCGCCGAGATTGTTGGAAATCTTGATGATTTCGAGCGCATTCATGAAGCGGAACGCCGCGTCCTTGCCGCCGGCGATGCGGAAAGCGACCATCGGCCCGCCGTTTTCCATCTGCCTGCGCGCGATCTCGTATTGCGGATGATCCTCGCGCCCGGGATAGGACACGCCCAGGATGCCTGCCGCACTGGCAAGGTGGTCGGCCAGCGCGGCGGCGCTTTCGCTCTGGCGGGCGACGCGCACCGGCAGGCTTTCCAGCCCCTTGAGCATCACCCAGGCATTGAACGGGCTCAGGCACGGCCCGGTCTGGCGCAGGAAATTGCCGAGATACTCGTCCACGAATTCCTGATCGCACAGCACGATGCCGCCCAGGCATCGGCCGTGCCCGTCGACATGCTTGGTCGTCGAATAGATGACGATGTCCGCGCCGAGCGCCATCGGCTTTTGCAGCAGCGGCGTGGCGAAGACATTGTCGACGATCAGACGGGCCTCCGCCGCGCGGGCGATATCGGCCACGCCCGCGATGTCCACGAGGTCCAGCGTCGGATTCGCAGGGGTCTCCAGGAACAGCGCCTTGGTGTTCGGGCGCATCGCATCGCGCCACTGGTTCAGATCGCCGCCGTCGATCAGCGTGCTCTCGACGCCGAAGCGCGGCAGCAGTTCGTCCACCACATAACGGCACGACCCGAACAGCGCCCGCGCCGAGACGACGTGATCACCGGGGTTCAGCCAGCACAGCATCGCCGAGGTAACGGCCGCCATGCCCGAAGCGGTCGCGCGCGCGGCCTCCGCCCCTTCCAGCGCGGCCATGCGCTGTTCGAACATGGTGATGGTCGGGTTGGCGTAGCGCGAATAGACATAGCCCGGCGCGTCGCCGCTGAAGCGCGCCTCCGCCTGTTCCGCGGAGACATAGACATAGCCGGAATTGAGAAAGATCGCCTCGGAGGTCTCGCCGAACTCGCTGCGCAGCGTGCCGCCATGCACGAGCGCGGTCGCGGGGCGCCAGCCACCGGGGGGCGTATCGTCACCGGAATGGGTCATCGCGCAAACTCCTCATCCGCCGGGAAAAGTGCCGGGCCGGCATATATCGCGGCGGATTAAGCAGCCGCCCCGCCTTGGCGTCAAGGTCGTTCTCCGCTACAGGAATGCGCTAGGGAGTTTGCCAATGGGTGAAGACGGCGAGGTTCGGAACGGCCCGGACGCGGCTTCGGGGCTGCTGCCCTGCCAGGCGCTCGACGCGCTGATTGCCGCCGGGCACATCACCGCCGACACACCCATCGGCGGGGCACAGGTTCAGCCGGCCAGCCTCGACCTGCGGCTGGGCGGCCATGCCTGGCGCGTGCGCGCGAGCTTCCTGCCGGGCAACCGGCTGACCGTCGAGGAGGGCCTGTCGCGCTTCGGGCTGCACCGCATCGACCTGTCCGGCGGGGCGGTGCTGGAGACAGGTTGCGTCTATGTCGTGCCGCTGCAGGAGGCGCTCGCCCTGCCCGCGGCTGTCAGCGCCAGCGCGAACCCGAAAAGCTCGACCGGGCGCATCGACGTGTTCACGCGGATCATTTCCGACCGCGCCCGTGCCTTCGATCAGGTGCCCGCCGGCTATCGCGGCCCGCTCTACGCCGAAATCTGCCCGCAGACCTTCCCGGTGCTGGTCCGCGCCGGCTCGCGGCTGGCACAGATGCGCTTTCGCCGCGGCGCCAGCGAGACGAGCGACGCCGCGCTGACCGCGCTGCACGCGCAGGAGCGGCTGGTCTCAACGCAGGCGGACATCGACCGGGGGCTGGCGCTGTCGGTCGATCTTGCCGGCGAGGAGCCGGGCGCGGTGATCGGCTACCGCGCGAAGCGCTACACCGGTGTCGTCGACATCGACGCGGCGGGCGCCTGCGCCGTGGAGGATTTCTGGGAGCCGCTGACCGCCAGCCGGGAACCGTCGCTGATCCTCGATCCGGACCAGTTCTACATCCTCGCCTCGAAGGAGGCGGTGCATGTCCCGCCGACGCACGCCGCCGAGATGATTCCCTTCAACCCGCTGGTGGGGGAGTTCCGCGTGCATTACGCCGGCTTCTTCGACCCCGGTTTCGGGCATACGGAAGCAGGCGGCGCGGGCAGCCGCGTGGTGCTGGAGGTGCGCAGCCACAAGGTGCCGTTCATGCTGGAGGACGGGCAGATCGTCGGGCGCGCGGTTTACGAGCATCTGACCGAAACGCCGACGCGGCTATACGGCGAGGGCATCGGCTCGCATTACCAGGCGCAGCGGCTCAAGCTGTCCAAGCACTTTTGTTAGACGCGGACGGCGCCGGCAGTCCACTGTGGGCGGGCTGCCGGGTCGGTTGCGTCGGCCGTTTATGCGGCAGGCGCAGCAGGCGGCGGCGCCTCGGGATGCACCGGCGTGACCGGACCGAACGGCGACATGCCCGAATCGGCGAGGGACAGCCGCTTCTTGGTCTGCAGCAGCCACGCGGACAGGGCCGTGAGGCCCGCGATCAGTGCAGCCGTCATGCCCACCGTGGACAGGAAGCTCGCACCGGCCCCCATCAGGCCGGAAATCAGGAAACCGATCCCGACCGCCGCGGTCACGGCGAATGCCAGCGCGGCGAATATGTCGAGGCCGAAACGTCCCAGCCAAGCCGGCCGGAACGGATTGCGGAAAGCCAGCATGACCAGTTGAAAGCCGGCGACGAGGACGGCGAGGACAGCGCTTTCAACGCCGACCGCCAGAACTGTGTTCATTTCTCGAATCTCCTGAAGCGCCTGTGCGCCGTGCGTTCTGCCGCCGCGCTCTGGCGCTTACGTGTTAAGGGATAGCTTGCCGTGGCAAGGGTTCAGGCGGCTGCGGATGCGGGAGGAGCGCGGGCCGCCAGGTCGTGTCTGGGTTGAACGGCGCGCGAGGGCGCGCATCGCCGCCGGGAGCGGTCGTCGGGTCGCCCCTCTGACTGTCTGAAATGCATCGAGATCGTCCGCGAACCCGGCGGCGCAGTTCACGGCGAACGCGCCAAGGGGACCGGGCAGATAAAGCATGTACGGCGCGGGGCCGCGCTATTCAAGATGCGGCTATGCGAAACGCAGCCGGACCGTCATCCTGAACAGCTTGCGCCGCCCAGAACGCAGAATTTGGCGCAGTGCGGGTGGCACAGCTTCACTGCCCCGTTGTCGAACATGCCGCCATCGGCCGCGAAGGATTCCCGCAGGCTCGCGCCCATCTCGAACGCGGTGTCATAAGGCAGCAGCGTGCAGGGCAGCACGGTCGGCTTGTCTGCGCCCTTGCGCTTCACGATCATCCGGCTGGAGGCGCACATCACGCTGTCCGGCGACTTGCCGAGAATGCCCCAGCAGCTTTCGGTGATCTCGGGCATATCCGCCTTTTCGTCCATCTCGGGGAACAGCACCAGCCGGCTGGGGTCATCGGCGTCGACCGGCCAGCCGCGCTCGGCGATGAGCCGCGCGAAGCCTGCGCGCGCTTCCGCTTCCGGCTCGTCCCACATGCTGCGCCCGGCGATGGAGACGTTAAACCCGTTCTGCGCCAGCCACTCCAGCCCGCGGCAGGACGATGCGAACGAACCGGCGCCGCGCTCCGTGTCGTGGTATTCGGCGCTGTAATGATCGAGGCTGACGCGGATCGTGAACTGCGCGCCGTAGTCGCGCTGGAGCGCAAGCAGCCCCTCCTTCACCCGCGCTCGCTGCATGGGCCGCATCGCATTGGTGAGGATCAGCACGGTGAACCCGCGCGCCAGCGCCTCGCGCGCCATTTCGATCATGTCGCGGTTCATGAACGGCTCGCCGCCGGTGAAGCCGATCTCGCGCGTGGCGAGGCCAAGCTCGGCGATCTCGTCATAGACCGCGCGTGCGTCTTCCGCCGAGAAGTACGCCAGCCGGTCGTTGGTGGGGCTCGATTCGATATAGCAGTTGGCGCATTCGATGTTGCATAGCGTGCCGGTGTTGATCCAGAGCGTGTCGAGCCTGTGCAGCGCCACCTTCGCGCGCGGCTCGCCCGTGGCCGTCCGGTCGGGGTGGGTGAACTTGCCCTGCGTCTGGCGCAGCGGGGCCTGATGCGCGTCCTGCGTGCCGTGCATGCCGTGTCCTTGGCGTATTTTCGTATTCAGAGCGTTTCCCGATCGGCCACAGCCGCGTCATCACCGGGCTCGCCTTTCTCCGCCGCTTCTTTTTCCATCGTCATGCCCGTGCTTGACACGGGCATCCGGACACATGTCGTGTCGGTTTCATGGATTGCCGGATCAAGTCCGGCAATGACGTAGGGAAACGGCGCGCCTTGCGATGACGTTGGTTGAACCGATCCAATCGGATCAAGACGCACACCGGAGCGAACCGATGTCCGCAAAATGGAGATATGGCAGCGGAGGGCGGCGAAATCACCGGGTTTCCGCGCGCGTCACGATAACAATGCCTTGATGGGCGGGTGAACGCGGGTCAGTCGAAGCGGACCGGGCGCCGCTTGCAATCCTCGGGCAGCGGTTCGTCAGCGCACCAGGCGCAATAGGTGGCGTCGTCGCGCAGGCCCTCCACCGTGTAGGACTGGCCCGGCTCCAGGCAGAACTCGGTCTTCGCGATGCCGTTATAGACGCGCAGGCAGCGCGTCGTGTCGGCCTCGCAGTTGTTCGTGGCCGTCACGCTGCGCGCCAGCGCGGGCTGGATGCCAATGAGGATGACAGGCCCGGCAACAAGGGCAACCGCAGCGACGGTTTTGCGCATCAACATTCGGGGGCTCTTCGGTCAATTGCGTCGATACCGCGTCCCCTAGCGCAAAGACCGGTGCGTTTCACCAGAAAAGTGCCTGTAGAGTAGCGAGAGACGGAGCAAGAGCGGGGAAGGCGCCGCTGGGCAGCCGCAAATTTGGCACGCGCAACCGGCCCCGCTCGCCTGCATCAGCCGGCACCTCCCCGTCTTCCGGCCGACGAACCACCTGCGGACCGGCAGCCCGCACCATGCGGCAAAAGCTTTGACAAAGGGTAAGTGGCGGCCCGCTCAGCGGTTTTTTCCGATCCAGTCGGCAAGAAAATGATTGAGCCACAGCCGCTGGCGCGGGCCGTAAACCTGGTGCTCGGACATGTGCTGGCGGCGCGGCTTCGCGCCAGGCAGGCGCAGCCGCCTATGCGCGGCGGTGGTCCACAGGTCGATCATCGGCAGTGTCATTTCGGGATGAAACTGGAGTCCGAACGCCGCCGGGCCGTACTGAAAGGCCTGGTCCGCGAACAGCGCGCCCTCGGCCAGGCGGATGGCGCCGCGCGGCGCCTCGAAACCCTCGCGGTGCCACTGGTAGACATGGCTGGGCCAGTGCGGAAACCGCTCACCGGGCCGCAGCGGCCGGATCGGGTGATAGCCGATCTCCACCTGTCCGCGCCGATGGAAGAAAACCCGGCCGCCGAGATGGCGCGCCAGCATCTGCGCGCCGAGGCAGATGCCAAGGAACGGCCGCTCGGCGGTGAGCGTGCGCTCGATCAGGTCGTATTCGGCGCGGAGATAGTCGAAGGAATCGTTTGCGCTCATCGGGCCGCCGAAAATGACCACGCCGGCGTAGCCATCCATGCTTCCGGGAAGCGGATCGCCGAAGCGCGGCCGGCGCATGTCCAGCGCGTAACCGTGCCCCTTGAGCCAGCGGCCGACATAGCCCGGATTGGAGCGGCGCTGATGCACGACGACGAGAACCTTCTTTCCCCCGGCCGTCTGCTGGCGCGGGGTTCCCTCCCCCGCGCCCGTCATTGTCTCGTGATCGCGGCTCACATCTTTCATGGTTGCAGAAATCTCCGCTTTTTCAGCAAGGCCCCCATCAAGGGCGTCGTCAATGTATGCGGCAGAATGCGCACGGCGAAATAGTTGAAGGTCGTCAATATCCCCGGCAATATCAGCACCTTGCGGCAGCGATAGCCCCGGTAGGCCGCGCGCGCGACGATGTCCGGGTCCATGCAGCCGAACACCTTGGTATAAAGCGCCGACTCCGCCCCCATGCGCGCGTGGAAGCGTGTCGCCACCGGCCCCGGCACCACCACGGATAGGCGCGTGCCCCGTCCGCCGATTTCGTGCGCCACCGCCTCGGTCAGGGAAATCACGTAGGCCTTGCTGGCATAATAGGCGGCCTGGTACGGCCCCGGCAACGACCCGCCCAGCGAGGCGACGTTGAGAATCCCGCCATCGGCGCGCGAGAGCATCTCCGGCAGATAGCGGTGCATCAGGTCGCTCAGGACGCGCATGTTCAAATCCGCCAGCCGCAGCACATCGGCGTGCGCGTGCCCGGCGAATGGCCCGCTCAGCCCGATCGCGGCGTTGTTGACCAGCACATCCACGCGCAGGCCGCGCGCCTTCAACTCCGCCGCCAGACGGTCACAGGCGCCGGTCTGCACCAGATCGGCGTGAATACAGTCGACCGTGACACCGTGGCCATCGCGCAGTTGTCTCGCACACTCTTCCAGCCTGTCGGGGCTGCGCGCGACCAGCGCAAGATCGTGGCCCGCAGCGGCGAACTCGCGCGAAAGCGCCATGCCGATCCCTTCGCTCGCGCCAGTGATCAGAACGACATCGCGCCGGGAGTCGTCCGGGGCGGGACCAGCGCCGGCCGGCACGTTGCGGCGCGCCCAGGCCCGTTCGAGTCGCTGAAAAACCCCGCTCATCGGCCCGGCGCCCCCGGATTTATTGCTGCGCCTCGACCTTCTTGCGGGCGCGAATGCGTTCGCGCGAGGAAATACCGAGCAGTTCCGCCGTGCGCCAGATCAGGTTTTCCTCGTATCCGTGGACCTCGCCATCAGCGAAGGCGATCTCCCACATCATTTCGATGATCTCGAGGCGGTCCTCCTCGGACAGTTCCTTTTTCAGCTTCGAGGTGAAGCTGTAGATATCCACGGCGTGACGTTCGCTGCGCTCGGCCGCGACGACGAGCTCGTGCAACTGGTCATCGGACAGCGCGTAACGCTCCTTCAGCACCGCCTGCAGACGTTTGGTCTCGGCTTCCTCAACATAGCCGTCGATGGTGCTGGCATGCACCAGCAGAGCCGCTGCGGCGAGGCGGGTGTCATTGACATCTTCGTCCTTGCCGGGCTTCGCCTCGTCGCCGGAAACCAGATTGTCCAGCACTTGTCCCAGTGTCCTGATCATGTGACCTCGCCTGTTCGCGGGTTGCGGCGGCACCGCTCCACCATGCGCTGACATATCGACTTTGCGGCCTGAGACGATTCGCGGCCAGGTTATTGCGGTGGCGGCTGGCGCTGATTTGCAAGAAAAATGGGGCTTGACGCGGTCAATTTAAAGCATGGCGGGCTTCCCGCGCCACGTCGCCGCCGATTAACGCAATCCCGCGCGGAGACGGTCTATTCATGCAATGGCAATCCTTTTGGTCCAACGCTAGGGCCGTGCGGTCAGACGCCCGGCGATGCCGGTTCGGGCACCGGGCACAGGCCGGGCGAAAACACCAGTGTGACGGCGTTGGGACATGGACACGGATTTCAATTTCGCGGATGACGAGTGGTTCTGGAAAGCCTGGTCGGAGACGATCACGAAACGCTATGCCAACGCGCTGCACGGGCATTACAGCCGGCATGCCGACTCCACGCTCGTGAACGGGCACACCCTGCTCAGCAGCGAGTTCCTGGAGCAGTACGCCGCGCTCGTGATGCTGCTGGAGCGGTTTCCGTGGGCGCCCGGCGCACTGGCCGGGGAACTGTCGCGCTGGCGCCCGCGCACCTATGAAGACTATTTCCGCGCCACCGGTCTGCGTGACGGGCAGTTCGCGATCGCCGCATTCGCCAGCACGCCCGCGTCGGTGCGCCGGTCCTTTCTCGCAGCCGTCGCGCGACTCGACGACGAGTGTCTCGGCGCGGTCGAGGCGGTGGGCCGGGTCGCGCGGGGCGGACGTCCCGATCTGCTGCCGGGCCTGTGCCGGGAGCGTGCCCAGCGCGTGCGGGCACGGATCGACGAGGTGGCAGGCCTGATCGCCGCCAGGGAGGTGCGCCAACCGGCGGGCAGCCACCGGGCAGTCGCGCGGCGCTGACGGATCGCGCTCCGGGAGCCAACGTTCCGGCTTGACATCAGCCGCCGAAGAAGGTGAAGGATCGGCGCTGAACCGGCTGGTGTCGGACAGGATTGGCGACACCGTGATGAGATTCACGCCATGAGCAAGTTGTCGGGCAAGGGGCGAACCGACTCGGCTTCGAGGCTCGTTCGCGCCTCGCCGTCAGCGATTTATCGGGCCTTCGTGGATCCCGCGGCTCTGGCCTCGTGGCTGCCGCCAGCGGGAATGAAAGGTCGCGTCGATGCATTCGATGCAACAGAGGGCGGCGCCTTTCGGATCACCCTGATGTATGAGTCCCAGGAACATGTGGCGCCCGGCAAGACCTCGGACCACGCTGACGTCGTCCGGGGACGCTTCGTCGAACTGGTTCCGGGCGAGCGGATCGTGCAACAGGTCGAATTCGAGTCCGCCAACCCCGCCTTCGCCGGGATAATGACGATTACCTGGCGCCTGGCGGCCGTCGCTGAAGGCACCGACGTTACCGTCCTGTGCGAAAACGTTCCTGAAGGCATAAGACGGGAGGATCACGAGACGGGACTGCGATCAAGTCTGGCCAATCTTGCCGCCTTCACCGAATGATGGTGGCGCGTTAACGGGCACGTTTTCCCGCAGGCGTGACTTGACGCCGCGTCGGCTGCGCACATTTTACAACAGGTGTAAAACGCCAAGTCGGGGCGCATACCCGGTTTCGCAGCACGCGGGATAGACTTGGCCGCCGTTCGGACTTGGCGCCGGGCCAGCGCGCAATGCCGGCGAGGAAAGCGCGGATGAAACCTCTGTTTCGTTTACTGCTGGGTGTGGTGACCCTGGCCGGGATCGTCCTGTCCTACTTTTACGGTCCGCACAACGAGATCGCAGACGCCGTCACCCGGAACGTCAGTTACTTCAGCTTTTTCACCATTCAGACGAACATCCTCGTCGCGCTGGCCACGCTTGTGCCTGTCTTCGCCCCGTCCAGCGCAGCAGGGCGATTCTTCGACAGCGCGCCGGTGCGCACGGCGATCGCCAACTACATCATCGTCGTTGGCGTGGTCTACGACATCCTGCTTGCTCAACTGTGGGAACCGGAAGGGCTGAACCTCATTTCCCTCGTCATCCTGCATTACATCACGCCGGTCATGTTCGTGGCCGACTGGCTGCTGTTCAACGAAAAGGGCGAGACGCGCTGGACCGGCAGTGTCTGGGTGCTGGCCTACCCGGCGGTCTACGCGGCGTGGACGCTGGCCCGCGGCGCGATGACGGGGTGGTATCCATATCCGTTCATCGACGTAGCGGATCTCGGCTATGCGGTCGCGCTGAGGAACATGGCCGCGCTGGCCGCGGCGTTCGTCGTCCTGCAACTGGTTCTGATCGGTATCGACAAGTCTCTGACGTTGCTGAAATACGGCACGGCCCGCTCGCATGCCAGGCAATAGCACCGGAGACTTGCGAACATTGACAACGACATCCGCCGCGGTGTAGTCACAGGGCTGGTACGCGTGGAACATGAGTCCACGCGGCAAAGGCGCTGCCCGAGGCCATTTCCAAATCGGACAAATCAAAGCCCGCGATCAACGGCTTTTCCCGTGAAGGGAAGCAATTGCGTTCGCGGCGCCACAGGGCGCGGTAACGGACAAGAAAGGCTTTGGAGATGTATGCGGTCATTCGCACGGGCGGCAAGCAATATCGCGTCGCGCCCGACCAGGAAGTGCAGATCGAGAAGATCGACGCCGCGGAAGGCGAGCGCATCGAGTTCGACGACGTGCTGATGATCGGCAAGGACGGCGGGGATGTGCAGGTCGGCTCGCCGCGGGTCGATGGCGCGCGCGTATCCGCCGAAGTTCTGGAACAGGGCCGCGGCGACAAGATCGTCGTCTTCAAGAAGAAGCGCCGCAAGAATTACCGCCGCAAGAACGGCCACCGTCAGCATCTGACCACGATCCGCGTGCTGGAAGTGCTCGGCGCGGGCGACAAGGCGGAGAAGAAGCCGGGCGAGAGCACGGGTAAGAAGGCCGAGCCCGGCGAAGGGATGGGCGCCGCCGCCGCGAAAGGCACCAAGGCCAAGGCCGAGTCCGGCAAGAGCGGCGCGAAGTCGGCAAAGGCTGAATCGGACAAAGGCAAAAGCAAGGCATCCGCCAAGGCGAAAGCAGCGGGCTTTGAAAAGCTCGACGCGCCGCAGGGCGAGGCCGACGATCTGAAGAAGCTGCCGGGCGTCGGGCCGAAACTGGCGGAAAAACTGAACGATTATGGTATATTCCATTTCCATCAGCTCGCCGCGATGAGCGAGAGCGATGTCGAGGAAATGGATTCCGCGCTCGAACTCAAGGGCCGCGCGAGCCGGGATGACTGGGTCGGACAGGCCAGGCAGATGCTCGAGTAGCGGACGCGCGGGCATTGGCGCAGGAATTCGATGAGCCGACAAGAGGCTCGACAGGACAGTGAGAGACCGGGACCATGGCACACAAGAAGGCAGGCGGTTCGTCACGTAACGGACGCGACACGATCGGGCGACGCCTCGGCGTCAAGAAATTCGGCGGCCAGCACGTGCTCGCCGGCAACATCATCATCCGCCAGCGCGGCACGAAATGGCACCCCGGCGACGGCGTCGGCATGGGGCGCGATTTCACGATCTTCGCGGTTCGCGAGGGCCGGGTGGCGTTCCGCAACGTCCGGGGCGGACGGACGACAGTTTCGGTTGAGCCGGAATAGGCCGGGCCATCGCCGGACACGACCGCGCTTCCACGCGATCATGTGAAAAATCAGCGGGCGTCCATGTTTCCGCCGTTCCCAGCGCCGATACTGGCTGTTATCGGTCCGCTTCAGGGGGAGACATGAGACGGATTCTGGTCATTCTGGGCAGCGCGGCGCTTGTCGTTGTCGCCGCGCTCATCATCGTTCCGTTCCTGGTGCCGGCCTCGGCGGTCAAGGGAGAGCTCGCCGCCTACGTGAAACAGGTGACCGGGCGTGAGCTTGCGGTCGCGGATGGCGGGCGTTTTCAGCTTTTCCCGTCGGCCGGTGTCACCTTCGAGGGCGTTCGGCTGTCGGGGCCGGATGGAAATGCGGAACAGCCCTTCCTGCGCGCTGATGCCGTCACCGCCGAACTCAGCCTCATCTCGCTGGTGGGCGGCGGAATCGCGTTCAACGCGCTGACCCTGGACAACGCGATCATCGACCTGCGGCGCAATACCGGCGGCACGGTCAACTGGGAGTTCAGCGGGATGCCCGGCACAACGGCGGTGCCCACGCGGGTGCGCCGCGTCAGCTACGCCGCGGCCGCGAGTGGCGAAATGCGCCTCGGCATCCGCCAGGTGGCCCTGCGTGATTCGATTATCCGCTATCATGCGCCCGACAGCGGCAGTCCGGTCGAGATCACCGATACCAACATGGTCCTGCGCATGCCGGACATGGAAAGCCCTGCAACGCTGACGGGCCATTTCGACCTGCGCGGTCGCCGGCTCGACGTCGAAGCCGGGCTGGAAACGCCCGGGCGCCTGAACCGTGGCGAGCCCGCGCAGCTTGTCGCAGAACTGACCAGCGATTTCGGAACCCTGAACTTCGACGGCGATGTAACGGGTGGCGAGGCCGGCGTCTTGGCCGGCGCGCTCACGGCGCGTTCGGATGCGCCCGCGGAGGTCTTCGCCCTCGCAGGCGCCAATGCCGCGCCCGCCATTGCAAGCGCGAACCTGGAGGCCGATCTCGAGGCGCGCGATTCCGGTATTGAACTGTCGGACTTACGCGCCGTGCTGGACGACATGACCGCCACGGGAACGCTGAGCGTAGCGACAACCGGCCGACGTCCCGCGCTCAGCGGGCGGCTCGATTTCGACACGCTGAAGATCGAAGCGTTTGCAATTGAGCCCGTGCTCGCCGCGCGCGACTCGGCCGATGCCGCGAGCACCGGCTTATGGACCGCTCACGCCGCGCCGGGCGATGACATTGAAATCGACCTCACGGCACTGGATACGCTCGACGCCGATCTGACGCTCACCGCCGAAACACTGACCCGCAAGGCATTGACGGCCCGCGACGCCGCGGCACGGGCGCGCTTGCAGGACGGCGCACTGGCCATCGACCTCTCGCAGCTCAGCCTCTACGACGGCAGCGCAACAGGCGATTTCGAGTTGAGCGGGCATGAAGGCGTTCCAGTGATCAGCGCGACAGTCGAAGTGTCCGGGGTGGACGGCCTGCCGCTGCTCAGCGACGCCTCATCCTTCGACTGGTTGTCAGGCAAGCTGGATGGCAGGGTCAAGATCGCCAGCGGCGGCGCAACCGTCAACGAATTGCGGTCGCGCTTGCAGGGTAAGGCACAAATGCGCATGCGCGACGGCGCGTTGCAGGGCCTGGACCTGCCCGGCATCCTGGCGCGCGTGCAGGCCGGGGAGTTGTCCGAGTTCCGCCGCCGGGAAGGCGATCGCACGGATTTTTCCCGATTGCAGGCGAACTGGACGATTCGCAAGGGCGTCGGGCAAACCGAGGATCTCCAGCTTGAGGGACCGCTGGTCAGCGCGACGGGAAGCGGCAAGATGGACTTCCGCAGGGAAACACTCGATCTGAGGCTCAAGCCGCGCGTGACCCCGCGCACGAGCGACGGCGAGGACACCGAGGCGATAGAACTGCCCATCCGCATGCAGGGCGACTGGGCCAAGCCGGCGATTTATCCCGATGTCGAGGAAGCCCTCAAGGAGCCGGAGAAGAGTCTGGGCGCGGCGAAGAATTTCGGCAAGGCCGTGGAAAAACTTACCGGCGGCGAAGTCAGCGAAGACGACTTCAAGAACGCTGTCGAGGGACTGTTCGGGAAGAACAAGGACTAACCCTCGTTGCGATCGGGCCGGACCGGTTCAATCTGCGTCATGTACCTACGGGCCGCCCCTTTCCGCAATGGCATTGCTACAGCATCGGGCGCTAAATCCGGATCGTCCGATGCTGTAGATTCTTTGGTTCTCGCGCCGGTTTTGCGAAAAACCGGTTTCCACTTTTTCGCCCGGCGCTTTAGGGCATGGAGGTGGCGCTGAAATGACTCAAAAAATGAAGCCGAGCAGGATCGGCAGCAAGACCGCCGTGGCCAGCGCGTTCAGCCCCATCGCCAGCCCGGAGAACGCCCCAGCGACCTCGTTGATCTGAAGCGCGCGCGCCGTTGCGATGCCGTGGCTCGCCGTGCCGAGCGCCAGCCCGCGCGCCGCCCAGTTGCGGATGCGCAAAAGGTTCAGAAGCGGCGGGCCGAGCATCGCGCCCGAAATGCCGGTGACGATCACCAGCACCGCCGTCAGCGAGGGCAGGCCGCCAAGCTGCTCGGTAATGCCCATCGCCACCGGCGCAGTCACCGACTTCGGCGCAAGCGACAAGAGTGAATCGCGCGACACGCCCAGCCCCCAGCCGATCGCCAACGCCGAGGCCGCCGCCGTCAGCGAGCCGGTGATGACGCTCACCAGCAGCGCTGGTGCCGACTTGCGCACCTCGGCGAACTGCCGGTAAAGCGGAATCGCCAGCGCCACGGTGGCCGGGCCGAGCAGGAAATGCACGAACTGCGCGCCGTCGAAATAGGTGTCGTAGTCGGTCCCCGTCACCACCAGCACGCCGACGATCAGCACCACCGCGATCAGCACCGGGTTAAGCAACGGGTTCAGCCCCGCGCGCTCATAAATCCACAGCCCCGCCTGGTACGCCGCCAGCGTCAGCGTCAGGTGCAGCAGCGGGCTGGCACTCAAATAGACCCAGATGTCGCGCAGTTCCTGGAGCGGTTCCATCACTCGTCCTTTTCCGGCCCGCCCGGCCGCAGCCACGCCATCAGCACGGCCGTCACACCGATGGTCAAGAGCGTGCTCACGATGAGCGCGGCGGTGAGCGGCAGCCATTCGCGCTGGAGAAGCTGGACGTGGAGCATCACCCCGACGCCCGCCGGAACAAACAGCAGCGACAGGTTTTGCAAGAGGGCGTCGGCAACCTCCGCCAGCTCGTCGGGAATGCCGCCGCGCGCGACCAGCCCGGCGAACAGGATCGCCATGCCCGCGACCGGCCCCGGCACAGGCAGCCCGGCAGCGGTCACGAACAGTTCGCCGATCAACTGGCAGACGAGAATGACCGTAAGATAGCCGAGCATGAGCGCCCCCCTGAGCGTATCCGTTGTGATCGAACCCGATCAACTATCCTGGCGCGTTCAGCGAAATCTGACTCGTTGAATGCGTTGTTTCCCTGTTTGTCGCATTTGCGCCGCTTCCGCACCGCCCCTCACCTTCGCAGTTGTTGCCGTGGTCTCACTTTCGGTCTGATTGAACCGGTCCAATCTTCATGAGGCATGCGCAACTCAAGACCGGGATGCTCGCGATCTCGCAGTCATCCGGTGGGTGACGGCGCGGCGAATTCCTCATGGGCCTTCGCCAGATGCACGCGCACCAGCGCGGCGACCAGCCGCGGGAACTCCTCGCGCGGCACCAGCTCGGCGAGCTCCGCGGCGCTCCCACCCAGCCCGAGACGTTTTGCCGCGCTCAAGGCTGCCTTGTCGGCAAAGGGATACAGTTCCGGCCAGGCAAGCTGAACCTCGCGGAAGAAGATGTTCACGCCGACATCGCCAACGCCCTTGAACGCCTTGAGTCGCGTTCGCTCCTTCGACGGCTTCCGTCCGGCCTCTTCGCGCAGCTTCCTGAGATCACCGTCATACTCACAGAGCAGAAAGTCGGCCGTCTCGCCCAGCATTCGCGCCGTGCTTTCATCGTAGCGAGCGTAACCGTGCGTATTCAGGACCTTCACGCGTTCTTCCCAGGTGCTCTCGGCGAGTTTCTTCGGGGTGGTCCAGCCTTGGGCGAACAGCGCTTTCAGCGCATGGGTTGCTGCTTCCGCCCGGATGCGCGCGCTGTAGAGCAGGGCCGCGCAGAGCAGCATGAACAGCGGCGAGGGAGTGTTGCGGGCTACAGGGATACCGAGTTCTGCGGCGAAGGTCTGCCCGTAGCGCTTGAGAAGGGTCTCCCGTACCCGTGTCTGCTGGTCGGTTCGCGTCATCGCACCTGCCGTTTCTGCCTTCGTGCCATTGGCCGGCTGCTATTCCTGCGGTCTCCGTCCGACATGTCCGCCCCGCGATTCGAGAAGACAAGCCCGCCGATAGCCTTAACATCGGTCAATGACCGCGCACTGAAGTCTGTCTACCGTCGCGGCAGCCATAACGCGAAGCCAATCCTTGTTGCGCCGAACCGCGCAAATGTCCAAGCGGGCCATCAGTTGCCCCCGCGGGCAGAGCCAGCTTCGCGTCGTTCCTGACAATGCCACTGTAGGAGTACAGGCATGCCGAGCGAGTACAAGACGTCTTCCGGCAACGGCAATCCTTTCGAGCAATTCTCGCAATTCATGCAGCCGGCGCCTGAAATGTTCACGCGGATGATGCAGCCGATGCTGTCAGTCAATGCTTCGCTCATGGAAATTCAGTCGAAAGCCTGGCACACCGCCGCCGAAGCGTCGCGCGAATGGTTCGAGTTCATCAGCAAGCGGCTGGAACAGGACGCCCAGTTCATGGAACAACTCAAAAATTCCGAAAACCCGGAATCCTTCATGGACACCTGCACCCAGTTCTCGCGCCGCATGGCAAAGGATTACCAGGAGGAGTTCAGCGAACTGTCCAAGCTGTCGAGCAAGGCCGCCGGCGGCACCAGCGAGGTCATGCGTGAGGCGACCGAAAAAGCCTCGTCCTTGTCACAGGAAGCGGCGCACACCTAATTTGACTGGCGGAAGGCAGAACAGAAACGAAAACCGCACGCTTGCCGCCAGTTCAACAAGGTGTTTGCCATGACGTCATTGCTGCAGTCACTCGCGGGGTCCGAGGGTTTCCCGCGGGTGAGCCTTTATTTGCCCACCCATCCCACTTATCCCGAATGCCAGCAGGATCCCATCCGGCTGTCGAACGGCCTCAAGGAAGTCGAGCGGCAACTGACCGACGCCGGCTGGCGCGAAAGCGACGTGGTGGAGCTGACCGCCGAGGCGGCGGCGTGCGACAAGGACGACCTGTTCTGGCGTTATCAGGATGACGGTCTCGCCGTTTTCATCGAGCCGGGGGCGACGCGCTGGGTCAAGCTGCCCCAGCAGGTGCCGGAACTGGCGATCCTCGCACATCGCTATCATGTGCGCCCGTTGATTCCGATTTTACGCGACAAGGGACGGTTTCACGTGCTTGCCGTCACGGAGGATAAGGCGCGCTTCTTCAACGGCACCGAAGAGGGTTTGCGCGAGATCGCCGTTGCCGACATGCCGGAAAGCACCGAGGAGATCTGGCAGCGCACCGGCTTCGACGCCGATATCGGCTTTCATTCCCGCGATCGCGGCCAGCAGGTGGGCGGCCCGGGCGCACCGAAATTCGCCGCGCTGGGCGAAAGCCCGCAGGACTACGAAACCGTCGTCCTCGACCAGTACACGCGCGGCATCGCCAAGGCGGTGGACGCGCATCTGGCAAACAGCGAGGCGCCGCTCGTGCTGGTCGCCCTGCCGCGCATGCTCGGCTATCTGGCGCAGCACCTGGAGTACCGCCATGTGGCCGCCGACCACGTGGCCGCCGATCCCGCGCCGCTCAGCAATGCCGAGCTTCATGAAAAGACCTGGGCGGTGGCCGAGCCGATCCTGACACACGAACGCGAAGAGTTGCGCAAGCGCCTGCGCGCCGCAATCGAAGGCGCGCTGCCGGACTACACCCGCAACCTGGAAGGCATTCTGCGCGCGGCAGGGGAGGGCCGGGTGGATACGGTCTTCGTCTCGCCGGGCGAGACGGTGTGGGGCGTCTTCGATCCGTCCTACCGGGTGATCCGCATTGACCGCGTTGCCTCGCCGGAAAACGAGGATCTGCTGAACCTGGCGGCGCTGCGCACGCTGGCGCAGGGCGGGGATGTCCGCACCCTGCCCGACGACGTGCGGGAAACGCTCGGACCGGTTGCCGCGCTCTACCGCTACTGATTCACGCCGATTGACGTTTGTTAAAGCCGTGGCATAGCAGCGCGTTATACTTGCAGTCAGACATGGCGGAAAGCACGTGAAGACTTGGAGTCCGGGCTGCTTTCCGCGAACCGCATTATTGTCTGAAGGAGGTTTCGATGAAAGTACGCGAAGCCATGCATAGCGGTGTTGAGTGGATGGCCCCCACGGCGTCGTTGCCGGAAATCGCCGCGAGAATGCGCGAACATGACATCGGCGCCGTCCCGATCGGAGAAAACGACCGACTGATCGGCATGGTCACGGACCGCGACATCGTCGTGAAAGCTTTGGCCAACGGCGCCGATATTTCGAGCCTGACCGCGCGCGACGTGATGACCGAAGGCATCCTCTATTGCCGGGCCGACGAAGACCTCGGCGATGCGCTGCACATCATGGAGGAACACAAGGTCCGCAGGTTGCCCGTCATCGACGAGAACAAGCGCATGATCGGCATGCTCAGCATGGGCGACGTATCGAGCGCCTCGTCCCATGAACTGGCCGGGGAACTGGCGTCGGCCGTGTCCGCACACCACGCCTGAGCGCATCGCGCGCGTAATGGCGGTCCGTGGAACGCACCCCGCATTCACGGGCTCTAACGGGCGAGAGTGTCGCGCACGAAAATGTGAAGAGCGCCCTCTGGATTGTTGAGATGGGCGGGGGGCGGTTCTGACGGTAGCAACGAGGCGACGCGGAACGGCCAGCTTGCATTGTGATACGCCGCCGAACGGTTGTTTCCCGCTGTTAACTATGGCTTCATTGTAATTTGGACGGTCGGGCGATCGTCGTTTTGCCGCCGAGCCGTGGGAGGCGATACCTCCGACGCTCGTGAAGCGGGCCAGCCTTCAACACTGGCGACGCTCTGCGGCAACAGCGGGATCGGTGCGGAGGCCACCTCCATCCGTCCGCTCGGGGCCAGACGGAAAGGCTCCGGTCGTGTGCATTTGCTAGACAAATGCAAATCATGGCTGGCGCTTAACCCGGTGTTTCCCAGGTGGACATGTTGATGATGCTGGAGTGGAGCAGTTTGGTACAATCTCCAATCAAAGTTTTGCCTGCTTCACTTGGGATATTGGACGGGAGCGTTCGCATTCGACATGCGGAATTGGTTGAGGCTTGCAGTGGGAGGAGAGATGATGAAGTTGACAAGCTATGCCTGCGCTGCGTTGCTGATCGCGGCGAGCGTGTCCTCGTCGGCATCGGCGGCGACGGATCAGAGCCAGCTCAACGTGCTGCCGGCGCCGGCCGTGCAGTCTTCCGAGAGTGACGGCAATGACATCAAGGTTGCCGGCAACTTCGGCGCCGGCCTCGTCACGGGTATCGTGGGCACGCTGGTTATCGGCGGTATTGTGAAGGGCAGAGCCCATCATTATCGCCATCGCCACTATCGATCCCGTTATCGCGGCGGGAGCTGCCGCTACTGGAGCCGACGCTGCGCGAACAATTGGGGCTATGGCGGCTCCAACTATCGCGGCTGCATGCGTTATCACGGCTGTTAGTGAGCGCCTGCCTCAGCCGGTATGCTGCGAGGCCCGTCATCGGCCGATCACGCCGGATGAGATGGGGCGTGTGGCGACTGGTTTCGCCGGTTGACATGTCGGGTACAGGCATCACCCACCGATGCCTGTACCCGCCCCCTACGATCCTGAAGCCGACCGATTCGGTCGTGCCCCGTGGTGTCGCGCCCGCAAGGGCCGCGTCTGCCGCGCTCGGCCACTTCCCGTTTCGCTGACGGGGCTCGCTTGACCACCAAGTACCTTGCCCATCCATCGCTCCCGCGATGATCCGCCAGCCGCGCCTGCGCCGATTGCGCCGTAGTGGGCGCTGAATTGATACACTCTCCTGAACACTTTGCCGGGAACGAAGTCAGCCGCGCAGGCATTTGTCGATGTGCGGCGAATTCATGGCTTCCGCTTCCCCGCGCCCGACAGGCCGGGCGCCGAGAGATCGGTTGCAACGAGGCGTTAACATGCCGCGGCTTTCATCAATTTGGACGCGATTAATCAGGCTGATCAAAAAAGCGATAGGTGCTGACTCAGATCAATACGAAAGGGGTGGGGAGATGTATAATGGCGACAAACTCCGAGAAGCTCGGGACGAAGTGCCGGATGCGAATCCCGGCGGGGTTGCGGCCCAGGTGATTGTCAATCACGAGCGTGCGAAGCAGGCCGCAATCGGACGACAGCTCCGGGATCATTACGACGCCTTCGCGAACGAAGATCTGCCCGGGGACATCTTGGAGACGCTCTATGATCTGAACCGACGTCTGGACAGACGGGACGGCGAATGATGCGCGCCGTCCAGCGAATTGGGAGTCGAAAATGCCGTTTCGCGATATGTGTCGATCCCAATCCATTTCCGAAGAGCTTCTTGACCACACGTCACACTTGCGAGCCTTTGCCATTTCCCTGTGCGGCGACCGCGACCACGGCGACGATCTCGTTCAGGAAACCCTGCTGAAAGCCCTCAGCAATATCGACAGCTTCAGGCCGGGCACCAACATGCGGTCCTGGCTGTTCACGATTCTCAGAAACACGTATTTCACGCAGTGCCGCCGCGCCCGCCATGAAGTCCGCGATGCCGATGGCTCTATCGCGGAGTCCGTGCGCTCGGCGCCCGCACAGGAGCCGCATGCCGATTTCAGGGATTTTCAGCGGGCGCTTGCGCTGCTCAACGCCGAACAGCGTGAAGCGCTGATCCTTATCGGCGCGGCAGGCTTTTCCTACGACGAAGCGGCCGCAATCGCGGGCTGCTCCAGCGGCACGGTGAAAAGCCGCGTCAACCGGGCCCGCGCGAAGCTGACCCGGATGCTGGCGGCGGAACCGGGCCGCTCACCACTCAAGCCGGGTTACGGTGCCGCGCCGCGGAATGCCTCCGGTCGCCTGACCTCCGGACTTTAAAAGAGCGCAAGAACGCTGTCGCGGCGATGAGGCGCGACAGCGCAGTACCGTCGGGCGGGCCGGCGCGTCGGCCTTGACCGCCATGTTCCACGAGCGGCCGGGAAGCGCCGCGCAATCCACCATGCAACGCCAGCGCACGGATTCTTAAGCGCTCAGATAGCCGACCATGGAACGTCGCGGCACTTTCTGCGTTTTATATAAAACTAAAGTGTGAACTGTAGAAAAACCGCATGTGCCTCGAACAGCACCAGAAAACCTTTCCGAGACAGAATGGCCCCGAAAGATCAAAGGAGCGCATCATGGCGCCTTACGGGAATCCGAACAAGCATGAGCCCGGTGACAGCCCTGTTGCTACGGGACAAGCGTCCGTGGACCGGCTGTTGAGGACATGCCTTCGGCATGTCGAAGGGCCGGACCGTGTCACGCTGTACAAGTCACTGCAACGTCGTGACTCGGAAATGAACCGGCAGGCCTTAACCGCTTCGCTCGTCGATCCGCGCGGAGAACACACCTCCGGCGCGAGTGATGGCCGAAGTCCGCGCCAAAGGGCGGGCGGTAAATCTGCCGTGGCGGCCGCGAACGGACGGTGATCCGACCCATTTGACACGCGACACATGCCCCCGCCACCACGACCGGAACTGGAGCGCAACAAATGTCTTCGATGATCGAGCAACTCGACATCCCGGATTACCAATCCAAACGCCGGAACGGCACGGCGCACACAGCCCGCCCGGTCGTTCTGGCTGACGTGCCGCTCAAACCGCGTGCGCTCCGCTTTGGCCCGCGCCGGGTCGCCGCTGGCAGCGACGTGGTCTCCGAAGGCAGCGTGAGTCCGGCATGCATCGTGGTGCAACAGGGCTGGGCCGCACCGTACAAGCTGCTTCGGGACGGCCGGCGCCAACTCCTCGATCTGCTGTTGGACGGGGACGGAATGCGTGTGTGCCGCGACGCAAACGGGCGGGCCTGTCATGCCGTGCTGGCGCTCACCCATGCACATGTGGTCGAAGGCACGGCGGAAGAGCTTGCCCGCATGGGCGCGATCCAGCCTGGCAGCGATCCGTGCGCTGCGCCCCTGTTCGTCGAGCAGCAGCGCCGCATGATGGACCGCATGGCGATCCTCGGGCATGGCCGCGCAGCCGAACGGCTCGCGGCCTGCCTGCTCGATATCTGGAGCCGCCAGCAGGTTCGCGGCAATGTTGACGATGCTGGAAGCTGCCCGATCCCGATCCGTCAGAGCGATCTTGGTGATGCGGTCGGGCTGACGGCCGTTCATGTCTGCCGCACGCTGACGATTTTCCGCCGGCTCGGCCTGCTGGAATTCGCCAATGGCCGGCTGACGATGGTGCGGCCCGAAAAGCTGGCGCTCATCGCCGGGATGGATACCGAGCGCCGGTGATTGCCTCTCCGGCCTGCCGCCGAGAGGACGAAGACGACGTTGCGTTGAGAGAAGGCGGCACACCGCGATGACGCGCTCCGACTACGAGCGAAAACGCGATTTCACACGAACACCGGAGCCGCGCGGCGATGAGGACGGAAGCCGACGGGCGCGCCGCAATGCGCCGGTTTTCGTCGTCCAGGAGCATGACGCTTCGACCCGCCACTTCGATTTCCGGCTGGAGGTGGAGGGGGTGCTGAAGTCGTGGGCCGTCCCCAAGGGGCCGTCCACCGATCCGCGCGAAAAGCGGCTCGCGGTCCCCACGGAAGATCATCCCCTCGATTACGCCGATTTCGAGGGCGTGATACCCGAGGGCGAATATGGCGCGGGCACGGTGCTGCTCTGGGACACGGGCAGCTACGAAAATATCACCGAGAAAGAGGACGGGATCGTGCCGGCGCAACAGGCGCTTGCCGACGGCCATTTGCTTGTGTGGCTACACGGCGAGAAGCTTCGCGGCGGATACGCGCTTCAGCGCATCACCCAGGACGGCGAGACGCGCTGGCTGCTCGTGAAGATGGACGACGACGAGGCCGATGCCCGCCGCAACCCGGTCTCCAGCGAGCCGCGTTCAGTGAAGAGCGGACGCACGATGCAGGAGATTGCGCGCGAAGCGGATGCCGCCTCATGAGCGCGTTGGATGTTCTCGACGGGGAGGATCGCTCCAGGCTCGCCCCGGCCGATCCGCCGGACTGGCTGTCCCCAATGCTGGCCACGCTGACGCACGAGCACTTCTCCGATCCGGGATGGATCTTCGAGCGCAAGCTCGACGGCGAGCGGGTTCTCGCCTTCTGCCTCACGGACGGCGTCCGGCTTCTGACACGCAATCGCAAGAGCGCAAACGATACCTATCCGGAGATCACAGCGGCGCTGAAGCAACAAGCCCGGAGGCCGTGCATTCTCGACGGCGAGGTGGTCGCGTTCGATGGCAACGTCACGAGTTTCTCGCGCCTTCAGCGGCGGATGCAGTACGCAGATTCCGATAAGGCGCGGCGCAGCGGGATCGCCGTGTACTACTATGTCTTCGACATCGTCTATTCCGACGGCTACAGGCTCGAAGATCTGCCACTGCGAAAGCGTAAGTCGGTCCTGCGCGCGGCGGCAGATTACGATGATCCCGTTCGCTTCACAACGCACCGCAACGCCGAGGGTGAGGCGTTCCTCGCAGAAGCCTGCGAGAAGGGCTGGGAAGGGCTGATCGCCAAGCGCGCGGACGCAACCTATCAGCACAAACGCTCGAAGGACTGGCTCAAGTTCAAATGCACGCGCGGACAGGAGCTTGTCATCGGCGGATACACCGCGCCGCATGGTACTCGGGCGCATTTCGGCGCGCTGCTGGTCGGCTACTATGAAGACGGCAATCTGCGTTACGCCGGGAAGGTTGGCACGGGCTTCGACGATGAAACGCTGGAACGCCTCCATGCCCGCTTCAAGGAACTGGAACGCGACACGTCCCCGTTCGACGAAGACGTTGATGAAGACGATGTAACCTGGCTCACCCCTTCGCTGGTCGGCGATTTCGGGTTTACCGAGTGGACCAGGCACGGGAAACTCAGGCATCCGCGCTTTCTGGGCCTGCGCCGCGACAAGCAGGCGCGCGAGGTGGTGCGCGAAAACGACGGGAGCTAGCGGTTTGTCCGACACAGTCGTCGAGATCGATGGCCACGAAATCGCGGTCTCCAACCGGGACAAGCTGTTCTTTCCCAAAGACGGCATCACCAAGGGCGAGCTGGTCGACTACTACCGCCGGATCGCCGATACCGCCCTGCCGCATTATCGCGGCCGCCCACTGTCGATGCAGCGGTTCCCGGACGGTATCACGGCGGAGGGCTTTTTCCAGAAGAACGCGAGCGACTATTTCCCCGGCTGGATCGACACTGCCGAACTCACCAAGGAGGACGGCACTGTCCGGCATGTGGTGGTCAATTCACCGGCGACGCTGGTCTATCTCGCCGACCAGGGCATGATTACCCCGCATCTGGGGCTTTCGCGCGTGGATGACGTGGACAGGCCGGACCGGCTGATCTTCGATCTCGATCCCTCGGACAACGATTTCACCAAGGTCCAGGCCGCCGCCGCCCGGCTGCGGGAGGCCTTCGAGGCGCTGGAGGCGACGCCGTTCGTCCAGACGACCGGATCGCGCGGGCTTCATGTCGTCGTGCCGCTCGACCGCTCGGCGGACTTCGACACTGTGCGCGATGGCGCGCAGCATCTTGCCAGGATACTGGCCGAGCGCCACCCCGACGATCTCACCGTGGCGCAGCGCAAGGCCAAGCGCGGCAACCGGATATACCTCGATACGGCCCGCAACGCCTATGGCCAGACCGCGGTCGCGCCCTACGGCGTGCGCGCGCGGCCCGGCGCGCCTGTCGCCACGCCGCTGGACTGGGATGAGGCGCTGGCTGCCGACATGGCGCCACAAAAATACGCGCTCGGGAACATCTTCCGCCGGCTCGGCAACAAGGACGACCCGTGGCGGGACATCGCTCGCGCGGCCATCTCCGCGGACACACTCGCTGAGCATATCAAAGGGATGCGGGACTGATCCCGTCGCCGCGCATGGCGCCGGCCCGCGACACAAGGAACAAAGCCGTTCCGGCGCGTGTTGTGCGGGTAGCATTGGCAAAAGCCTCAGGTGGAATTCATGAGTGATCGAGGACGCATCGCCGTCGTGACCGGCGGCATTCAGGGCCTTGGCGCCGCAACGGCACGCAGGCTGGACCATGCGGGGTTCAACGTCGCGGCCACGCATTACGGCGGCGGCGACACGGCCAGCAAATTCGCGGATGAAACCGGCTTTCCCGTGTATGAGTGGGACGTCTCCGACTTCGCCGCGTGCGAACAGGCGATGGCGGAAATCCGGGAGACGCACGGCCCGGTCGATGTGCTTGTCAACAATGCCGGCGTCAATCGGGACGCCATGTTTCACAAGATGTCGCGGGATGACTGGGACGCGGTCCTGCGTGTCGATCTGGGCTCCATGTTCAACGTGACGCGGCAGGTCATCGGCGGCATGCGCGAGCGCGGATACGGACGGATCGTCAACATCTCGTCGGTCAATGCGCAGAAGGGCCAGGTCGGGCAAACCAATTACTGCGCGGCCAAGGCCGGCATTATCGGTTTCACGAAGGCCCTCGCCCGCGAAAGCGCCGGGAAGGGAATCACGGTGAACGCCGTTGCACCCGGCTATGCCAACACGCCAATGGTGGCGAAGCTGCCGGAGAACATACTCGAGAGGATTGTCGGTTCCGTGCCGGTGGGGCGGCTCGCCGAACCACAGGAGATCGCGCGATGCGTGGCGTTTCTCGCGTCGGAAGAAGCGGGCTTCATTACCGGCGCGACATTGTCCGTGAACGGCGGGCTATACATGTAACGGTCAGAGGCACGGCCCATGTTTCGCGGGGCGGCCCGGCGCGGACGGAACGACGTAGCTGGAGTAGGAAATCGATGGATACCTCGACTGAAAAGCGCTTGCCGGTCACACAACCGCGTCAACACGGCGAGGAGCCCTTCCCGGAAAACCGTCAGGACCGCGCCCTGGCGCATGCGCCGCCGGAGTTCTGCCCCGAGGATTGGATGCCGGCGCCGCGGCGCACCAGCCATGCGCTCGATCGGGGTTTCAAGGCGCATCTGGCGCGCCTGACCCTCAGCATTTCGCCGGCCGCGCTGGCTTCGGACACTTTCACATGGCTGACGCATCTGGCGATGGCGCCCGGCAAGCAGCTCGAACTGTACGAACATGCCGCGATGCGCTACATGCGCTTTCTGGCCTATCTGCCGCAGGCGCTCCAGCCCGGCGCGGTGCCGTGTTTCCGTCCGGTACCGGACGATGACCGCTTCGAGGACGACGAATGGCAGAAATGGCCGTTCAACGTCATTCACCAATGGTTCCTGCTGAACCAGGAATTCTGGCAGGACGCCACGAACGACGTCGAAGGGGTTCCGCCGGCGACGGAAAAGGCGCTTTCCTTCACCACGCGCCAGTTCCTCGACCATGTCGCGCCGACGAACTTCGTGCTGACGAACCCGCAGGTCTTGCAAACGACCGTGGAGGAAGGCGGCATGAACCTCGTGCGTGGCGCGCGCAACGCGATGGAGGACTGGGAGCGGTTCGCCTCCGGCCGTTTGCCGGCCGGTTCGGAGGACTTCGTCGTCGGCCGCGATCTTGCGGCGACGGAAGGAAAGGTCGTTTACCGAAATCACCTGATCGAACTGATCCAGTACACGCCGAAGACCGACAAGGTGCGGCCCGAACCCATCCTGATCGTGCCGGCCTGGATCATGAAATATTACGTCCTCGATCTCTCCCCCAACAATTCGCTGGTCAAATACCTCGTCGAGCAGGGCTTCACGGTCTTCATGATCTCGTGGCGAAATCCGACCGCGGAAGACCGCGATCTGGGGATGCAGGACTACATCGACATGGGCTTTTTCGACGCGCTGCGCGCCGTGAACGCCGTCGTACCGGATCAAAAGGTCCATGCGATGGGCTATTGCATCGGCGGGACGCTGCTGACGATGGCGGCGGCCGCGATGGCCCGCGACGACGACGAGCGGTTGAAGACGATTACGCTGCTGGCCGCACAGACCGACTTCACCGAGGCCGGCGAGATCATGCTGTTCGTCAGCGAAAGCCAGGTCTCCTACCTCGAAGGGCTGATGTGGGACCAGGGCTATCTCGACAGCCACCAGATGACCGGCGCTTTCCAGATGCTTCAATCGAACGATCTGATCTGGTCGCGCTATATTCGGGAGTATCTCCTTGGCCGGCGCCAGAAGATGATCGACCTGATGGCGTGGAATGCCGATTCCACGCGCATGCCCTACAAGATGCACTCGGAATATCTGCGCCGGCTGTTCCTCGACAACGAACTGGCGCAGGGGCGCTTCACCGTCGGCAACGAGCCGGTCAGCCTGACGGATATTCGCGCGCCGATCTTCTGTGTCTCGACATCGCGGGATCACGTCGCGCCCTGGCGCTCGGTCTACAAGCTGAACCTGCTGGCCGATACCGATATTACCTTCGTGCTGGCCAATCGCGGCCACAATGGCGGCATCGTCAGCGAGCCGGGCCACAGGGGGCGGCAGTACCAGATCCGGCGGAAAGTCGAGGGAACGAAATACGTGCCACCCGACGAGTGGCGGGAGACGACGCCGGTGGTCGAAGGCTCCTGGTGGCCGGCGCTCGTCGAATGGCTGGACGAGTACTCCGGGGAATTGCGCGAACCGCCGGACATGGGAGCGCCCTCTCAGGGGTATGCGCCGATTGCCGATGCACCCGGCAGCTACATCTACCAGCGCTGATCGCAGTCGCGCCGACCGGCTGCCGGCCACCAACAGAACGCGATGTGAAGGAGACTGATGAAACGGGTTCAGGACGACGAAAAGCACGAACATGTGGAAATGACCACCGACGAGGCAAGGCAGGGCTACGAGGTTCGACCTCCGATCCTTTATGTGCTGCTGGCCTCCACGTTGGCGGCATTCTTCATCCTGTGGGTCATTTACGCCGTTTATTTTTGAGCATCGTCCGGTATGCCATATTGCAAGCGCCCCTTGAGATAGACCTCGTCACGGACCGCGCACAAGGCAGCGTCTGAGGGCGCCTTAGCTCCGAGGCCCGGAGGAGATGCGTTTGCAGGACGCTTACGCCAAGACCGCGGACGACGTTATCGGCGCGCTCGATGTTGATCCGGAAACCGGGCTGAACCGGCAGGACGTACGCCGCCGGTTGCGGCGATATGGGCGCAACAAGCTGGCGGAGCAACGAATCCGCAGCATCTGGAGCATCCTTGTCGACCAGTTGAAAAGCCTGGTATTCGCGCTGCTGCTTGCCGCCGCTCTGGTATCGTTCAGCTTCAGCGAGCCGGTGCAGGGCGTCGCGATACTCGTTGCGCTGCTGCTGAACATCGCCATCGGGTTTTTCACCGAGCTGCGCGCCTCCCGCTCTATGGAGGCGCTCAAGCGCCTGGAGCGCACCGAGGCGACCGTACGGCGGGACGGCACATCGAGGCGCATCGAAGCCTCCGGGATCGTTCCCGGCGACATCGTCGTGATGAATGCCGGCGACATCGTCCCTGCCGATCTCCGCGTGCTGGAGGCAGGCAATCTGACCAGCGACGAGTCCAGCCTGACCGGCGAATCCGTCCCGGTCGCCAAGTCCGTGGAGCCGGTTGGTGAGGACGCGCCGCTGGCCGAGCGCGCCAGCATGACGTTCAAGGGCACCGCGGTGGCCAATGGCAGCGGGGTCGGTGTCGTCGTCGCGACGGGCAAGAACACGGAACTCGGCCGGATTTCCCAGCTTGCAGAAGAAACGGCCGAAGCGCGCACGCCGCTGGAGCGGCGTCTCGATGACCTCGCCATCTGGCTGATCGTGGTGATCCTGATCGTTTCGGCGCTCATCAGCCTGATCGGCATCGCTGTCGGGCGCGATCTCTACCTGATGGTGGAGACCGGTATTGCGCTGGTCGTCGCCGCGGTTCCCGAAGGGCTTCCGGTGGTCGCGACGATCGCCCTGGCGCGCGGCATGTGGCGCCTGGCCCGGCGCAACGCCCTGATCGAGCGGCTCGAAGCGGTGGAAACGCTGGGGTCCGTCAACGTCATCTGCACGGACAAGACCGGCACGCTGACCGAGAACCGGATGGCCCTGTCGGCGCTGGAACTGGCGGACGGCCCGGTGCGGCTCGATCACGGAGGCAGTGGTGAAGCAACAGCCGAATTGAGCCGCAACGGCGAGCAGGTGGCACTGGAGGAAAGCGATCCGCTGCGGGCCGCGCTGGAGGTGGCGGCGCTGTGCAATGCCGCCGGCATTGAGGACCATCAAGGCGGCGGCGACCCGATGGAGCGCGCGCTGGTCGCGGGCGCCGCCGCCGCGGGCATTCCCCGGCGCGGTCTGCTGGAATCGCTCCCCGAGGCGGGGCGGGTCGAATTCGACAGCGAAACCATGATGATGGCGACCGTCCACGAGACGGAGGACGGTTACCGCTTCGCCATCAAGGGCGCGCCGGAAGCCGTGCTGGCCAAGGCGACAAAGGTGCTCACGGCGAACGGCGAACGCGATCTGAGCGAGGCAGATCGGCGGGACTGGCTTAGCCGCAACGAGGACATGGCCGCCGAAGGGCTGCGCGCGCTGGCGCTCGCCGAGAAGGTGGGAGACGACAAGGACGCCAATCCCTATGAAAACCTGACCCTTCTCGGCCTTGTCGGGCTGCTCGACCCGCCGCGCGAGGGTGTCCGCGAGGCCATCGAAGCCTGCCGGAACGCCGGCATCAATGTCGTGATGATCACCGGCGACCAGCCCGCGACCGCTCTTGCAATCGCGCGGGAGGTGGGGCTTGTCGGAGACGGGGAGGACTCCAGCGTCATGCGCGGAGCGGAGCTTCAGCCGCTGGACGAGATGGACGATGCCGCGCGGCAGCGGGTGCTGGACACGCGCATTTTCGCCCGCGTGGAACCGGCACAAAAGCTGGACCTGATCGACATCCATCAGGACGCCGGGGCGATCGTCGCGATGACCGGCGACGGCGTGAACGACGCACCCGCTTTGAAGAAGGCAGACATCGGTATCGCTATGGGCCAGCGCGGCACACAGGTCGCGCGCGAGGCCGCCGACATGGTGCTGAACGACGACAGCTTCGCCACCATCGTCGCCGCCGTGGCGCAGGGCCGGGCGATCTTCCGCAATATTCGCCGCTTCATCACCTACATGCTGTCCGGCAACGCCGGGGAGATTTTCGCGGTGTCCGCAGTGGCGCTGATCAACGCCCCCTTGCCGCTGCTGCCGCTGCAGATCCTCTACATCAACATCATCTCGGACGTCTTCCCTGCCCTTGCGCTCGGCGTAACGCCGGGCGGGCACACCATGAGCGAGGCGCCGCGCCGCTCCGACGAGCCGGTTCTGGCGCGCCGTCACTGGCTGGTTGTCGCCGGATACGGGCTGGTGATCGGCGGGTCGGTACTCGCGGTGTTCGCCTATGCGCTGATGGTATTGGAGATGAGCGAGACGCGCGCGGTCGCTATCTCGTTCGCGACGTTTTCGCTGGCGCGGCTCCTGCACACGCTGAACATGCGCGAGCCGGAGACGCCGCTGCTGGAAGATCCGGTGGTGACAAACCGCTATGTCTGGGGCGCGATCGGGATCGGGATCGCGCTGCTGCTCGCCGCGCTATATGTGCCTTACGTGTCCGACGCGCTCCAGACCGTCAATCCCGGGGTCGATGGCTGGGTTCTCATTGTCATCGGCAGCGTCGTGCCGCTCATCGTCGGGCAGTTGACGAAGCTGCGCGCTGTTCGCAACCTTTTCTCCGGGCTGACCGCGGCCACGCCGAGGCCATCCCGCGCCTGATGGGCTGTCATGGAGGGCGAGCGGGCAAACAAGAAGAAGCCTTGTCCGCCCCGTGCTGATAGGATGGATGTCGATCAATACGCGAGAAGCAGGCGTAGAATGGTGCCGCTCTTTCCGGTCGTGTCTGCTGCTAGACAGTTCTTGCCGTTGCCAAGTCATTTTCCGCAGCGACCTGAGCCTGTCCCGTGAAGGTCACGCCGTTCAGATGGGCGATGATCTTGCCCGCCGGAGGACATCCATGTGACGCATGCGTCAAACCGGCTCATTTCCATAGCACTGCTCGCCGTGCCGGGTGTCACGGGGTCGACGCTGTACGGCCTCTATGACGTTCTCAACTCGCCGGGACGAGACTGGGAGCTGGTGATGTCCGGCCGACCCGGTCCGCCGGCCTTCACGCCCGTGGTCGTCGCCACTTCTGCTGATCCCATGGAAGGCGGCAACGGGGTGCGGCTGGTGCCGCAGGCCTGTCTGGATGATCATCCGTGCCCCGACATCGCGATCGTGCCCGAAATTCACGTGGCGCCCAACGACTTCCAACCGGCCAATTATGCCCGGGAATACGAATGGCTGCGCGGCGTTTACGAAGCCGGTGGCATCGTCGCCTCGGTCTGCTCGGGTACGTTGCTGGTGGCGGCAAGCGGTCTGCTCGACGGCAAGGAAGCGACGACTCACTGGGCTTACAGCGACGCCCTCGCCCGGATGAATCCGAGCATCCGGGTGCGTGCCGAACGCACGCTCATCGGTGTGGGCGAGGGTGAGCGGGTTATCACCTGCGGCGGCGGTGCCGCCTGGCACGACCTGGCGCTTTACCTGATCGCCCGCTACGTTGGGGCGGAAGAGGCCGTCAAGATCGCCCGGCTCTACCTGATCGACTGGCACCGCGAGGGCCAGTCGCCATTCGCGGCGCTGGTATGCTCGCAATCCCCAGACGATGGAGCGATCGTGCGGGCGCAGGACTGGATCGCGGATCATTATACCGATCCCGCTCCGGTCGCGGGCATGATCGCGGCCAGCGGGCTGGCGGAGCGCAGCTTCAATCGCCGCTTCGTCAAAGCCACGGGACATACCCCCATGAGCTATGTTCACACGCTCCGGCTGGAAGAAGCCAAGCAGATGCTGGAAACGGAGGATCGGCCCGTCGAGACGATCGCGATCGAGGTCGGCTACGAGGATCCCAGCTTCTTCCGCCGGCTGTTCCGCCGACGGGTCGGCATCACGCCGGGGGCTTATCGCAGGCGCTTCGGACGCCGTTATTTCACCGCCGATACGGCGCATACGACCGCTGCGCCGCGCAAGGACGCCGTGATCGGCTGAGGTTTGGCAGAAACCGCCCGTTTACGGCGGAAACCGCTCTGTCCGGAGGCCGACTCTAAGCGTATTGAGCCTTCCGCATTTTTCTTTTAGCGGAAAGGATAAAGTCATGTCTGTTCAACCCTTGGAATCGCAAGCCTTCGATGAATCGCGCGCCGAAGCCTTTGCCGAGCGCATCGGCGGCATGCTCGACAGCGCCGCTGTCATGGTCATGATGGCCATCGGCCATCGCCTCGGCCTGTTCGACACGCTGGCCGAAATGCCACCGGCGACGAGCGATGAAATTGCGCAAAGGACCGGCTTCGCGGAACGCTATATCCGCGAATGGCTCGCGGTGATGACGATAGGCCGGGTCGTGGAGTATGACCCCGCCACGCGCAGCTATCACTTGCCGCGGGAACATGCGGCCTGCCTGACGCGCGGCGCTCCGCTCGGCAATCTCGCGGTCTACAGCCGGCACGTCGCGCTTCTTGGCACGGTGCAGGACGACCTGATCAAGTGTTTCGAGACGGGAGGCGGAACGACCTACGGTGATTACCCGTGCTTTCACGAGATCATGGCGGAGGACAGCGCGCAGACGGTCGTCGCCAACCTGTTCGATGTCGTCCTGCCCGCCATCGACGGGCTGGAGGCGCGGCTCGCCGCGGGCAGCGACGTTCTCGACGCCGGCTGCGGCCGGGGTGCGGCTCTCCTTGAACTCGCCCGGCGTTTCCCGGCGAGCCGGTTCGTCGGCTACGACCTGTGCAGCGACGCCATTGCCTATGCACGTGAAGCGGCGGCGGAGTCCGGCGCGAAGAACCTCCATTATGAGGTTCGCGACCTGACGGGGTATCGAGAGCCGGACCGCTGGGACGTCATTTTCAGCTTCGACGCGGTTCACGACCAGAAAGACCCGCAAGCCCTGATTCACGGCCTGGCAGGCTCGCTCAGGACGGACGGCATCTATGTCATGCAGGATATCGGCGGTTCGGCGCAGCTGGAGAACAACATGGATTTCCCGATGGCGGCGATGCTTTACGCCGTTTCATGTTCGCACTGCATGCCGATCTCCATCGGCCAGGGCGGCGCGGGTCTCGGCACCATGTGGGGCTGGGAAACGGCAGAGGCGATGCTGGGCGCGGCCGGCTTTCAGACCATCGAGCAGCACCGTTTCGAAGGCGACCCGACCAATGTGTGGTTCGTCTCCCGCTTCTGAGCATTGCCGGGCAAAGGCGAGGCTGGTTCCGCGAATGACACTGCGATACGGGGAGAAGCCGGGGCGCGACTGACGATCCGGATTACCCTGAATACGCCCCGGAGCGCGAGCATACGCGGGGCGGGATTTGTGGTGGCGAACCGGCCTCAACTGATCTCGTCGCGCACCTGCGCGTAGCTCAACAGGCCGAACAGCACCGTGCCTCCGACGACGCTGCCTGCCAGCGTCGGCAGCAGGAACCCGAAAAAGACGTCGAAGGTCCAGGCAGCCTAG
>JBKGZY010000279.1:0-3002 GCA_046543175.1 Dichotomicrobium sp.
AAAATGCTTTAGCACCACGGCAATGCACGCGCAAACGAAGATGCGCCGGAATCTGTCGCTGCCGGATCAGCCGATAATGAAAACCACGAGATCCTTGGGGCCGTGCGCGCCCTTTATCAGCGTCTGCTCGATATCGGCGGTGCGCGAGGCGGCGGAAATCAGGTTGACGGTGCGCGGCAATTTCCTGCGGCCATATTGGGCGCGGAAGCGGCTCCAGGCCTTTTCGTAGGAGCCGACGATATCCTCGCGCCGGATCGCGATCATGTGCAATTCCGGCAGGAAATTGAGCGTCGACGGGTTGTCCGCGCCGGAGGCGAGGAACAGCGTGCCCGTCTCCGCCGCGCCTGCGAGCGCATGGCTGAGGGTCGCGCAGTCGTCGGCCTGCGCCGGGCCGGTGACGCGCTCGAGCGTCGCTTGGCCGTTCCAGTCGAGGGCGGCGAACAGGTCGTCCGCGCCGGTGCGCACGCGGTGCGGCAGGTTGCGCCCGATCAGGACGTCGGCAACGGCTTCGGGAAGTTCGGCAAGCGCGGCGAGCGGAATAACGCCGGCATTCTGCGTCCTGAGCATGGCCGAAAACCGCTCGGCCAGCTCCTCGCCCTTGCCGCGCGCCCGCTGCGGGATCGGCCCGGCTTCGGGCTGCTCCAGCCGCGCGCGCACCCGGCCGCGCCGTCCGGCTTCGTCGCCGCGCACGCTGAGCGCGGCGCGGATCGCGCCGAGTGTTCGCTCGCGGCCGTCGTCGCGCGCCATTCAACGCTTCCCTTTGCTGTTGCGCCGGCGCGCGCGGCGTTTGCGCGCCTCGCGCTCATGCGCGCGCCAGCGCGCCTGGAATGTCTCGCCGGAAGGCGCGGGCAGATCGCGATAGGCCGTCCAGCCGCGCGCCATCGGCAGCCATGACAGGCGCCCCTTCGCGCCCGCCAGCCGCGACAGCATGGCGATGGCCGGTCCGGCGAACAGCCGGTAAAGCCGCGGCCGGCGCGCGACAAACGCCCAGCCCTTCAGCGCCATGCGCGGGAAGAGCCCTGTCCCGCCTTCATCGTATTCGCGCTCGCGCCAGTGCCGCATCATCTTGGGCAGCGGGATATGGACCGGGCAGACTTCCTCGCAGCGCCCGCAGAAGGTCGAGGCGTTGGGCAGATGCCCGGCTTCCTTCACCCCGATCAGCGAGGGCGTCAGCACCGCGCCCATCGGGCCGGGATAGACCCAGCCATAGGCGTGCCCGCCCACCGCGCTGTAGACCGGGCAGTGGTTGAGACAGGCGCCGCAGCGGATGCAGCGCAGCATGTCCTGGAACACCGTGCCCAGCATCGCCGTGCGCCCGTTGTCCACCAGCACGACATGGAATTCCTCCGGCCCGTCCGGGTCGCCGCGCCGGCGCGCGCCGGTGGACAGCGTGGTGTAGGCGGTCATGTCCTGGCCCGTGGCGGAGCGCGCGAGCACGCGCAGCAGCGTGTCCAGGTCTTCCAGCGTCGGAACGCATTTCTCGATGCTCGCCACCACGACATGCACGCGCGGGAGAAGCTGGGTCAGGTCGCCGTTGCCCTCGTTCGTGACGATCACCGAGGAGCCGGTCTCCGCGACCAGAAAATTCGCGCCCGTGATGCCGACATCGGCGCGCAGGAATTTCTCGCGCAGCACCGTGCGCGCCTCGCCGACCAGCGCGGACGGCTCGTCGATCTCGCGCTCGGGTGGAAGATGGGTGTGCTTGGCGCGGAAATCCGCGATCACCTGGTCCTTGTTGAGGTGAACGGCCGGCGCGATGATGTGGCTCGGCGGCTCGTGGCGGTTCTGGATGATGTATTCGCCCAGATCGGTCTCGACGACCTCCAGCCCGGCGGCTTCCAGCGCGTCGTTCAGCCCGATCTCCTCGGCGACCATCGACTTGCCCTTGGTCACGCTCAGCGCGGCGGCCTCGCGGCAGATCCAGGTGACGATCTCGTTGGCGTCCTTCGCCGTCGCGGCCCAGTGGACCTGCCCGCCGGCTTCGGTGACCTTGCGCTCGTATTCCTCCAGGTAGAGGTCGAGATGCGCGATGGTGTGGTCCTTGATGGCCTTGGCGTGCGCGCGCAGCGCGTCGAATTCCGGCAAGGCGTCGCGGGCGCTAGCGCGCTTGTTGACGAACCCCTCGCCGATATTGCCCAGCGCGCGCTGGAGCTGTTCGTCGGTGAGCGCGCGCGCGGCGTTGTCCTTGAAGCTGTGCGAGGTCGGCTTCATTCGCGCGCTCCGGCGATGGGCGGCTCTTCGGTCATGTCGGCCAGCACCTCGGCGACATGGCGCGCCTGGATGTCGCGGCCCTCGCGCGCGGCCTTGCCGGCGATGTTCATCAGGCAGCCGAGATCGGCGCCGACCACGAGCGGCGCGCCGGTCGCGCTCAGCCGCTCGACCTTGTCGCCGACCATCGAATTGGAGATTTGCGGGTACTTGACCGAGAACAGCCCGCCGAAGCCGCAGCAGACTTCCGTGTCCTTCGCCTCGCGCAGTTCCAGCCCGTCCACCGATTCCAGCAATTCGCGCGGCTGCTGCTTCACGCCGTTCTCGCGCAGGCTGGAGCAACTGTCGTGATAGGTCACCGCGCCCTCGTGGTGGGCGTGAACCACGTCGATATTCATCACGTCGCGCAGGAACGCGATCAGTTCAAAAGTCTTCGCGCCGAACCGCGCCGCGCGCATCTTCATGTCCGGATCCTCGGCGAACAGCGCGGCATAGTGCTTCCTGAGCATCCCGCCGCAGGAGCCCGACGGCACGACGACGTAATCGTAAGGCTCGAACACTTCGATCACCTGGCGCGCGATGGCCGCGGCGTCGGCGCGGTCGCCGGAATTGTAGGCCGGCTGGCCGCAGCAGGTCTGCGCGGACGGGACCTCGACCGTGCACCCCGCCTCTTCCAGCAGCTTCACCGCGGCGAACCCGACGACCGGCCGGAACAGGTCCACCAGGCAGGTCACGAACAGCCCGACGCGCGGCGTCCGGCCGGAATGCTGACGGTTGGTGCCGATGTCGATTGC
>JBKGZY010000054.1:0-14317 GCA_046543175.1 Dichotomicrobium sp.
CCAGCAGGTGGAAACGCGCCTTAGACGCTGGCCGCGCCGTAGTAGATGGTGACGACGTGCTCAGCCTCGGCGAAGAACAGCCAGCGTTCCGCCGCCACGCCCAGAGCCGTTGAGATCAGGGCCAGCAATGTCAGCATCACGGCGGCAACAGGCGGCGCAACCGTCCCGAGGGCGACGAGCACCGCCGGGACCGCGAAGGCGCAGACGAGCACGAGCTTGCGAAGTCGCCCGGCGTGCTTGCGCGCAACCTGGTAGCCCATCTCGCGCTGGACATAATTCGCCTGGGTGTGCGGCGCTTCGAGCTGGCGGACCTTGCCGATATGACCCAGGCCGGTCGCCTGCTCGGCGGTATACCCGCGTCGGGCGTCGGCGATGCTGCCCCAGTAGGCCAGCTTGAGCAGCAGGGCGAGCGCCAGCGCGGCGACGGCCATCCACCCCATCCAGGCCGCATACAGGCCGAAGATCTGCGCGCAGGCGACAAGCAGTATCGCGCCGGTGGCAAGCGCCAGCGCCATGTAGACCGGCGGGACCCAGGGGTTGCTCCAGCGCGGGATGGTCCGCAGCGAGGCATAGATCATCGCGGTACAGTAAACCGTGATCGCGGAACAGATCGCGGTCAGCACGCCGGCGATGGCCCACAGGCCGCCATTCTGCTCGAAGAACACCCAGCCGATCCCGTAGATGCCCGCCGGAACATATGTCACGACCGACGCCACGCCTTCGCGCGACAACCATGATGTGCGCCACTGCGAAAAGGCGCGCCAGGCCCGCTCGGGATGGCCGAGATGGAAGGTGGAGGCGAGCAGCCCGACGGTGACGAGGCCAAGCGCGACGGCGAAGCCCGCGAAGCCGAACCAGCGATCCGCGGGCAGCAGCCCCGCCGCGCCGAGCGCGCCCAGAAGCGCCAGCAGCCCGTAACCCGCGCCGGACATGGTGGTGAAGACGATGACGGAATACGCCGGATGCATCTGATCCCCGCCTATCGTGACAGCACGCGGTCGGCCCAGGCGAACAACCTGTCGGCCGTCGAGGCGGACTGAGGCTCCTTGGCCATCTCGGCCAGCGAGACCGGACCGGCCTCGGGCGGGGCGTCCTTGCGCTCGCGCGGGGGGAGGTATTTGTTGACCGGCTTGTAGCCGAACTCCGGCAGCAGATCGAAGCCGCCACGCTCGGCCACGTTGCGCGAGACCTCGCTGTCCGGATCGCCGAGATCGCCGAAGGCGCGCGCCCCGGTCGGGCAGGCGCGGACGCAGGCCGGCACGCGGTCCTCTTCCTCCAGATTCTCGTTGTAGATGCGATCGACGCACAGCGTGCATTTCTTCATCACGCCGTCGTCATAGTCGTATTCGCGCGCGCCGTAAGGACAGGCCCAGGAGCATAGCTTGCAGCCGATGCAGGTGTCCGGGTTCACGAGCACGATGCCGTCTTCCGCGCGCTTGTAGGACGCGCCGGTGGGGCAGACGGTCACGCAGTCCGGCTCCTCGCAATGCAGGCAGGAGCGCGGGAAATGCACCGTCATGCTGTCGGCGCCGGTACCGGCTTCATAGGTGTGGATGCGGTTGAGCCATGCGCCATGCGGGTCGCTACCGTAAGGATCCTGATCGGTGAGTGGGGCGGAATAGCCGGAGGTGTTCCACTCCTTGCAACTCGTCGCGCAGGCATGGCAGCCGACGCAGATATCAAGATCGATCACCAACCCGAGCTTCTTGCCGGTGGTTTGCCTGGGTAGCGACGTCATGCGGTCCCCCTCGACTCTCTTGGGCGGAACTGTTCGCCGAAGTGGAGTTCTTCGGGCGCTTCGGGCAAGCCGCCGCGATACAGCGGCTCGAAGAACGGCTCGGTTTCGTGGGCTTCGGCCGGCGCCTTTTCGATGCGCACGCGCAGGTCGTACCAGGCGGCCTGTCCGGTGACGGGATCGGCGTTGGAATAGCGGTAGCCGCCCGCGCCCTCGGGCAGCAATTCGCCAATGAGGTGGTTGAGCAGGAAGCCGCGCGTCATTTCCGGCGCGTCGTCATCGAGGTTCCACGCCCCGCGGCGCTTGCCGATGGCGTTCCAGGTCCAGACCGTGTCCGGGTTCACCCCGTCCATCAGCCGCACTTGCGCCTTGACCCGCCCGAGATGGCCGATGATCCAGACCCAGTCATCGTCATTCACGCCGATCTTGCGGGCCTTCTCGTGATGAATGAACAGCCGGTTCTGCGCCTGGATCTGGCGCAGCCAGGCGTTCTGCCCGCCCCATGAGTGATACATGATCATCGGGCGCTGGGTGATGGCGTGCAGCGGGAACTCGTCTGCCGCGATCATTTCGCCTTCGAATGGGGGATACCAGAAGGGCAGGGGATCGAAATACCGCTCGATGCGCGCGCGGTGATGCTCCGGCGGCACGGCTGGGCCATGGCCGCGCGCGGCGAGGCGGAACTTCTGCATCGGCTCGGAATAGAGCTGGAACACGATCGGCTCCGGCGCGCCCATGAACCCGACCGAGACGGCCCATTCCAGATAGTCCTTGTTGGCGTGCTTGAAGTATTTCTGGCTGTCGGTGAGGTGATGGAGGTGGAAGCAGCCGTTCTCGATATAGCGTTCGAGCTGTTTCGGGTTCGGCTCGCCCCGCCCGAACTTGTCGCCGTTCTCGCCGCGCCAGCCCGCCAGCGGGCCGATGCCCGGCAGGCGCTCGTGATTGACGATATAGTCGGAATAGCCGCCGGGATACTTCGCAGCGCCCGTGTCATCCACAAATCCGGGCAGGCCGAGCCGCGCGCCGAGATCGAGCAGCACGTCCTGGAACGGGCGGACGTCGCGGTCCGGCTGCACCACCGGCTGGCGGATCGCGTCGGCGGGGCCGTCGGCCTCGGAGATCGGCCGGTCGAGAAGCGAGATGCAGTCCCACCGCTCCAGATAGGTGGTGTCCGGCAGGATCAGGTCCGCATAGGGCACCATCTCGGAATAGTAGGCGTCGGAATAGATGATGCGCGGGATCTTGTATTCGCCGTCGTCGCGCTTCGCGCTCAGATACTCCAGCACGGCCGGCACGTTCATCGACGAATTCCAGGCCATGTTGGCCATGTACATGAACAGCGTGTCGAGCGGATAGGGATCGCCCGTCGCCGAATTGGTGATGACCATGTGCATCAGCCCATGCGCGGCGATGGGCGCATCCCAGCTATATGCCTTGTCGATGCGCTGCGGCGTGCCGTCATCATCGACCAGCAAATCTTCCGGCCCGGTCGGAAAGCCGAGCGGCGCTCCGCCCAGCGGCGTCTCCGGCCCCTTCACGCCCGCGGGCCTGATCGGCGGCGGCACCGGCTTGGGGAACGGCGCCTTGTAGCGGAAGCCGCCGGGACAGTCGATGGAGCCGAGCAGGATTTGCAGCACGTGGATGATGCGGCAGCTATGAAAGCCGTTGGAGTGCGCCGAAATCCCGCGCATCGCGTGCATAGAGACGGGCCGGCCGATCATCTTCTCGTGGCGGCGTCCGGCCCAGTCCGTCCACGGGATGTCAAGCACGACCTCCTGCTCGAAAGCGGCATCGGCCAGTTCGGCGGCGATGCGGCGGATCGTTTCGGCAGGCACCTGCGTTTTCGCCGCGACCGTCTCGGGCGAATACTGCTCGTCGAGGAAGCGCGCGGCGAGAAGCTGGAAGGATGGCACGGCCTTGCGCCCATCCGGCAGTTTGCGCTCGCCTGCGAGCGCCGGGGCGATCTCGGGCAGGTTGGCGTTCACGAGCGCGCCGGAATGGTGGTCGAACGCGAGCGGATTGCCCTCGGCGTCGCGCGCGAACAGCCCGTCATCCGGCGCGCCCGCGTCCTGGATGACCAGCCACGGCGCGTTGGTGTAGCGCACGAGGTAATCCGCGTCGAACTTGTCGGCTTTCATCAGTTCATGGATCAGCGCGGCGACGAACAGCCCGTCGGTACCCGGCTTGATGCCCACCCATTCATCCGCGATGGCCGAATATCCCGTGCGCACCGGGTTGATCGAGACGAACTTGCCGCCGCGCTCCTTCAGGTTCCCAAGCGCGATCTTCAGCGGGTTGGAGGCGTGATCCTCGGCCACGCCGAACAGCATGAAATACTTTGTGTGCTCCCAGTCCGGCTCGCCGAACTCCCAGAACGAGCCGCCGAAGGTGTAAAGCCCCGCCACGGCCATGTTCACCGAGCAGAAGCCGCCATGCGCGGCGAAGTTGGGCGTGCCGTATTGCTGGGCGAACCAGCCGGTCAGCGCCTGGCTCTGGTCGCGGCCGGTGAACAGGGCGAAACGCTCGGGGTTTTTCGCGCGGGCTTCGGCCATCCACTTGGTGGCCAATTCAAGCGCCTCGTCCCAGGAAATCTCGCGGAACGCGCCGGTGCCGCGCTCGCCGACGCGCAGCATGGGGGCGCGCAACCGCGCCGGCGAATAATGCTGCATGATCCCGGCGGAGCCCTTGCCGCACAGCACGCCCCGATTGACCGGATGGTCGCGGTTGCCCTCTATGTAGCGGACCGTCCCGTCCTGGAGATAGACTTTGATGCCGCAGCGGCAGGCGCACATATAGCAGGTCGAGGTCTTGACCTCGTCGGCGACTTTCAGCGAGGTCGGAACGGCGGGCTCACCCATTGGCGAAGGTCTTTCCGTGGTCGGACGCGGTATCGCGGCGGGCTGGATATGCCGCGGTCAGGCGCGTGAGAAGAATGGGCTTATGAAACTTGTTTCATTTTCAATGTGCCACATCTTCATCGGTTAAGGCAAACCCGTATGGCGGCGTTTCGGCACGCGGCGGCGGTTTGTCCGCGGCAGGTGCGAAACGGCATCGCCGCCACGTGGGTATGGTTCTCGCGGTGCGGCGGCGTAAGATGGGTGGTTGGCGGACCGCCGCGTGCAGCAAGACGGGAATGGACATGGCTGACATTCATCTCGACACGTCGGGGCTGAACTGCCCGCTGCCGATCCTCAAGGCGAAAAAGGCCATCAAGCAGGTCCCGGCCGGCGGCACGATGGAAGTGATCGCCACCGATCCGGGCGCGGTGGAGGATTTCGAGACGTTCTGCCGCGTTTCTGGACACGCGCTCGTCGAATCCAGCGAAAGCGAGGGCGTCTTCCGGTTCCTGATCCGGCATTCCGGCTGACATGACCTCAATTCTTCCGGAACGCCGCCGATGCGGCCAGGCCGGCGATGATGGCGATCAGCACCCCGGCCAGCCCGTAAATCAGCGAATGCTCATAGGCCAGGTTGAAGATGAACCGTTCGAGACCCTGCTTCTCGATCCTGAGATCGGTCTGATGGGTGTCGAGCAACTCGCCGTTCTGGAACAGGAAAATCTCGACATCGAACACTCCCACTGGAACGTTCGCCGGCAACGAGACGGTCGCGCGGAACAGGCTGCGGCTGATGAATGCGACGGCGAAGGCGCGCTGCTGATACAGGTTCTGCTGTTCCTTGATCCGGATCAGAGCGTCGCGGAAAGCCTGCCGGCTGGCCGCATCGGTCTCGCCGCCACCGACCCGCGAGAACTCCAGGTTTTCATAGCCGATGTTGTGCTCGGCAAGTATCTCTTCGGGCGCGATCTCGTTGAGCGGGCGCGTCGACAGGGTGGCGTAGTACTGCGGGACTTCGGTGAAGGTCTTTGCGGCCTGGTTGACCCAGACGCCGAACACACGGTCTTTTTCACGCACCACCGTCGGTTCGTTCGGCCCCCGGATGACGATCGCAATGTCGTAGAAGTTGTGCTCGGCCGAACGCTGCTGGCTGTTGTCGACAGCACCGAACACCACGACCTGGATGCCGGCGAAATCCGATTCGATGCCGATCTGACGCGAGGAGACGTCGGCCTCGATGCGCTCGCTGAAGCCGCCGGGCTGGGCGGCGGCGGAGGAAGCCGCGGCCAGCACGACAACAAGAAATGCAAGAATCATCCGCGCCATCAGTGCAAGCCTCCGATGACAGGGCTCACCGAATAGAGTTCGTCCGGCTGGAGCACAAGGGAGAAGAGCAGGCGAACGGCCACACCCAGCACCAGCAGCGCCAGCAGTGCCCGGAGCTGGTCGCCGCGCAGCTTCTGCCCCGCGACGACGCCGAACTGCGCGCCGATCACGCCGCCGATCATCAGCAACAGGGCGAGAACGACATCCACGGTCTGGTTGGTCGTGGCGTGCAGGATGGTGGCGAAAGCGGTGACGAAGATGATCTGGAACAGCGAGGTGCCGATGACGACATTCGTCGGCATCCGCAGCAGGTAGATCATTGCCGGCACCATGATGAAGCCGCCGCCCACGCCCATGATCGAGGCGAGCAGGCCGACCAGCGTGCCCAGCAGGAAGGGCGGGATCGCGCTGATATACAGCTTGGAGCGCTGGAAGCGCATCTTGAAGGGCAGGCCGTGAATCCAGCCATGCTGGCCAGGCCGGCGCCGCGCCGGGGGTCCTCCCCTGCGGGCCTTGGTCAGCGCCCTGATGCTCTCGATCAGCATGAGCACGCCGACCGCGCCCAGGAAGACGACGTACAAGAGCGCGATGATCAGCTCGATATGCCCGGTCTCGCGCAGGATCCTGACGAGCTGAACGCCGAACAGCGTGCCGACGCCCCCGCCGACGAGCAGCACCGTGCCCATCTTCAGATCGACATTGTTGCGCCGGTACTGCGCCAGTGCGCCGGATACCGAGGAGGCGACAATCTGGTTGGCCTCGGTTGCCACGGCCACCGCGGCGGGAACGCCGGAGAAGATCAGCAGGGGCGTCATCAGGAAGCCGCCGCCCACCCCGAACATGCCGGAGAGAAAGCCCACAGCCGCGCCCATCCCGATAATGGTCAGCATATTCACTGACAGTTCGGCGATCGGCAGATAAATCTGAAACATGCTTGCTGCGGCGCTGTCGGCGCTTTCTTGATCTGAGGTGCGGCGCCGGAACTGGGACGCTTGCCGCCGGGCCGTTTTTCGCCGGCGCCTGTGTGCCTAGGTATTAGGCGTGTGATTTCGCAACGCAACCTGAAAAAATGAAAAAATGTTCATTGGCTGCTCTGCGTGGCGGCGCGGTGCCTGCCGGCACATCAGGCAGCGGTAATTTGCCCCGGCACATCCGCGGATGATCCGTCATGGCGAAACGCAATGCGTGGCCCAGCGGCTGGAACGTCGCCGCCGCCCTCGATCAGTTTATCTGGCCCATGACTGGTCCAATCGAGTAAAGCTCGTCCGGGCGCAGAATAATCGAGAAAAGCAGGCGCACCGCTACGCCCACCACCAGAATTGCCAGAAGTGCGCGCAACTGTTCTCCCCGCAGCTTCTGGCCCGTGGTTGCGCCGAACTGGCCGCCAAAGACACCGCCGATCATCAGGAGCAGGGCGAGGAGGACATCAACCGTGTGGTTTTCTGCCGCATGCAGAATGGTGGCGAGCGCGGCGACAAAGATGATCTGAAACAGTGAGGTTCCGATGGCGACGTTGGTCGGCATGCGCAAGAGGTAAATCATCGCCGGCAGCATGATGAAGCCGCCGCCCACGCCCATGACGGACGCGAGCAGACCGACGACGACCCCGAGCAGAACCGGCGGGATCGCACTGGTATAAAGCTTCGAACGCGGGAAACGCATCCTGAACGGCAGGCCGTGAATCCAGCCATGCCGGCCAGTGCGGCGCGACGCGCGCGGCTTCCCGCTGCGAGCCTTGCGAATCGCGTTCACGCTCTCGATGAGCATGAGAGTGCCGACCGCGCCGAGAAAGATCACGTACAGCAGCGCGATGATCAGCTCGATTTGTCCCGTTTCGCGCAAAAGCCGGACGAGCTGCACGCCGATCGCCGTGCCGAAACCGCCCCCGATGAGCAGCACCGTACCCATCTTGACATCGACGTTGTTGCGCCGCCATTGGGCCAGGGCGCCGGATATCGAGGAGGCGACGAGCTGGTTGACGCCGGTTGCCGCGGCGACCGGCGCCGGGATGCCGGAAAAGATCAGCAGCGGCGTGATGAGAAAGCCGCCCCCTACACCGAACATGCCGGACAGAAAACCCACGGCCGCACCCATCCCGATCATCGTCAGGATGTTCACTGACAGCTCCGCGATCGGCAGATAGATTTCGAACATGCCTCAGGGTGCCTGGCGTGGTGGAAGACGCGCGTGGTCAACCAAGTTTCTCGGACCATTGCTTTTTACGCCCATGTTTCTGCAGCGCAATATCGACGTGTGGAAACGGGGGCCGCGCCTGCGAAACCGGCCGGAAGGCGGATTTGACGCGGCCGGGGTACGGTTCGCGTAAGCACCCCCACGATTTTTGCCACGCTCGGGCGATAGCGTGCGAAACGGAGAACCGGAACTGGAGCAGCCGCGATCCGGCTCGCGAACAAATGTCAGGGGGATGCACGATGGGAATGCGATGGATGCTTGCGGTCCTGCTAACCGCGGTGATACTTGCGCCAACGATTACCGAGGCGCGCGACAGCAGCCGTGTCGAGATCGGCTCGCTCACCTGCCGCATAGACGGCGGGGCAAGCTATGTCTTCGGTTCCACGCGCCGCCTGAACTGCAAATACGAGTCTGCCCGGGGCGACCCGCCGGACTATTATGACGGCGAAATCGATCGCTTCGGCGTCGATCTCGGCGTAACCGGTGAGACGGTCATGGGCTGGGCGGTGTTTGCGCCGAGCCGCGGCGTAGGCGACCATGCGCTCGCGGGCACCTATCGCGGTGTGGCGGCGGATGCCTCGCTCGGTCTCGGGGGCGGCGCCAAGGTGCTGGTCGGCGGATCAGACAATGCCATCTCGCTGCAGCCGGTCAGCCTTCAGGGGCAGTCGGGCGCCAACCTCGCGCTCACGGTGGCGCGGCTGCGCTTGCGTCCCATGCGGTAAGCGGGAAGGCTGCGTCACTTCATCGCGGCGTGCGCGACTGCGCGCGACGCGGAACAACGGAAGACGGCATGACGAAATTTCGCATCGGCGTGATCGGCGCGTCGGGTTACACCGGCGCGGATCTCATTCGCCTCGCCGCCGCGCATCCGGAAATCGAGATCGCGGCGCTGAGCGGCGCCGCCCATGCGGGCCAGGCGCTCGAAGACGTGTTCCCGCATCTCGGCCGCGTGGATGCGCCCGCGCTGACCCGCGCGGAAGAGACGGATTGGCGCGGTTGCGACGCGGTGTTCAGCGGGCTGCCACACGGCGCCGCGCAGGACATCATCAAGACGTTGCCGGAGGGCCTGCGGGTCATTGACATGTCGGCGGATTTCCGGCTGCGGGACGCGGCGGTTTACGAGCAGTGGTACGGACGCTCGCACGATGCGCCGGAGCGGCTTGCAGAAGCGGTTTATGGCCTCACCGAGATCTACGGGGAAGAGATCGCCGGGGCGCGCCTGGTGGCCTGCCCGGGCTGCTACCCGACGGCGGTGCTGTTGTCGCTGCTGCCGCTTGTCACCGACGGGCTGATCGAGAGCGACGACATCGTCATCGACGCGAAGTCCGGCGTGTCGGGCGCCGGACGCTCGCTGAAGCAGAACACCCTGTTCGCCGAAGCGGGGGAGGGGCTTTCGCCTTACGGTGTCGGCACGCATCGCCACGGTCCCGAGATCGACCAGGAGATCAGCCGCGCGGCGGGCCAGCCGGTCGTGACGAGCTTCACGCCGCATCTGGTGCCCATGAGCCGCGGCGAACTGGTGACATGCCATGTGCGGCTTGCGGGTCAGGCGACGGCCGGCGATCTGCGCGCCAGCCTCGGGCGGCGCTACCGGGACACGGCGTTCGCCCATCTGCTGGCGGAGGGGCGCGTTCCCGCCACCCAGCATGTGCGCGGCTCGAACCATTTCGTCGTCAATGTCTTCGCGGACCGGCTTGCCGGCAGGGCGACCGTGATCGGCGCGCTGGACAACCTGGTGAAAGGCTCGGCGGGGCAGGCGTTGCAGAATTTCAACCTGATGTTCGGCCTGCCGGAGACGATGGGCCTCGAGCAGCAGCCGCTCTTTCCATAAAAAAAGGCGGCGCCATTGTGGGCGCCGCCCGCGCTTCGGATGTGTCCGGCGGCTTAGCTGCCGGTACCCGGCATCACGACGGTGTCGATCACGTGGATCACGCCGTTCGAGGCCTCGATGTCGGCCTCCACGACTTTCGCGTCATCGACCTTCACGCCGTTCGTGGCGTCGATCGACAGCTCGCTGCCTTCCACGGTTTCGGCCTCAACCGTCTTGCCCGCGATATCCGAGGACATGACCTTGCCCGGGACCACGTGATAGGTAAGGATCGCGGTCAGCTTCTCCTTGTTCTCCGGCTTGACCAGGTCTTCGACCGTGCCCTCAGGCAGCTTGGCGAAGGCGTCGTCGTTCGGCGCGAAGACGGTGAACGGGCCGTCGCCCTTCAGCGTTTCGACGAGTCCGGCGGCCTCGACAGCCGTCACAAGCGTTTCGAACTGGCCGGCCGCGGCTGCGGTATCGACGATGTCCTTTTTCGCCATGCCGTCGCCTGCATATGCCGCGGGAGCGGCGATAAGGGCGAGCGAGACGGCGAGTGCGAGACTGCGTAGCATCGACATGATATTCTCCTCGTTTTGAGACTTCACAAGAATTTCCACATCGGCACATCTTCACCGTTACGCTTCATGTTTTCGAAAAAACATGAAGAGAGCGTTAGTAAATACCTCGTAAACGTTGCAGTTCTGTGCAGTGATGTGGCTCTTTAACGCCACTCGACTTGATAAAGATCACTCGGTCGGGCGGGAAGTCTGCGCATAGGGATCACGATTTCGTGAAGGCTGGGTGATCCGTCCAGCCCGCCGATTCGATGTGGATCTATGATCCGCGGTCGACTGTCGGGCGTAAGGTTTGTCGAACAGTCTTTATCCCCGCGAGAGAGAATGAGTTACCCCCTGCTACGGATCGGCGTGATCGGGGCCGGTGTGTCCGGCCTGTCGGCTGCATGGCTGCTGGCCAGTCGGCACCGCGTGACGCTGTTCGAGCGCGAAGGCCGCCCGGGTGGTCACTGCCACACGGTCACGGTCGATGCGCCCGAGGGACCACGCGCCGTCGATACCGGCTTCATCGTCTATAACACGCGCAGCTATCCCAATCTGATGGCCTGGTTCGACCATCTTGGCGTGCCATCCGCGCGCACGCGCATGTCCTTCGGCGTGTCCCTGAATGGCGGGCGCATCGAATATTCCAGCAACGCGCCGTTCGGCCTGCTCGGCAACACCCGGAACATGTTGCGCGGCACGCACTGGCAAATGCTGCACGATGTGACCCGGTTCTTTCGCGTCGCGCGCCACGACCTGGCGGCGCAATCGCTCGGCGACATCCCGCTGGGCGCCTATCTCGCCCGGCGTGGCTTCGGGCACGGTTTCGTCGATCACCACATCCTGCCGATGGCCTGCGCGATCTGGTCGACACCAGAGGCGCATGTGCTGGATTTCCCGGCGGCGGCCTTCATCCGGTTTTTCGCCAATCACGGGCTGCTGCAAGCCTTCGGGCGGCCCGAATGGCGGACGGTGACGGGTGGCAGCCGGCGGTATGTCGATACGGTGCTCGCCGATTTTCGCGGCGAGTTGCGGCTGAACGCGCCGGTCAGGCGTGTGGCCCGCACGGCGGGAGGCGTCAGCGTCGAGGACACGCATGGCCGGCGCCACGACTTCGATCATGTCGTCATCGGGGCGCATGCGGACGATGCGCTCGCCATGCTGGGCGATGCCGACGAAGAGGAGCGCCGACTGCTCGGGGCTTTCCGGTATGCGGATAATACCGCCGTTCTGCACACCGACCGGGCCATGATGCCGCGCCGGCGGCGTTTCTGGGCGAGCTGGAATTATATCTCGTCCGGAGACCGCGACGAACGGGCGCTGTGCGTGAGTTACTGGATGAACAGCCTTCAGCCGCTGCAAACACGGCAGGATTATTTCGTTACGCTGAACCCGGCGGGCACGATCTCCGACGACGCGCGACTGGCGACGATATCCTACAAGCACCCCATGTTCGATAGCGCCGCGATGGCGGTCCAGCCCCGGCTCTGGTCGCTCCAGGGCCGCCGGCGCGTATGGTTCTGCGGCAGCTATTTCGGCTACGGATTCCATGAGGACGGGCTCCAGAGCGGCTTGGCCGTGGCCGAGCAGCTTGGCGGTATCCGCCGGCCGTGGCGCCTGAAGAACCCGTCGGACCGGCTGAGCCTGCCGCGCAAGGAGGAGGCAGCCGCATGAGCATGCCGGACGCAGCGGCGATCTATCGCGGCGAGGTCGTGCACGAACGACGGCGCCCAAAGCGGCACAAGCTGCGCTACCACGTGTTCTCGCTGCTGGTCGATCTCGACCGCCTCGACGAGCTGGACCGGCGGCTGCGCCTGTTTTCACACAACCGTTTCAACCTGTTTAGCTTTCACAATCGCGATCATGGTCCCGGCGACAGAAGCGATCTTGCCGCGCATATCCGTAAGCTGCTGGCGCAGGCGGGACTGACGGCGTTCGGGGACCGTATCCTGCTTTTGAGTTATCCGCGCGTGCTGGGCTACGTCTTCAACCCGCTCAGCGTGTATTTCTGTTACGACGGATCGGGAAAGCTCGGCGCGATCGCCTACGAGGTCAGCAACACCTTTCGCGAACGCAAGACCTACCTGATCGCCGCGGGAAGCGAAGCTGACGGCCGGAACGTTTACCAGACATGTCTCAAGAGCTTTTACGTCTCGCCCTTCAATACGTCGCGGGGGACATACAGCTTTCATATCGAGCCGCCGGCCGCCCGCGTCGTGGTTGGCGTCGCGTTGCGCGATGAGGAGGGGCCGCTGATGCGCGCGCATTTCGCCGGTGTGGGCGAGGCGATAAGCGACGCCGCCTTAACGAAACTCGCCATACGGTATCCGTTCATGACGCTGAAAGTGATCGGGGGCATCCATGTCGAAGCGTTCCGGCTCTGGCGCAAGGGCGTCCCGCTGGTACGCCGGCCGGCCGCGCCCGGCTACTCGGTCGATTTCATCGCTCCCGCCGCCGCCCGTGCTGAACCGCTCCTGCCAACGAATGCCGCAGAATAGCCGAAACGCTACTGTTCCCGCCTCCCGCGAACCGCTCACCTCGCGCATTGTCTTCGCAGTCTGCGGGCGCGCGCTCAAGGGTGTGGAGCGCGGCAGCATCGAACTCATCCTGCCCTGCGGGAGCCGACGGGTATTCGGTGACGGAAGGGGCGGTGTGCACGCCGGTATACGGCTGCGCAATTTCGGCGTGTTCTGGAAATCGCTGCGCCGGGGGACGGTCGGCTTTGGCGAGAGCTATGTGGACGGCGATTTCGAAACCCCGAACCTCGCCAATGTGTTTCGCTTCTTTCTCGATAACAAGCCGGATTTGAAGCGGGCCGGCCGTGGCTGGTTCAGGGTCCGCCGGCGCGACAAGACGTTTCACCGGGACCGGCGCAACAGCGTCCGGGGCGCGAAACGCAACATCACCCACCATTACGACCTTGGCAACGCGTTCTACCGGCACTGGCTCGACGAAACCATGACCTATTCCAGCGCCTATTTCACCTCGGCCGACCAGAGCCTGGCCGATGCGCAACGCGCGAAGTACGACAGGGTGCTGGAAGCGCTGGGCGACAGCGCACAGGGCCGGCTGCTGGAGATCGGCTGCGGCTGGGGCGGTTTCGCCGAACGCGCCGGGCGCCACGGCGCGCAGGTCGACGGGATTACCATTTCGGACGCCCAATTCGCCTATGCCCGCGAGCGCATGGATGCGGCGGGGCTGTCGAATATCTGCCGGATCGAGGAAAAGGACTACCGCCACACGACGGGAGAATATGACGGCGTTGTCTCCATCGAGATGATCGAGGCAGTCGGCGAAGACCACTGGCCGCACTACTTTCAGACGCTTTACGACCGCCTGCGCCGCGGCGGACACGCGGTGGTCCAGTGCATCACCATCGCCGAGGATTTCTACGAGACCTATCGTCGGCAGGTGGACTTCATCCAGCGCTACATCTTCCCCGGCGGCATGCTGCCGGCCGCGTCGATCATCGGCCGCGAGGCACGCCGCGCCGGCCTGGAACTAGATCGCGTGGAGACCTTCGGCCAGAGTTACGCGCGCACCCTGTGGACCTGGCGCGACAACTTTCATGCACGCTGGCCGTCGATCCGGGCGCTGGGCTTCGACGAGCGCTTCCAGCGGCTATGGGATTATTACCTGACCTATTGCGCGGTCGGGTTCGAGCGCGGTACGATCGACGTCGGCATCTACCGGCTGACCAAGCCAGCCTAATCCTTTGCCTGAGCCTGCTGTGCGCGTTCGCGCTCTTCGCGCTTTTCGATCATGCGTCCCGTGGTGCGGAAAAACAGGCTGTAGGGCAGCTTGCGCAGCGCCTTCAGGCTGCTGACGAGCTGCCACGGGAACGCGATCTCGAACCTGC
>JBKGZY010000280.1:0-2982 GCA_046543175.1 Dichotomicrobium sp.
GTCGTCCCGTGCGCGGCGCGGGACGAAGTCACGCGGCGCAGACACGGGATCGTTCGCGGCTGGCACTACCCCGCCCGGCGCTCTAGCTTTCCGTGTCGTGGTAAAGCTCGGTGTTGATCTCGATATCGACCCAGTCGGACACCAGCGGGGCGTTGCGGCCGAGTTCGAACGCGCTGCGCAGCACCCGCCCGGTTGCCTTGAAGCCGGCCGCCTGCCGTCCCTTGTACTTGTCGTTGAACGGTGCAAGCGGGTGCTCGCCGGCATAGTTGAGCTGGACATCCAGCGTGACCGGCCTGGTGATGCCCTTGATGGTCAGATCGCCGATCATGCGTCCCGCGTTCGGCCCCGTCTGCATCACCTCGGTGGTCTTGAAGGTGATCTCGCCGTGCTCCTCGACATGGAAAAAGTCGCTGCTTTTCAGGTGGTCGTCGAAGGCTTCGACGCCCGAATCCAGGCTTTCCGGCTGGATGGTGACATCGACCGAGCTGTTGGCCACGTCGTTGCGGTCGAATTCGACGGTGCCGGAATAGTCGCGGAACAGCAGCGACTGCTCGCTCAGGCCGACATGGTTCCAGGAAATGCGGATCTGGGTGTGGTCCCTGTCGAACTGGTAGGTCAGGGGCTCGGCGAAGGCATTTGCGCCCGTCAGCGCGAGCGCGGCCGCGCCGACCAGACCAGAAAGCGCCGCGGAACGCACGGCGTGAAACGCTGTCAAAGGCATCAAGAGGTCTCCCATTGCATTGAATGAAGGTCGCCGGCAGGCCGGTTCGGTAGGATATGACGCCTGCGGGCGCTTCGCCCGCAACGCCCCCGGCCTTCGGCTAGGACGTATCCCGCCATGGCCGCATATCAAGCATGGCGAGATCACGAAAGTTTGAAGCCGCGCGGCTCAGGCGAGGTTCAGGCTCATCCCGCCATCGACCATGATGCCTTCGCCGGTGGTGTAGGAGGAGTCGTCGCTGGCGAGGAACAGCGCGGCCCTGGCGACCTCCTCGGCTTCGCCGAAGCGGCGCATCGGCATCTGGGCCAGCAGGGCCTTCGACAGGTGCGGGTTGTTCGTGTAGCGCCCGGTGAGCGCTGTGGGGATGAAGCCGGGGCACAGGTAATTCACGCGGATGCCATAGGGCGCGAACTCCACCGCCAGGCTGCGCGACATGGCCGCGACGGCGCCCTTCGCGGTGGAATAGGCCGAAAGCTGGCGCGCGTGCTGGCTCGCCATGATCGAGGACAGGTTGACGATGGCCGCGCCGTCGGCCGCCTTCATGAGCGGGAAGGCCGCGCGCGTCACGCGGATGGCGCCCCACAGATGCGGGTTCAGGACGCTTTCCCAGTCGGCGTCCTCCATGTGGCGGAAATCCGCGCGCAGCAGGTTGCCGGCGTTGTTGACGAGGACATGCAGCTTGCCGTGCGCGCGTTCGATGCTGGCGAACACATCGGCGATCGCGTCCCTGTCCGTCACGTCGAGCACGGCGTGCGCGGCGCTGCCGCCCTCCGCGGTAATGGCTTCCGCGCCGGCCTGCACGCCCGCCTCGTCGAGATCGGTCAGGATCACATGCGCGCCTTCGGCGGCGAACAGCTTCGACATGGCAAGCCCGAGGCCGCCGGCCGCGCCGGTCACGAGCGCGATGCGGTTAGCGAGACGCCCCACGGCAATCTTCTCCTCTGTTCGATGCTCCACGCGAAGCCTGCACCATGTCGCGCAATCGGTGCGCAGGCAAGCGTCATTCGCCCGCCATCCTCAGGCGCGCTCATCCTTGGAGGATTCCATCACAACGTAGGAGGTGATCGAGCTAACCTGCGGCAGCGTGCCGAGCACATCGGTGTGAAACACCTTGTAGGCGGCGAGATCGGCGACCTCGACGCGCAGCAGGTATTCGATCGTGCCGGTGACGTTGTGGCATTCGACGACCTCGGAGGCCGTGGCGATGGAGCGCTCGAACGCCTCCTGCGCGGATTTCGAGTGATCCGACAGGCCGACCGCGATATAGGCGATGAAGCCGGTGCCCAGCTTGGCCCGGTCCAGCACGGCGCGGTATTTGCGGATCACCCCGCGCCGCTCCAGTTCCTGAACGCGGCGCAGGCAGGCCGAGGACGACAGCCCGACCCGCTTGGCCAGTTCGGTGTTGCTGATGCGGCCGTCGCGAGTCAGCTCGCGCAATATTTTCTCGTCGATGGCGTCAATTTCGGGGTTTTGTTGCAAAATTTTCCTCATGGCGCGTCAGATAGGAAGGAATTTGCCTGAAGTGTCGCATATCTTTGTGTCCTGAGCCGACAACATGCGTTCGCGCAATATGGATTTCCGCCATGAGCCTTGAAATCGTCACCGCCCTGATCGCCTTCGCCTTCGTCTCCTCCATCACGCCGGGGCCGAACAATCTGATGCTGATGGCCTCCGGCGCGAATTACGGGCTGCGCCGCACGGTACCGCATGCCCTGGGCGTGGCCATCGGATTCGCGGTGATGGTCGTGCTGGTCGGCGCAGGCGTGACCAGGGTCTTCGACGCCTACCCGGCGACCTACACGGTCCTGAAAGCCGTGAGCGTCACATATCTTCTCTACCTGACATGGAAGATCGTCACCGCCGATGCGCCGCGCGGCAAGGATGGCGGCGCCGGCCGGCCCCTGACCTTCCTTCAGGCGGCGCTGTTCCAGTGGGTCAATCCCAAAGCCTGGGCGATGGCGCTGACGGCGGTCAGCGTCTATCTGCCCGCCCCGGGGCTGAAAGGCGTGGTGCTGGCCGCGATCGTCTTCGCCATGGTCAACCTGCCGTCGGTGAGCTTCTGGGCGGTGCTGGGCAAGCAGGCGCAGCGGGTGCTCACCAGCCGTATGCGCCTGCGCGCGTTCAACATCACGATGGGCGTGCTGCTGGTCGGCTCGCTCTATCCCGTGCTGGGGCTTTAAAGCATGTCCCGATCAATCAGCACCGAGTCATTGCGATGTCCTCTGTCGTCCCGTGCGCGGCGCGGCATGCAATGACGCGGC
>JBKGZY010000055.1:0-14241 GCA_046543175.1 Dichotomicrobium sp.
GGATGGGAACAGGTTCTCGGACAAATCGCGTATCAAAACAAAAACTTAGAGCGCGTTCCGACCCGATTGAATCGTTCAGTGATCGTCGTTGCCGGACTTGCCTGTGCTCGGGCTTGACCCGAGTAATCCGGCAATCCAGGCAACAAATTCAAAAGCCCGCAGTCATGGATGCCCGCGTTCCTTGGGTCAGGCCCGAGGACAGCCAAGCACGGGCATGACGTGGTTCCGGTTGATCGGGAAATGCTCTAAGCCGAAAAGCCGTCCGGCGCGCCGTCATCGGTGCTCGCGCCGGCGCCATTGGCTGCTTTTGCCGCCTTCTGGCCGGCCGCCGTGGTTTCCACCTTCTGGCGGCCGCGCCGCGCCTGGCGACCGCGCGTGGATTTCTGCCCCTCGCTGCCGTTCCCATCGGACCTCGCGTCCGATTGTCCGGCGCCGTTAGCGCTCTTGCGTTGGCGCCGCCTGGACTGATCGGGCTCGGCGGCACCGGCTTGCGCCGCGCTGTCGGCGGCCTGCGCCGGCTCGTCCTCCTCGCCGTCCATGTCCAGTTCTTCGGAATGGTCGCGCCCATTACCGCTGCCCGGCGCATGGCGTTCCGCGCCGTTCGGCTTGTCGGCCTGCGCGGCCAGGATGATCCGGTTGTAGTGCTCGGCGTGCTGGAAGTAGTTTTCCGCCCCGATCATGTCGCCGGACGAAAGCGCGTCCCGCGCAAGCGCCATGTATTTTTCGGCGATATGCGATGCGGTCCCGCGAATCTTGACGTTCGGTCCGTTCGACTCGAAGTTGCGCGAAAGCGCGCTCTGCGGCTTGCGCCCGCCGCTGCGGTTGCGCCCCCTGCGATTTTGCTGTCCTTGCCTCATGGGCTCCTGTCTTGAGTTGCTTCACCAAAACGATACGACGCGTCCGCGAAAGCCGCTTTCCGCGTCGAGAATGCCAACGCCAGTCTCGGTCTGGTCGTGGACGTGCATGGGGTTACGGCTTTATGACCGTTTCAAACCTGTCGGTGATGGCTTGCACATTCATCGTCGCCGGAACGCCCTGAAAAGCTGGCTGCACGCGCCTGGAAAACGCCGTTGCCCTGATCGCGTGCTGGCAGACTCGTGGTCTTCGCCGGAAGCGCCATCCGATCGCGCCGGACAACCCGCTTACCTGACGGCCGTTCCACAGTTAACTCTGCTGAACACCGATAACTCGTAATCTTGGCGAATTGGTTGACCGCTCGGGCTGCGCTCGGGAAATAGGATCCTTCAGGATCGGGATGCGCAACGTAACGCCCGCGATTGTTTAAACTAGGCTATCGTGAATGGCGCCGCTTTCCAACTGTTTTTTTCTTATTTGGCCCACATCCGGATGCCGCGCAACCAGCACGCGCTCGATACCCGCGAGATCGCGCTGGCTGAACGTCCCGTGCTGCAAGGCCGGTGTCAGCCCCGATTCCGTCATCATCGCGCCAACCGCCGCCGCCTGTCCCATCCCGACCTCGAATGCCGCGATGCCGCCGGACGCCAGGACATTGCCCAGACCGCCCAGAATCGCCCGGTAGGCGTCCAGCCCGTCCGCGCCGCCATCCAGCGCCGCGGCAGGGTCGTGATCCCGCACATCCCGCGCAAGCCCAGCGATCTCGTGGCGCGGGATATAAGGCGGGTTGACCACGACGACATCGAACGGGCCGCGAATACCGTTCAGCCAGTCCGCGCGGACAAAATGCGCCCGATTGCCGATGCCGTTGCGCTGCGCATTACCACGCGCAATCAGCAGTGCCGCGTGACTGGTATCTGTGCCGACGCCAGCGGCGCGGGGCAGTTCATGCAAGAGCGCTGTAAGGATGCAGCCGGTTCCCGTTCCCAGATCGAGCACCCGTAAAGACCGACTCTCACGCTCCCGTGCAGGCAGCGCCGTCAGCACCGCTTCCACCAGCGTCTCGGTATCCGGGCGCGGATCGAGCGTCGCCTCCGACAACCGGAAATCCAGCCCCCAGAAGGCGCGCTGTCCCAAGATGCGCGAGACCGGTTCGCCGCCCAGCCGGCGGCGCACCATTGAGTCGAGCCGGGCGCTTTCCCGGTCGCTCAGCGGCCGGTCGCCCGCGCGGATCAACTCGGCATGATCCAAGCCGCAAGCAGCCATGAGCAGCAGGCGCGCATCCAGCGCCGGCGTCGCCGCGCCGCGCGATGCAAAGGCGCGGGTCAAGGAGCGGCGGATGGCCTCCAGACCGTCCTCCGTGGACGGCACCGCCGCAATCGCATGCCGTGGCTCAGGCATAGCTCTCCTGTTCGTCCATCGCTGCAAGCTGGCGCGTCTGGTGGTCGGTAATCAGCGCGTCGATGATCTCGTCCAAGGCATCTCCAGCCAGCACCTGCGGCAGCTTGTGCAGCGTCAGGCCAATACGGTGATCGGTCACGCGGCCTTGCGGAAAATTGTAAGTGCGGATGCGCTGCGAGCGGTCTCCGGAGCCGACCTGGCCCTTGCGCTCGGCCGCGCGTGCCTCGTCGGCGCGCTGGCGCTCCTCGTCGAACAGCCGCGCGCGCAGCACCTGCATCGCCCGCGCGCGGTTCTGATGCTGCGACTTCTCCGACGAGGTCACGACGATGCCGGTGGGCAGATGCGTGATGCGCACCGCGCTGTCGGTCGTGTTGACGTGCTGGCCGCCCGCACCGGATGCGCGCATGGTGTCGATGCGCAGATCCTCGCTGCGGATCTCGATGTCGATATCCTCCGCCTCCGGCAGAACGGCGACGGTCGCCGCGGAGGTATGGATGCGCCCGCCCGATTCGGTCTCGGGCACGCGCTGGACGCGGTGGACGCCCGATTCATATTTCAGCCGGGCGTACACGCCCTTGCCGGAGATCGAGGCGATGATTTCGCGGTAGCCGCCGACTTCCGATTCGCTCGCGGACAGCACCTGGACCGACCAGCCCTGCAACTCGGCATAGCGCTGGTACATCCGGAACAGGTCACCGGCGAACAGCGCCGCCTCGTCGCCGCCCGTGCCCGCGCGCACCTCCAGGATCACGTTGCGCTCGTCGGCGGCGTCCTTGGGCAGCAGCTTGATGCGCAGATCGCCTTGCAGCGATTCGATGCGCTCATCCAGCTCGGCCCGCTCCTGGCGCGCCAGTTCGGCCATCTCCGCGTCGGTATCGCGGGCGGTGAGCAGCTCGTCGATCTGTTCGCGTTCGTCCTCGGCGCTGCGCAGATCGCGGATGACCTCCACGATGGGATCAAGCTCGGCGAACTCGCGCGACAGCGCCACGAAACGCTCCTGTTCCGGCGCGGAGGCAAGTTCGGACTGAACCGCGTTCCAGCGTTCCACGAGCCTGTCGAGCTTTTCGGGCGAAATCTCTGCCATCTTCGTATTCGGATAGCGACCCTGCATCAGCGCGCGAGGCGCCGGCTAACTGAGCGGAATATTGTTGGCCTCGGCGAAATCCCGCAACCGCGCGCGGATGGACTGATTGCCTGTCTCCAGCCATTCGAGGACATAGCTTTCCAGCTTTTCCGCATCAAGCGCCAGCACCATTGCCTTCACAGGCCCGATCGACGCCGCGGACATGGAAATCGAGCGGTAGCCAAGCCCGATCAGCGCCATCGCCTCGATCGGCCGCCCGGCGATCTCGCCGCACAGCGTCAGCGGCACGTCGTGACGCTGTGCGCTCGCGGCGATCTGGTGCAGGACGCGCATTCCCGCGTGCGACAACGGGTCGAACCGGGACGCAACATTCGCGTTGCCCCGATCTGCAGCAAACAGGAACTGGAACAGGTCGTTGCTGCCGACCGAGACGAAATCAACTTCGGGCAGCATCTCGTCGAGCTGCCATAACAGCGCCGGCACCTCGATCATTGCCCCCACATGCACTTCGCTCGGCAACTCGTAGCCGTGCCGCCGCGCATGGGCCAGTTCCTTGTTGAGATATGCACGCGCCGCGCGGAATTCAGCAACATCAGTGACGAAGGGGATCATCAGCCGCAGGTCGCGCCCGGCGCAGGCCCGCAACAGCGCCCGCATCTGCGTGCGCAACAGCGCCGGCCGATCCAGCGCGATTCTCACCGCCCGCCAGCCGAGCGCGGGGTTCGGCTCCTGTGTCTGTCTTAGATAGGGAAGCACCTTGTCGCCGCCAATATCGAGCGTGCGAAATACCACCGGCTTGCCGTTCGCCGCATCCATGATCTCGCTGTAACTGCGTATCTGCTGGTGCAGCTTCGGCAGCGTGGACGAGATCATGAACTGGAGCTCCGTCCTGTACAGGCCAATGCCATCCGCGCCACTGTCGGCCAGGTGCGGTATATCCACCGGTAGCCCGGCATTCATGCTCAGATAGACGCGCTGGCCGTCCCGCGTGCAGGCTTCCCTGTCGCGGAACCGCGCGTATTGCGCCTGGCGCCGCGCGCGGAAACGCACCTTGTCGGTATAGGACTTGACCAGATCGGAACTCGGGCGGACGTGCAGCACGCCGTCCTCGGCGTCGAGCACGGCCGTGTCGCCCGGGGCGGTTATCGCCAGCACATTCTGCGTTTCGCCCACGGCCGCGACGCCGAGAGCGCGTGCGACAATTGCCACATGGCTGGTCAGGCCACCTTCTTCCAGCACGACGCCGCGCAGTTTCTCGCGGTTGTAGTCCAGCAGTTCCGACGCGCCCATCGTGCGCGCCACGAGGATCGCGTCCTTGGGCAACTCCTCGCCCGCGGCCGTTTCATTGCGCCCGGCCAGCAGGCGTAGCAGCCGGTTGGCAATATCGTCCATATCATGCAGGCGTTCACGCCAGAACGGATCGCGGTGGCGCAGCATCTGCACGCGCTGGCTGTTCTGCACCCGCTTGACGGCGGCTTCGGCCGTGAGGCCGGCGTTTACTGCTTCGCGCAGCTTGCGCAGCCATCCCTCGTCATGGGCGAAGACGCGGTAAACCTCGAGAATCTCGCGGTGCTCGCCGGTCAGCGGCACATCGCGCCGCTCCAGCATGTTGTCGATCGTCTCGCGCAATTGCTCCACGGCGGCTTCGAGCCGCGCCTGCTCCTTGACCGGGTCATCGGAAATGAGACGGGACACCAGCACCTGCGGCTCGTGGAAGACGATATGTCCCAGCGCGATGCCCTCCGACAGCACAACGCCCTTCGCACAAAGCGTCTGGCCGCGGCGCGGATCGGCCTCGACCGGACTCATACCCTCTATCGCGCCGGAACTGATAATCTCGGCGAGCACCATCGCGATGGTCTGCAGCGCTTCGACTTCCTCGTCGGTGTATTTGCGCGGATTGGCGTTCTGGATGGTCAGCACGCCCAGCGTGCGCCCGCCGCGCAGCACGGGCACGCCAAGGAACGAGGTATAGCTCTCTTCGCCCGTTTCGGGCCGCAGGGAGAACGCGGGATGGGACTGCGCGTCGGACAGGTTAACCGGCCGGGCGTTCGAGGCGATCAAGCCGACCAGCCCTTCGTCCGGCTTGAGTTGCGTCTTGTGAACCGCCTCCTGCTTCAGCCCCTGTGTCGCGTAAAGCTCCAGCGTGCCATCGGGCCGGGCAATATAGATCGAGCTGACCTCGGCGACGACATTGGCCGCGACCAATTGGACGATGGAATCGAGGCTGACCTTGCCGCCGGGAGAATTGGCCATGGCCTCGCGCAGGCGTCGCAGCAGGACCCGTGGTGCGCTCAGTCTCCAAGGCATTCGCCCGGTGTCTCCTAGGTAGAGGTGGGTCGCGAACGAGGCGATCCCGTTACTCGGATCGAACGCCGCGCCGGTTCATTCGCCGTCAGACATGCGTAATCCGGCCACTTGCGCCCGAAAGACGTGACCCGTTAACGACCCGACAACGCACAACTCCTCAGGGCGTTCAATAACTTATGTCAAAATCCCACGCGCTTCACGCCGCATCCAACCCGTACAGGCTGTGCAGCGTCCGGATGGCAAGCTCCGCGTAATCCGCGTCGATAAGAACGCTCACCTTGATTTCCGAAGTCGAGATCGCTTCGATATTGATTCCTTTCTCCGCCAGAGCGCGGAACATCTCCGCCGCGACCCCGGCGTGGCTGCGCATCCCCACCCCAATGATCGACAGTTTGGCAACATCCTCCGATCCGCGCAAATCCGAATATCCGATTTCGTCTTTCGCGGCGGTCAACACGTCAAGCGTGCGGCGCAGGTCTCCGGCGGGCACGGTGAAGGTCAGGTCCGTAAAACGCCCGTCTTCGGAGACGTTTTGCACGATCATGTCGACATTGATATTGGCTTCGGCGAGCGGACCGAAAACGCGTGCGGCAACGCCCGGCTCATCTGCCACCTTGAGCAGCGTGACCTTGGCCTCGTCCTTCGCGTAGGCAATCGAGCTTACAACCTGCTGTTCCACGATCTCACTCTCATCACATACGAGCGTGCCCGGATACCCGTCGCCGTCATCGGCCGGCACGAAACTTGAGCGCACTTGCAGCGGAACGCCGTGAACCATGGCCAGCTCGACGGAGCGCGTCTGCAGCACCTTCGCGCCGAGCGATGCCATTTCCAGCATCTCCTCATAGGAAATCTTCGGAATCCGGCGCGCCTTGGGCACGATACGCGGATCGGTCGTGTAGACGCCATCGACATCGGTATAAATATCACAGCGATCCGCCTTCAGCGCCGCCGCCACGGCCACGGCGCTGGTATCCGATCCGCCGCGTCCCAGTGTCGCGATGCGCCCGTCCTCGGCGATGCCCTGAAACCCGGCGATCACTGCGACCTCGCCGCGATCCAGACTGGCAAGCAGCGCCGCCGGATCGACTTCGGTGATGCGTGCCGCGCTGTGGACCTTGTTCGTGCGGATCGGCACCTGCCAGCCGAGCCAGGAGCGTGCATTGACTCCCATCTGCTGGAGGACGATGGCCAGCAAGCCGCTCGTCACCTGCTCGCCCGAGGCCACCACGCTGTCATATTCTCGCGCGTCGTGTGTCGCGGAAGCTTCGCGCACCAAGCCGACCAGGTAGTCCGTCTGTCCTGCCATGGCTGAAACGACCACGGCGACGCGCTTGCCGGCCTGCACTTCACGACGGACATGTTGCGCCACGTTGCGGATGCGTTCAAGGTCCGCAACCGACGTGCCGCCGAATTTCATCACCAGTAATGCCACGAGCAACTCGCCTTATGAAGACCTGTCAGGCGTATCGCCTTGTAACGGCTCCCGCGTACAACTGAGCGCAGCTTATAGCCGTGACGTGTGACCGCGGCAAGGCGACCACGGTCTCACCGCTGCGGGCTGTGCGAACATCTGGTAAGCTCCCCGCGCATGAGCCATTCACACAGCACCCTGGATCAGGCCGAGGTGGCGCGGTTCCGTGCGCTGTCGGCCAAATGGTGGGACGCGGAAGGAGAATTCGCGCCGCTTCACGCCATCGGCCCGGCGCGGCTGCGTTTCCTGCGCGAACAGCTTGTGCGCCATTTCGCGCGCGACGGCGACGCGGCACGCCCGCTCGACGGGTTGCGGATCGCCGATATCGGCTGCGGCGGCGGGCTGGTCTGCGAGCCGCTCGCCAGGCTCGGCGCCAGGGTGACGGGCATCGACCCGGCCGAAGAGAATATCGACGCCGCCCGGGCCCATGCCGCGGAGAGCGGGCTGGACATCGACTACCGCGCCGCACGTGTCGAGGAACTGGCCGGCGAGGGTGCCGAATACGACGCTGTGACCGCGCTGGAGGTCGTCGAGCATGTGCCGCATGTTCCCTCGTTCATTGACGTGACCGCCTCGCTGTTACGGCCCGGCGGGCTGATGCTGCTGTCTACCATCAACCGGACCGCAATAGCCTTCGCGCTGGCCATCCTCGGCGCGGAATACGTGCTGCGCTGGCTGCCGCGCGGCACGCACCAGTGGAACCGTTTCGTCACGCCGGACGAACTTCGCGAGGCGCTGTCGGCGAGCGGTGTGCGCGTCATTGATACGCGCGGAGTGACCTATAATCCGTTAATGCGCGAATGGCGGCTGTCGGACGACACCAGCGTCAACTATTTCATGGCGGCGGCAAAGCCGGGTGCGGGGTATTAATCGCCGTCGCCTTCTTTCTGAAAACGCTGGCGCATCTGCTCGCACGGGTCGGGGCGCTGCGCGCGCGGCGTCAGCCAGACAAAATCGGCGACCGGGGCACCGTCCGGCCCGCGTTCGACATAATCGGGGGCTGACGCTGCGGTATCGTTCAGTTCGACAAGCGTGACGGTCGCCGCGCGGCTGTCCGGCGCGCGCCGCCGCAGATACCACGGAACGCCGCGATCCGCCCGAACATGCCCGTTTCCCGCGATCAGCACGGCCGACCCGCCTTCCGCGTTCAGCAGTGCATCGGCCATGTAAGCATCGCGCAGGCGCTGAACCCGCGCCATGGGTGCCAATCGTTCGCGCGGCATGAGTTCGCAATGCCCGTCATAAAGCTCGTCGGTCAGGGCGTCCGCGAGGGCGGGCGGCAACGGCTGATCCAGTGCCAGTTCCCTTCTGTGGGCGGCGGGGAGGCTGTCAGATCCGTTCCGCGCCGCGCTACGAACCAGATCGGCGGGCGGATTGCCGGGCGCGATTGTCAGATTCGCCGCGAGCGCGGCCTCGGCAATCGGCTGGTAAAACCGCCAGTTCGGCCAGCCCGACTCGCTCCAGTCGAGCGCCGCCCCCAGGCCTCCGGCGGACGCATCGGGGCGCGCGAGATAGTCGGCAAGCGCATCGGCCTTGTCCCGCGCGATCATCTCCATGACCACCGTGGGCGACATTCCCGCCGCAGCCAGTTCCGCAATGATCCAGCCCTGCAAGCGATGATGATCCGGATTATCGTGGATTTCGCCGATCAGCACGAAACGCACCTCGGCCAGCCGGGCGATCATCTCGGCGGGCGCTATTGCCGCGTCCGCTTCCGTGTCCCAGACCATGCCGGCCAAGGCGCGGTCGACATGCCGGGATGTCTGCCAGTTCCGCCAAGGTTCAGTCGCCTGGACCGGCGCGGCACAGGCGCATATCAGCGCGAGCGCGGTAAAGATCAGGCGAAGCGCGGCCATGCCCGGTCAGTCCTGCGGCACGGCGGTTTCAGGCCCGGTGCGATGATTCCAGACTTCGGGCAGTTCCGGCTCGCCGCGCGAGGCACGGATCATGTTCATGAAGCGCACGAACAGGTAATGGCTGTCCTGAGGGCCGGGCGAGCCTTCGGGGTGATACTGGACCGAGAACACCGGCCTGTCTTTCAGCCGGATGCCGCAATTGCTGCCGTCGAACAGCGAGACATGGGTTTCCACCACGCCGACCGGCAGGCTGTCGCGGTCCACCGCGAAGCCGTGGTTCATCGAGGTGATCTCGACCTTGCCGGTGGTGTAATCCATCACCGGGTGGTTCGCGCCGTGGTGACCCTGATGCATCTTTGTCGTGCGCCCGCCAAGCGCCAGCCCCAGCAACTGATGCCCGAGGCAGATGCCGAACAGCGGCTTGCCTGAATCCACCAGCTTTCTCAGCTCGGGCAGGGCGTATTCGCCGGTCGCCGCCGGGTCGCCGGGACCGTTCGAAAGGAAGATGCCGTCCGGTTCGCGCGCCAGGATGTCTTCCGCGCTGGTCGTCCCAGGAACCACCGTCACGCGGCATCCCGTCGTGGCCAGGCAGCGCAGGATGTTGCGTTTCAGCCCGAAATCAACCGCGACGACATGCGCGGTCGGCTCGCTCTGGCGCCCGAAACCCGTGCGCCAGCGCCAGATCGTCTCGTCCCACTGGTAGCTCTGGCCGCAGGTGACGTCTCGCGTGAGGTCCATGCCCTCGATGCCGTGCCACTCCGCCGCCGCGGTCTTGAGCGCTGGCATGTCAAAATTGCCGGAGGGATCGTGCGCGATGACCGCGTTCGGCATGCCGCGCTCGCGGATCAGCCCGGTCAGCGCGCGCGTATCCACGCCCGCGATGCCAACGATGCCGCGCTGGCGCAGCCAGTCATCGAGGGGCTGCATGGCCCGGTAATTTGACGGATGCGTGATATCCGCGCGCAGCACGCAGCCACGCACATCCGAACTTGCCGCGAGATTGGAGGTTTCCATATCGTCGGTATTCGTACCGACATTGCCGATATGCGGAAATGTGAAGGTGATGATCTGCCCGGCATAGGAAGGATCGGTCAGGATCTCCTGATAGCCGGTCATGGCCGTGTTGAAGCAGACCTCGCCGCAGGCCTGTCCCCGCGCGCCAAGCCCGGCGCCGCGGATGACCGAGCCGTCCGCCAGCACCAGGACGGCCGTTGCGCGCACGGGCAGGCCGCCTCGCGGCCAGGGCGCTGAAAGACTGCCGGCATGCGGCTGAACGCGCCCTGAGGCGGCTGGATCGATCAAATCGTCGGCCATGTGATCGCCCCGAAATCGCGGGTTGCAAGCTGATAACCTGTTGCGATGAGATGACTTGACCTCGTCGGCGAACATCGCCATGTTCGCGCCATTCATCGGGCACTGAGCGGAAAGTACGTAGGGGATCAGAAGGGGTCAAGGGGCTCCCGTCAAGACCTGTCGAACGTCAAGTTCATAGCCGGACGTCATGTCGGACCGGGTACCGTTGAAAACGGTTCCACGCACGAGGCTGCATCGGCGGCATGACAGGGCTTTCCGCATGAAAACGCGATTCGCACCTCCCCTCCGTGCTGATCGGGAGGCATGGGATGAGGCCGCGAAGACGGCCAACAGGACTCACATGATACGGGACGAACTCAACCGCGCTCTCAAGCAGGCTATCGCGGCTGGCGACAAGCGCCGGATCAACACGCTGCGTCTCATCAACGCGGCGATCCAGGATCGCTGTCGGGCGAAGGGCGCCAATGGCGAAGGCACGCTCGACGAAGGCGACGTGACAGAACTGCTGCAGCAAATGGTCGAGCAGCGGCACAAGGCCGCGCGCGACTACGAGCAGTCGGGTCGGCTGGAACTCGCGCAGCAGGAACTCGACGAGATCGAAATCCTGAAAGCGTTTCTGCCGGAAGAACTGGACGAGCCGCAGACGCGCCAGGAATGCCGCAAGGTGGTCAGGGAGATCGGGGCGTCCGGCCTCAAGGATGTCGGCCGGACCATGAACACCCTCAAGGCGCGCTACCGCGACAAGATGAATTTCGCCAAGGCGAGCCGGTATGTCCGCGAAATGCTGAAATAGTTCGCCGGACGGCGCTCAGCGCCGGGCGAAACGCGACGACGAGGCCTGCTGCCGCGGCGCTTCGGCTCTTTCACCCATCAGAACACGGCTCACGGCCCGACCGGAAAACCGGGACGCTCGGTAGAGCCCGCTGTACTGCAGGCCGGGTTCGAACTCGAGCGGCAGATTGCCACGCGCATCGGCGAAGAACATGTGAACCTTCTTCAGGATGCCCGGCATGTCGCTGGCGAGATCCATGGCCGCCACACCGCGATCGGTGATCATCGGCAACAGCGGGAAGGGCTGATAATAGAGTTCGTCGGTGTGCTCGTCGTCGTATGCGGGCGCGCTCGCCACCTGCGTCTCGGTAATGGTCTTGCGCTCCGGCGCCGCCGGCTGGTCGTCGACGGAGGCGGTACTGACGGCCCCGGCCTGCTGATCTTCGTCGCCGCCCAGACCGAAGCCGGAGGCGACAGGGCCGAGGCTGGCCAGGATCGGACGTGGCGTGCGTTTCAACTGCTGGCGCGTCGCCCAGGGCAGCGGCTTGTTGTTCTCCTCAAGCCTGGCCAGGGCCAGCTTGACATCCTTCTTGCGCAGCGGCCGCCCGTCTGCGGGCACGTGCTTGGTCTCGCCCGAGGGAAACAGCAGCGCAAGTTCCTCGCGCGGCAGACGCGGCCAGTGGCGTACCCGGGCGACATCCAGATGCACAAACGGTATCGCCGAGGTCGGATAGTACCCGACACCGCCGTATTGGCGGATGAGGCCGGCGTTGCGCAGCCGCTTTACCGGGACGTCGGGAAAATGCACGTCCGCGGCGTTGCCAAGGATGTGCTGGCTTTTCTTGGCCTGGCCGCCCTTGGTCCGGCGCAGCGAGTTGTTGGTCTTCTGCGAGCGGAAGGCGGAGATGAGATGGATCGGCTCCTTCGAGCCGAGCTGCCGGTGAACTTCCCATAGCAGGTCGATCAGCTTGCGCGACATCTTCGTCTCTTCGTCGCGCCGCCAGTCGCGCATGATCCAGTCGATCTTTTCCAGCGCCTCGGGGACGTATTCCCCGTCGCGCTTGTAGATCACGTCGATTTTCTCTTCGGTGTTGACGCTGAAGATGCGCAGGCGGCGCTCGCTCGCCTCGGCCGGTGAAATTGCCTGCGTGCTCAGGGCGAAGACGATGGCGAGGAGCGCGGGCAGGACGGCCCGGCGAAGCGAGCGCAGATCGCGGAACATTGTTTCCCCGTAAGCGGCCCGGAACGGACTGGAAGCGTAACCGTCTGTTAACGCACAATTTTAACGTTTGACGGTTAACAAAGAGTATTCCGGTAAATACGGGGAAAACATGGCGGCCCCTCTACCCACCCTGCGAGGTGAGCCGCGGGGGCCGGCTTGCCGGCCTTTGTGAAGACGGGATTGGTGACCGCTCAGCCCTGGACGTTCTTCTGCGCCCTGTCCAGCGCCTTCAATGTCTTGCCGTCATGTCCGTAGAGGTCGCCGAAATAGCCGATGCCACCCGAATCCAGGACGGCCGCCGTGAAATAGGTGATGTAGACCGGCAATGGCTTCTCCAGCCTGACGGCGCGATTGTCACCCCGCGCGATCGCACTGTCGATCTCGGCCTCGCTCCATCCCTGCGGCCCCATGATCGCCGCGGCGAAGGCGCGCGGATTGCGCACCCGCATGCAGCCGTGGCTGTAAGCCCGCCGGCTCTGGTTGAACAGGTGCTTCGACGGCGTGTCGTGCAGATAGACCGAGTGCTTGTTGGGAAACAGGAACTTGATCTTCCCGAGCGCGTTGCGTGCGCCCGGCGACTGGCGCAGGCGCACCTTGCCCAGATCGACGTTCTGCCAGTCCACCCGATAGGGGTCGACCCGGCGCCGGCCGCGCCAGATAACCTGGAGGTTGTTGCGCGACAGGTAGCCCGGACTGCGCTGGACCTGCGGCACGATCTCGTTCTTCATGATGGAATAGGGCACGTTCCAGTAAGGATTGAACACGACCAGTTCCATTTGATCGGCCAGCACCGGCGTGGCATGGCGCGGCTTCCCGACCACGATGCGTTCCTCGAAGGCCGTTGTGCCATTATCGACCAGACGCACCATGAATTCCGGGATGTTCACGCGCACATAGCGCGCGCCCAGGTCGTTCGGCAGCCAGCGCCAGCGTTCCAGATTGACACGCAAACTGTCGATCTTGTCCGCCGGGCTGCGGTTGAGGGCGCGTCGGGTCGCGGGGCCGATCAACCCGTCGACGTGCAGGCCGTTCTTGCGCTGGAACGCCTCGACCGCTGCCAGGAGCTCATCGTCATAGGTCTCCGCCGCATCCGAATCCGGGACGTCGAGGCGCTGGCGTACCAACGCGACATGCGGATGGGATTCGCCCGGCTTGACCAGATCGCCGTCGGGAATCGTGATCGTTGGCGTCTTCGACAGGCGGCGCAATTCGCGCAGGCGCTCCAGAAGACCGACGAATTGCGGCTGGGATGGGTTGAACGCCTCCAGATAGGACGTGACTTCGACATCGTCCCGCGCCAGCCCGCGCAGCACCGCGAGCGGGTCCGGGGCGTCCGGTTCGATGTCGAGAATCCGGGAAACCGAGGACGGCTCGACATGGCCGGACTGCGCATGCCGCGCATAGGCCAGCACCGAGCGGCTGATCCGGTACTCGGCATCGGCCAGCCACTGCACGTCGGGCCGCTCCGCGGATTTCACCGCGTCAGGATCGGGAAAGGGATAGTTCCCGGGCCGCAGGGCGAACCTGTCCGCCCGTTCGAACACCTTCGCCGCCGCACGCGCGCGGTCGGTCAGGCCATCCTCGTCGATCCAGAGAAAGTCATAGCCGTTCTCGGCATAAAACGCCGCCAGCGCCCCGCGCTCGCGGCGTTCCGCCTCAGAAACATCCCTGAATGTCTCGCCGAGCCGGTGCTGAAGCGCGAAAGCGACGGCATCCATCCGGCCCAGCGGCTCCTTCGGCGCACCCGGCTCCACGGCCGGAGCCGGCGTGTTTGCCGACACCGCAAGAACGATGGCGGCAGCAGAAATCAGAACTCGAAGCATACAGCCAACCCTACAATACACAGGTTGTTAAGTATAGCCGATCAGGCTCGCCGCAACCACAGCGCGGCGCCGGCCGCGTGGCCTTTCACTTCCCCTGTGGCACGGATGCATGAGCGTAGCGGTCCTCGGAT
>JBKGZY010000281.1:0-2969 GCA_046543175.1 Dichotomicrobium sp.
TTCGGCTCGGCTAAGCTCGCAACGACGCCGATCGAACCGGCTCGATATGATCGCCCTCTCGGGAGTGGCCACTGTGTGGCGCAACCTACGATTTCTTCGCGGCCTTGAGATAGTTCTCGATCTGTGCGCGGACCTGTTTCCGGTCCTTATCGGAGCATTCGTACTCGCTCTCGTCCGGATCGGAAATGATCTCCGGCTCTTTCGAGCCGTCGCCCTTGTCGACGAACTTCACGTTTCCGCTGAGCCACATCACCGTGAACAGGTGGAGCCGGTTGATGAACAGCAACTGCTCTTCCGTCCATTTGTCCTTCGCCCGCTCCTGGCGCATCATCGTCAGGTAGTTCTGGGCCTGAAGCTGGGGAAGCTCGCACATCTGGGCGTGCGCGGACAGCCGCGCCACCTTGATCACCCTGCGCGCATCCTCGAGCGGCACGGTGATGCTCTCCTTGTCCGACTTGTCGATCTTCATGACCGTTCCGTCGGGACGCTTGATCTCGCTCGGGATCGTGGTCAACGCGAAGCCGGTAATCAGCTTCACGGTCTTTGCGCTCAGATCGTCGCCGTCCTGCGCCTGCGCCGTCCCCACAACGAGGCACAGCGCTGCCGCCATCAATCCCAGAAATTTCGTTACATTTACACGCGTCATTCTTTGCCCCTGTCTCGCTTTGGAGGCGAGGTACCGCCGATCTCTTCCGCTTGGCAATAACACAATCGCGGCTGCACTATGACATTTTCCCGCCCTTCGACGGGTACCGTTCATGCCGGCGTGTCAGCGAGGACACAATACCGCGAAGTGTGCGGACCTCCTGGTCGGTGACTCCCATTCGCTTAAACATGTTCCGGATGCTGCGCACCATCATGGGGCGCTTTTCCGGCGGATGCAGAAATCCCGAAGCGTCCAGTTCCCGCTCCAGATGCTCAAAAAAGCCGATCAGCGCATCCTGCGTCGCAGGCGTGGCGTCCGCGAATGCACTGCGCGACGCCGCCAGCCCGTGCGCGTCCACGCCTTGTTCTGCTTTACGCCACTCATACGCGATGAGCAAGACGGCTTGCGCCAGATTGATCGAAGCGAAGCCGGGTATCACGGGTGCACTGACGATCGCATCGGCGATGGCGATATCGTCGTTTTCGAGACCCGATCGCTCCTTTCCGAATAGCACACCGCAATTTTGACGAGCGTTTGTCCGCGCAAACATTTCCCGAGCGGCCATTTCCGGGCTCAAGACCGGCTTGGTCATGCCCCGCCGCCGCGCCGTCGTCGCCACGACGTAGTGCAAATCGGCAACAGCGCCCCGCAAATTTTGAAAAACCTGTGCAGAATCCACGACCGCGGTGGCATGTGCGGCGTAAGCGCGCGCGGCGTCGTTTGGCCAGCCGTCGCGCGGGGCGACGAGGCGCAGGTCGCCCAGCCCGAAATTCGCCATCGCGCGGGCGGCCGCGCCGATGTTGTCGCCGAGCTGCGGCTCCACGAGGATAATCGCGGGCGCGTCGGGCGGCCCTTTCAGTTCCGGCGCTCTCGGCTGATCGGTCACGGGTGTTCGCGGCATCACGCATATCTACAGGCGGCGGGCCGGCCCCCGCAAGGCTTGGCCGCGGGCGGCTGTCGCATTATGCTGCGCCGCATCACAGAGCAATGAGCCTAGCTACAGAACGCCCCGCTGAAGGACGGATCATGGAAAAAATCAAGGTCGCCAACCCGGTCGTCGAACTCGACGGCGATGAAATGACGCGCATCATCTGGCATCTCATCAAGGACAAGCTGATCCTGCCCTACCTGGATATCGACCTTCGATATTTCGACCTCTCGATCCAGAATCGCGACGCCACCGACGATCAGGTCACCGTCGATGCCGCCAACGCCATCAAGGAGCACGGCGCCGGCGTGAAATGCGCGACGATCACGCCGGACGAGGCACGCGTCGAGGAATTCGGCCTCAAGAAGATGTGGCGCTCGCCGAACGGCACGATCCGCAACATCATCGGCGGGGTGGTGTTCCGCGAGCCGATCATCTGCCGCAACGTGCCGCGCCTCGTGCCCGGCTGGACCCATCCCATCATCATCGGCCGTCACGCCTTCGCCGACCAGTACCGCGCGACCGATTTCGTCGTGCCCGGCCCCGGCAAGCTGACCATCAAGTGGCAGCCATCCGACGGCGGCGAGCCGATCGAGCACGAGGTGTTCGACTTCCCCGGCGGCGGGGTCGCGATGTCGATGTACAACCTCGACGCCTCGATCACCGATTTCGCCCGCGCCAGCATGAACTACGCGCTGGAGCGCGGCTATCCGCTGTACATGTCCACCAAGAACACGATCCTGAAGGCCTATGACGGCCGCTTCAAGGACATCTTCCAGAAGGTCTACGACGAGGAGTTCAAAAACAGGTTCGAGGCTCGCGGCCTGACCTACGAGCACCGCCTGATCGACGACATGGTGGCCGCGGCGCTGAAATGGTCGGGCGGCTATGTCTGGGCCTGCAAGAACTACGACGGCGACGTGCAGTCCGACACCGTGGCGCAGGGCTTCGGCTCGCTCGGACTGATGACCAGCGTGCTGACCACGCCGGACGGCAAGACCGTCGAATCCGAGGCCGCGCACGGGACGGTGACGCGCCATTACCGCATGCACCAGCAGGGCAAGGAAACCTCGACCAACTCCACCGCGTCGATCTTCGCGTGGTCGCGGGGATTAAAGCATCGCGGCAAGCTGGACGACAACCAGGCGCTGATCGACTTCGCCGAGAAGCTGGAGCAGACCGTCGTCGAGACCATCGAAAGCGGCTTCATGACCAAGGACCTGGCGCTGCTGATCGGCGACGAGCAGAGCTGGCTGTCGACAGAAGGCTTCCTCGACAAGATCGACCAGAACCTTCAGGCGAAGATGGCGGCCGCTTAGCCGGGATCTCTCCAGCCGTCGTCCCGCACGCATTGCAGCATCGAAGATGATGCGATGCAGATGCGGGATCGGGTTC
>JBKGZY010000282.1:0-2962 GCA_046543175.1 Dichotomicrobium sp.
AGGATCAGCGTCTGGATCTCCTCGATCAGAGCGTTCGCGCCGAAGAAGTCGATCGACTTGGCGGTGCCGGCATCCATCGCGCCGATCACCAGCGAACTGCCGTCGCTCCCCCGCAGCGTGCTCAGCGCATCGTAGATTTCTTCCACGGAACGGATCACGCCGATCAGTACCTGCGGATCGGTCAGCGCGCGCGGCCGCTCGGCCAGCATGATCCGTAGCCGCCGCAGACGCGTCTCGCCGCCGGAATTGTCGGCGATGATCAACTCATCCGATTCGCTTTCGCGGATCAGCAGGTCGCGCAGGCGTGGCATGACATAGATGACGTTGTACGCGCCGACATCCAGATCGGCGAGCACCTTGCGCGAGACGCCCTGGTCGCCTTCGAGCAGCCCGGACCAGAAATTTATGTCCAGAAGTGGCGACAGCCCGAAATAGGCCATCAACTCCTTTTCCTGCTCGTTGAACTCCTGATAATGTCGCGTGAACACGCTGTAGGCGAGCAGCACTTTCTGGGTCCGGTTGACACCCTCGGACTCGCCGTTTCGGTTGATACGCAGCAGTTCGCGGATGCGCGCGGCCTGCAAAGCTTCGCGCAGCGTATCGACGGCCTTGACGATATCATCACGCCGCATAACTCGCCCCCATCTGGCGTTCTTGTCGTGTAAACTTGCACGTCCGCGAGCTTACAACTGCCGAAAGTGGCGGTAATATGGGTCTAATTCATGGCACGCAGCAGTTCCGCCAAGCCTGACGAGACGATGCGCATCGCCAAGCGGATCGCGCGCGCCGGCGTGTGCTCGCGGCGGGAGGCGGAGCGGCTGATCGCCCAAGGGCGCGTGGCGGTGGACGGACGCGTGCTGGAAAGCGCGGCACTCGATGTGAGCGAGGAGGCGCGCGTGACGGTGGACGGCAAGCCGCTGCCCGAGCGTCCGCCGACCCGCGCCTGGCGCTATCACAAGCCGAAAGGGCGCGTGACCACCCACCGCGACCCGGCGGGGCGGCCGACCGTGTTCGAGGCGCTGCCGGAGGACATGCCGCGGGTGATTTCCGTTGGCCGGCTCGACATCAATACCGAAGGGCTGTTGCTGCTGACGAACGACGGCGAACTGGCGCGGCATCTGGAGCTTCCGGCAACAGGGTGGATGCGGCGCTATCGGGTTCGTGCAAACGGCAAGGTGGATCAGGCGGCTCTCGATGCGCTGAAGAAGGGCGTAACGATCGACGGCGTGCATTACGGGGCGGTCGAGGCGCGCATCGACAAGGTGCAGGGCGCGAATACCTGGCTGAACGTCGGGCTGCGCGAGGGCAAGAACCGCGAGGTGCGCAAGCTCATGGACCATCTCGGGCTGACGGTCAGCCGGCTGATCCGCGTGTCCTTCGGCCCGTTCATGCTGGGCGAGCTTGGACCGGGTCAGGTGGAGGAGATCAAGCCGCGCGTGCTCAGCGATCAACTCGGCCCGGAGCTGGCGCGGCGCTTCGGGCTTGGCGCGCGCACAGGCCACGCGGCGGCAAAGCGGCCCGGGCACACCAAGCCGCCGTTCCGGGGCAAGCGGTCTCGGGCGCGGGGAGCGCGGCGATGAGGATCGTGGGCGGACGCCTGCGCGGCGCGCGGCTCGCGGCGCCGGGCGGCAACGATGTGCGCCCCACCAGCGACAAGGTGCGCGAATCCGTCTTCAATATCCTCGCCCACGGCATCGACGACTTCGAGATCGACGGCGCGCGGGTCATCGATCTGTTCGCCGGGACCGGCGGGCTGGGCTGCGAGGCCCTGTCGCGCGGGGCCGCTTTCTGCCTGTTCGTCGACGATGCGCCGTCATCGCGCGGGGCGATCCGCCAGAATATCGAGTCACTGGCATTGACGGGCGCGACGCGGGTGTTCCGGCGCGACGCGACGCGGCTGGGGCCGGCGGGCTCGGTCAAGCCGTTCGATCTGCTGTTCGCCGATCCGCCCTACGGGAAAGGGCTGGCGGAGCGCGCCTTGCGTGCGGCGGCCGAGGGCGGCTGGCTGAAGCCGGGCGCGGTGTGCGTGGTGGAAGAGCGCGCCGATGCGGGTTTCGTGCCGCCGGAGGGCTTCACGCTGGCCGACGAGCGCCGCTACGGCGACACCGCCATCCATTTCCTGCGCCATGAGAGTCAGAATGTGTCGCAACCAGATTGAAATCGTCTCCTCTCCGTCACTGCGAGGCGCGAAAGATCGGATCAATCCAACCATCCCGTTGAGATCGGCATGTCGGTTGCTTCGTCGTGTCCGCGTCTGCCTCCGGCTCCGCGGCGCTGGCGATGACGAAGATAGAGCCGGCTCAATCCGCTTGGGAAGTGCCGGTTTGACTGACTTGCGATGGACCGTGCTGGATCGCACTTGTGTAAAGGCTTCCCGGTGTGCGTGACCGTCGCCAAAGGCATGTGATCATGCTGTGCCGAGCGTTGAAACGCAGTTGTAAGAATGCCGCGCATACGGCAGTTGCGAGGCTTGCATAGCCGTGCCAACTTCCGAGCAGAACAATTCCAGATAGTGGAGATGCAACTTTGACCAGCGATAACCGAAAACCGACTACAACGGATGCCGGCATCCCGGTTTCGAGCGACGAATATTCGCTCACCGTCGGCCGCGATGGTCCGGTCCTGCTCCAGGACAACTACCTCATCGAGCAGATGGCCAACTTCAACCGGGAGCGCATTCCCGAGCGCCAGCCCCACGCCAAGGGCGGCGGCGCCTTCGGGCGCTTCGAGGTGACGAAGGATGTCAGCGCCTACACCAAGGCCGCGGTGTTCCAGCCGGGGACGAAGACGGACATGCTCGTGCGTTTTTCGACCGTCGCTGGCGAGCGCGGCAGCCCGGACACCTGGCGCGACCCGCGCGGCTTCGCGCTGAAGTTCTACACCAGCGAAGGCAACTACGACATGGTCGGCAACAACACGCCGGTGTTCTTCGTCCGCGACCCGATGAAGTTCCAGCACTTCA
>JBKGZY010000283.1:0-2923 GCA_046543175.1 Dichotomicrobium sp.
TCCCGATCCCGGGTCAGCAGCGCACCACTGCGTGCTGCGCAGCGCCCGGGACGACGCTGGGGCCAACGCAAACCAGAGACCAGCCGCAAATCCCGGAATTTTCAAGGCGCGCCATTACTGCGCCAATGTCAGGCGCTGCCCGCTCATCTCGAACCGGCTTAGCCGATTGATAAAACTCATGCCAAGCAGATTTTGCCGCAGCCGCCCCGGCGCCGTCACCACCGCCTCCACGCGGCGCACGACGATGTCGCCGATGCGCACCTCGTCCAGCACCACGGGCGCGACCGCCGTCACGCCGTTGGCCGTGTCGGTTTCCTTGTCGAAGGGCAGGTCGGAGGGCTGTAGCCCGAGGCTCAGCGCCGTCTTGAAGGTGAGCGCCACATAGGTCGCGCCGGTATCGGCCATCATCTCGACCGGCATGCCGTTGATGTCCGCGTCGACGCTGAAATGCCCGAGCCCGTTGGCCTTGAGCGTGACGGTGTTCCGCGGCTGCCCGCTGCGCGCGTCGTCACCGCCGCTTCTCGCGGGAACCAGCTCCGCCTGCCAGCCCGGCGGCCCCGCGTCGTGCTGCGGCACCTGCGCGACCGACAGGCTGCGATGCGCCGCCTCGAAATAGTAATAGCTCAGCAATGCCGCCAGGATGCCCGCAACAGCGGGCGCGGCGCCCAATACGCCGGAAAAGCGCGCCATAACGCGTTGGTCCCCTTGAACTCTCGCACCCAGACAGGAGACGCCACGCTTACCCCCTAAGCGTCAGCACGTCTCCGGAGAACTCATATGAGCGTAAACGGCTTAAGAAACTCATACCAAGCAGGCTTTTGCTCAACGATCCCGGCCGGGTGATGAGCGCCTCGACATTCTGCCGGCGCACCGGCCCCACCGCGACCGAATCGAGCCGCAGCCGCGCGGCGTGCGAGCGGCCGTTCGCGGTCTGCACCGGCACATTATAGTCCACGCCGGACAGGTCGATCCCGGCCCGGCGGGCATCCTCGGCCCGCAGCACCAGCGCGGATGCGCCGGTGTCGACGATCATGTCGATATCCGCGCCCTCCACGGTGACCTGGGCGCTGAAGTGGCCGTCCCAGCCGCGGCGCACGCGCACGGTCTCCTCTTCGCCGACGGTGTTGACGCTCATCTGCGAGCCGCGCGGCAGCAGCTCGCCGGCGAGCCGCTCGGCGACCGTGAGCAGCTCGGCGCGATAGGCGTAGACCCCGACCAGCACGACCATCAGCATCAGCCACGCCACGATGTCGCGCGCGGCGGTGCCGATCCGCCCGCGATAGGCGCCGAACAGCCCGCTGCCGATGAACACCACCAGCGCCAGCCCGGCCACCAGCCGCGCGAACGCCTCGTTGCTCATGCCCGCGATCGCGCCGGCGTCGTGCGACACGATCAGCGCGACCGCCGCCACGCATAACAGTCCCAGGGCAATCCAGATCGCCACGCTTCGTTCTCCTAAAGCGCATTCCGAAAAAGCCTGTCCCGGACTTGATCCGGGATGGGAACCGGTTTTCGGATAAAATGCGCGTCAAATCCAAAAATTAGAGAGGGTTCCCGGTTCATGCAAAATGAAAGCCTCTCCAGATCCGGGCCGCGCCGTCCACGCGCGCAAGATAGGGTAAATGCCTTAAAGGATAGTGCGTGTACGCGCGTTTGGCGAGAGCGCGGCGCGTGTCATCCCGGACGCGGCGCAGCGGAGCGCGACGCTGGCGATGGCGTGCCCCAGCCCGCTCCCCGCCGTCATCGCGAGGCCCGAAGGGCCGAAGCGATCCAGCGCCAGGCCACGGCGTTTGCCGCTGGATTGCGTCGCTTCGCTCGCAATGACAGAACGTTCGGAGCGTTCGGGGAAGGGATATGACGCCAGTGCAGCAGGACAGGCAAGCGGCCGCCTACATATTGGCCAACCGGCGCCACGGCACATTGTATACCGGCGTGTCCTCCGACCTCGTCCAGCGCATCCACCAGCATAAGACGGGTATCACCAAAGGCTTCGCGTGGCGATACGGTTGCGACCGTCTGGTTCATTTCGAACTGTTCGACAGCATCGCCGACGCCATCGCCCGCGAAAAGCAGATCAAGAGCGGTTCGCGCGCGAAGAAGACCGCGCTGATCGAGGCGCATAACCCGGACTGGGCGGACCTCTATCCGCAGATTATTGAGTGACGCCCCGCCTCCCGCCGTCATTGCGAGGCCGCCAGGCCGAAGCAAACCAGCGCCAAGGCACGGCGTTCGGGGCTGGATCGCTTCGTCGCGCTCGCGATGACGGGGGGCTTGGTCAGTAGGCGAACCCCCAAGTGGCGCAAAAGCAACAAGCAGGCGCGGATTGCCCACAGCATGTTGGGTTGCTGTTTACCCCCTCCGCCGATTGGACTAACAGTGAATTGCAAGTTTGGTGAGGTTCTCGGCGAGACCGGCTTGATCCCCGGCCTCGATGAAGAGCCCTCAACCACTGAACTGCCCGGCGAACGGATGGGGGTCATCCAAGAGTTTGGCGGTGCGTTCTAAGGAGGCCGGCTGAGCCAGATGGGGGTGCGCAAGCACTTGGCGAGGCCGGCGACAACGGCGCGGGAGCGTTAATTCCCGCAATTTGGGCGTCCCGGCCTAACCAGTCGGGGCAAAAGTCCCGGCCGCGAGCCGGGGCAAAACTAGAGATGGTGATGATTGGGGGACTTATGAAAACGACCAGTCGTTTTGCATTGGCTGCCGCCGCCGGTCTGTTCGTGGGCGCGATGGCGTTCACGCCGGCCAAGGCTGCCGACCTGGGCGGTGACTGCTGCGCCGACCTGGAAGAGCGTGTTGCTGAACTGGAAGCCACCACGGTCCGCAAGGGCAACCGTGTCGTGTCCGTGCAGCTTTACGGGCAGGTCAACCGCGCCCTGATGTTCTGGGATGACGGCGTCGACAGCGACGTGTACTCCGTCGA
>JBKGZY010000284.1:0-2922 GCA_046543175.1 Dichotomicrobium sp.
AAAATCCCCTAAAATTCAATGTTTAGCCGATGGCGACGGCGTGTGCGCCACAGGCGATCATGCTGATCGTGGTGCTCCTTATCGCCTATATCCCGGCGATCTCGACCGCCATGCTGCCAGCGATCTATCAGGGAGCGACCATGACCATCACCTATCTCAAGAAAGCCGCGAAGACCGCGACCAGCGATTCCGGCCAAGTCCGCGAGACCGTGCAGACGATCCTCGACGAGATCGAGGCCGGCGGCGAGGACGCCGCGCGCGCCTATGCCGCGAAGTTCGACAAGTATGACGGCAATATCGTGCTGACGCGTGACGAGATCGAGGCGGCGGCGGCCAGAGTCCCCGACAAGCTCAAGGAGGACATCCGCTTCGCCCACGACAACATCAAGCGCTTCGCCGAGGCGCAGAAAGAAAGCATCGGCGATGTGGAGATCGAGCTGCGCCCCGGCCTGATCGCGGGGCAGAAGGCAATTCCGTGCAACACGGCGGGCTGCTACGTCCCCGGCGGGCGTTACGCGCATATCGCCTCCGCGCTTATGACCGTGACCACCGCGCAGGTCGCGGGGTGCCCCAACATCGCCGTATGCTCGCCGCCGCGCCCGAAGCAGGGCATCCACCCGGCCATCGTCTACACGGCCGATCTGTGCGGCGCGGACACGATCCTCGCGCTGGGCGGGGTGCAGGGCGTTGCGGCGATGGCGTTCGGCCTGTTCGGGCTGGCGAAGGCGAACATCCTCGTCGGGCCGGGCAACCAGTTCGTTGCGGAAGCCAAGCGCATCCTGTTCGGGCGCGTCGGCATCGACATGATCGCCGGGCCGACCGACAGCCTCATCATCGCGGACGATACGGCGGACGCCGAGATCGTTGCGGCCGACCTCGTTGGGCAGGCCGAGCACGGCTACAACTCGCCGGTCTGGCTGGTGACCGACAACCGCGCGCTGGCCGAAGCCGTGATGGCGCGCGTGCCCGAACTGATCGCGGACCTGCCGGAAATGAACGCGGGCAACGCCGAGGCCGCATGGCGCGACTATGCCGAGGTGATCCTGTGCGGCGACCGCGAGGAGATGGCGCGGGTCTCCGACGACACCGCGCCGGAGCACCTGACCGTAATGGCGCGCGACCTCGACTGGTGGCTGGAACGGCTGACCTGCTACGGCTCGCTGTTCCTGGGCGAGGAGACGACCGTGGCGTTCGGCGACAAGGCATCCGGGCCGAACCACGTCCTGCCGACCTCCGGCGCGGCGCGCTACACGGGTGGACTGTCGGTGCACAAATACATGAAGCTTGTGACATGGCAGCGCGCCACGCGCGACGGCGCGCGCCCGGTCGCCGAGGCCACCGCACGCATTTCCCGGCTGGAGGGCATGGAGGCGCACGCGCGCACCGCCGATATCCGGCTGGCCAAATGGTTCCCCGGCATGCATTTTGACCTGAGCGCCGAGGATGAGACGTGAGCATGACGCCCGACTTCTCCGTCACGGGGCGGGTGGCCTGCGTCACGGGCGCGAGTGCGGGGCTGGGCGCGGCGATTGCGCGGGCGCTGACCGAAGGCGGCGCGAAGGTCGTCGGAGTGGCGCGGCGCGGCGAACGGGTCGCAGAATGGGCGGCGCGTGCGGGCGGCGAGGTCGCGCTGATCAGCGCCGACCTGGCCGATCTGGACGCGATCCCCGGCGTGGCGCGGCGGATCGCGGAGCCCTACGGACCGCCGGATATCCTGGTCAATGCCGCCGGCATCAACACGCGCGAGCCAGCTGATGAGGTCACGCGCGAAGGCTGGCAGACGACCATCGACCTGAACCTGTCCAGCCCGTTCTTTCTCGCGCAGGCCCTTGTTCCGGCCATGAAGGCCAAGGGCTGGGGACGCATCGTCAATTTCGCCTCGCTGCAAACCGTGCGCGCGTTTCCCGGCGGCATCGCCTATGGCGCGTCGAAGGGCGGAATCAGTCAGCTCACCCGCGCAATGGCCGAGACATGGTCGGCGCATGGCATCACTGCAAACGCCCTCGCGCCGGGCTTTTTCCCCACCGAACTGACCGCTGCGGTATTCGACGATCCCGAGCGCGCGGCGCACAACGCCCGGCAGACCTGCATCGGGCGCAATGGCACGACCGCCGATCTCATTGGCCCGGCGCTGTTCCTGTGCGCGCCGGCTAGCGATTACGTCACCGGGCAGGTGCTGTTCGTGGACGGAGGCTACACCACGAAATGAAGGCGATCGTCTACACCGGGCCAGAGACGCTGGAATATCGGGAGGTGCCAGACCCCGAGCCGGGCGGCGACGCGCTCATTGAGATTGCGCATGTCGGCATCTGCGGCTCGGACATGCACGCCTATGCCGGGCATGACGAGCGCCGCCCCGCGCCGCTCATCCTCGGGCATGAGGCAGCGGGCCGCGTGATCGCCGGGCCGGGCGAAGGCACGCGCGTGACGATCAACCCGCTAGTGACATGCGGCGAATGCGAAGCCTGCCGCGCCGAGCGGGACAATCTGTGCCCGGACCGGGAGATCATTTCCATGCCGCCGCGCGAGGGCGCGTTCGCCGAACGGCTCGCGATGCCCGCGCGCAACCTCTTGGCCATCCCCGACCATGTGCCGAGTGAAAAGGCGGCGCTGGCCGAGCCGCTCGCCTGTGGCTGGCACGCGGTGCGGCTGGCGGAAGAGGTGCTGGACAGACCTCTGGGACAGGCGCGCTGCCACGTGCTCGGCGGCGGCGCGATCGGGCTGGGCGGCGCTGGTGCTGGCCGCGCGCGGGGCGCGGGAGATCGCCGTCATCGACACGAACCCGGCCCGCCGGGAGATCGTCGCGCGCGCCGGGCCGTTCACGGTGTGCGAGCCCGAAGATGCGCCGGCCGATGCGCGCGACCTCGGTCACGCTGACGTCTTTCACTCATCAGACAATTTATTCCCGCATACGTTACATAG
>JBKGZY010000285.1:0-2920 GCA_046543175.1 Dichotomicrobium sp.
TGGACAAGTTGCAGCCGCTGATGGCAGAGACCGGCGCGATCGCGCAGGCCTGCGACGTTTCCGAGCCGGATCAGGTCGAGGCGTTGTTCGTGAACATGGAGCAGGAACTCGGGGGCGCGCCCGATGTCGTCGTTTACAATCCGAGCGCGCGGGTGCGCGGGCCGTTCGTGGAGCTTGACCGCGCGGAGGTCGCCAATGCCCTGTCCGTAACCGCTTATGGCGGCTTTCTGGTCGCGCAGGCGGCGGCCCGGCGGATGCTGCCGTACCGGCACGGCGCGATCCTGTTCACCGGCGCCTCGGCGAGCGTGAAGGGCTATCCGCAGTCAGCCCCTTTCGCGATGGGGAAATTCGCGCTGCGCGGCCTGGCCGAGAGCATCGCCCGCGAGCTTCAGCCTCACGGCATCCATGTGGCCCATTTCGTCATTGACGGCGCGATCCGGAATCCCGGGCGCACCGAGCCGGCAGATGCCCCCGACAGCATGCTCGATCCTGACGCCATCGCACGCAGCTATCTTCACGTGCTGCATCAGGACCGCAGCGCCTGGACCTTCGAGATCGCGCTGCGGCCGTGGGTTGAGCGTTTCTAGGTCGTAGTGAGGATTCAACCTTTTCACCTCAATAGGATGTGAATTGCACCCATGAAGTGCCGGTGACAAGTCCCCGCCGGCTGGAAAACCATTCGCCGGATACCGCGAGAAGCGGCGCGTAGAGGACCGAGAACCCCAGGCCCGCCAGCACGATATTCGCCAGATAAATCTGCCAGAGCGCTTGAACGACCGACATCGACAACAGCGATAACGCCATTCCCGCACCGCCGATGGCGAGCAGCACCCTCAGATCGAGCCGGTCGAACAGGCGCCCCTAGAACATGCCGCCCACAGCCATCCCGACCGTCGCAAGACCGTAGACGAGGCTCGTATCCGCGCGTGACCAGCCGAACTGGCTTTCGAGCGGGGCCATGAAGACCGACGTCAGTCCCAGTGCGCCGAACCCCAGCGCCATGACGACGGTAGCGCCGAGAATGGCCAGCGCGCCGCGCAACGCGCCCGGAACGGTGAGCACATCGACGGCCAGAGATTGGGACGCGGCAACCTGATGCGTCATCGCGGGTGCAGCCATTTCGGCAGAAAGCTGTAGGCATCGCGTGTCAGGGACGGGTCGAACGCGACACCGCGCTCCCGCAGCAGTGAACTCAGGCTGCCATCGTTGAACGCATCGAAGGTCTCCGTCGCGCCACCGATGTGGCGTCCGGCCACGAAGATCTGCGGGATCGTCGGGACGCCGAGCATGTCGCGCAGGGCCGCTCGAATTTCACCGCCGAGGTTGTCCTTCTGGTAGGCGACGGAATCGAGATCGACCGAGAGATAGTCGATGCCGGCCTCGGCGAACAGCTTGCGCACGGACCAGCAGAACTCGCACCATTCCAGCGCGAACATCACCACCGGGGCTTCCGGATCGTTAATGAGGCGTTCGACATAGGTAAGCGCCTCGGGCGACGCGGACGCGGCGGAAGCGGGCGCCGGGGCGGGCGGGGAAGGCGCGTCGAAGCGGTATCCCGGCGTGGACGCGGCGATCTCCTCTTCCTCGTCGGTCATCGTCTCCTCGATGTCGGCGAAGAGAGGGGTCGAGAGATACCGCTCGCCGGTGTCCGGGATCATCGCGAGGATTCGCGAACCTTCCGGTGCCGTCTCGGCGATCTTCAGGGCCGCCGCGAAGGTCGCCCCGCCGGTGGTGCCGCAGAAGACGCCCTCTTTCGCCGCGAGATCGCGCGCGCACTGCATGGCGTCCTCGCCGCCGACCGGCTGGAAGGCGTCGACCAGCTTCTGATCGAGCGCGTCGCCGGCCAGCTTCGGAATGAAATCGGGCGTCCAGCCCTGCATGAGGTGCGGACGGAACGTGGGATGGCTCGCCGCCGCGCTCCCGTCCGGGTTGCGCTCCTGGGCAATGCCGCTCGACAGCAGCGGCACGTTGTCCGGTTCCGCGACCACGATCCGGGTCCGGGGACTGCGCTGCTTCAGGACACGGGCGACGCCCTTCAACGTGCCGCCGGTACCTGCGCCGGAAACCCAGTAGTCCAGCCCGATATCGTCGAAATCGCGGAGAATTTCCTCGGCGGTCGTGCGTGAATGGAAGTCGGCGTTAGCCTCGTTCTCGAACTGGCGGCACAGGAACCAGCCGTGCTTCTCCGCCAGCTCGCGGGCCTTGGCGATCATGCCGGTCCCCTTTTCCGAGGCCGGCGTGAGGATGACCTTGGCGCCGAGGAAGCGCATCAGCTTGCGCCGCTCGACGCTGAAGTTTTCCGCCATGGTCACGACCAGCGGATAGCCTTTCTGCGCGCACACCATCGCCAGGCCGATACCGGTGTTGCCCGAAGTTGCTTCGATTACCGTCTGCCCCGGCTTCAGAAAGCCGTCGCGCTCGGCCGCCTCGATCACGCCGAGCGCGAGCCGGTCCTTGACCGAGCCGAGCGGGTTGAACGCCTCGAGCTTGGCGTGAAGCTCTACGTGCTTCGGGCCGAGATTGTTGATCCGCACGATCGGGGTGTTCCCGACGGTTCCGAGAATCGAAGGCGTTATTCCATGCATCGACGTATCCCTTTCATCGGCTCTCGGGGTGCTCCCCATTGCCGCGTCAGCTTCAGGCCGCTGCTCCACGAATTAACGGCCGGAGCGCAAGACCTGCGTGATCGACTGCGTCCTTCGCTTGCGCGCCATTTGCATAACATGCGGCGGCCAGGACTGTTCGACTTACCTTTATTCGGGATGCCGGAGCCGCGCCGCTCCTCGGCCACGGCGAAAATCGATTCTCCGACCTGCCATTCGAGAATGTCGCCGGCAAACGGAACGGGGCGCCTTCGTCCGAAAAGCCCCGTTCAAGCCAGGCCGCTCACGCGGCGAGGCGCTCATTGCCGCGCTCGCCT
>JBKGZY010000056.1:0-13938 GCA_046543175.1 Dichotomicrobium sp.
TCATGCCCGTGACCTAGTCGCCAATGCGAGGAATCAAACTCAACTTGTCGTGAGAAATCGCGAGGTTCAGCCGCTCAGCCCGTTGTCTCGTCCGCGAGATGCTCATTCAGCCTCGGCATGATCTCGACAAAATTGCAGGGGCGGTGCCGGTAATCGAGCTGATATCGCAGAATGCCGTCCCAGGCATCCTTGCAGGCGCCGGGCGAACCCGGAACGCAGAAGATGTATGTGCCGCCCGCCACGCCGGCGAGCGAACGGGACTGGATCGTGGAGGTCCCGACCTTGTCGAAGGAGAGCATGTGCATGACGGTCGAGAAGCCGTCGATCTCCTTGTCGAACAGCGGGCGCACGGCTTCCGGCGTGATGTCGCGCCCGGTCAGGCCGGTGCCGCCGGTAGTGATCACCGCGTCGATCCCCGGCTCGGCGATCCAGTCGCGCAGCGCCGCCTGAATTTCTGCGATCTCGTCACGGACGATCTTCCGGTCCGCAAGCTCGTGGCCCGCGCCGGTGAGGCGATCGGCAAGCAGGGCGCCGGACTTGTCGTCCGCCATTTCGCGGCTGTCCGAGACGGTCAGGACCGCGATGCGCACGGGTTTGAAGGGTTTCGTTTCATCGATGCCAGGCATGTCGGACCGTCCATCTTGGAGCGCTTGCGATCAGATTGAATTGGCACAACCCGCCGTCATGGCGAGCGCAGCGGAGCCGAAGGCCGGTGCGAAGCGACGAAGCCATCCAACTCCAGGCGCCAAGCGGCTGGACTGCTTCCGGCTCCGCCTACATTCCTGGAAGATGCTGTCGGGGGCTCGCAATGACACGACGCCATCCCGCCCGTCGTGGCCGCGCTTGAACCGGCAGTCCAGGCAACAAATCCAAAAGCTCACGATATTTGACGCCCGTGTCAAGCACGGGCATGACGTGGTTCCGGTTAATCGAAACGGCGCGCTCGTCAAGCGCCAGGTCCGCCGCTCCACGGTCCGCGGCCGTTCGAGCCGGTCCGATCCATATTTCCGCCATCGCCGTTTGCGCCAGGCTCGCGGCGCCGCCCGGCGTCAGGTACGCGCCAGCGTGTGCGTCCGGTCCGGGCAAGATAGGGCTTGCCGCGCCTTGCATCGTAGACCGCCGTCTTCCGACCAACTCCGCCAATCCAAAGCAGCGGCAGAAGCGCGATGCCCGCGACGAAGCCGCCGATATGCGCCCACCATGCGATGCCGCCGCCCATGCTCGGACGCAACATTTCCACGGCGCCCTGAAGCACCTGAAGCCCGAACCACAGGACGACAAAGGACAGCGCCGGCAGTTCGAAGAACAGCGGGATGAACACGATGGGAACGAGCATGATGAGCCGCGCGCGCGGGAACGTCATGGCATACGCGCCCATCACGCCGGCAACAGCGCCCGAAGCGCCGAGCACCGGAACAGGCGAATCCTGATTGAAGTAGAAATGCGCAAGGTTCGCCGCGAGACCGCAGAGCATGTAGAACACGAAAAACGCCACCGGGCCGTAGCGGCTTTCCACCGAACTGCCGAAAATATACAGCGTCCACATGTTCAGCAGGATGTGCAGCCAGCCGCCATGCATGAAGAAACTGCTGACGAACGGCAAATAGTCGTTCGGCGATAGCCCCTGGTACTGCGCCCAGTCGGGGTTCGCGTAGCGCAGCGGCACCAGCGCGTATTCGTAGATGAATTCCCGGCCGACGAGCCCGGTCATCGAAATCTGGAACAGGAACACCAGAGCATTCGCGACAATCAGCGCATAGACAACGTTGGGCGTCGTGCGGACGACGATCGAATCGCGAATGGGGATCATGTAGGGGCACCGCCTGCACTCGGGCCGCTCGCGTGACGAACGGGTCAATAAATGTCAGCGTAACAGCGCCGGCGCCCCGCGCCTATGCGGTCTGACGCGCCAACCGTGCCACGCTTGTCAGCACATGGTCATAGTTTTTCAGAATCCAAAAATGCCCGGCGCCCTCGATGGTGTTGACGCTGCATCCGGGGAGCAGTTCGCCGAGCTTCATGGCGGCGGCGACCGGCACGTTACGGTCAGCCGTGCCCTGCCAGAGAATTGTGGGAGCGTGGATGCTCGCAAAGGCGACATCCCACTGGCGCGAAAAGCAGCGCAACTCTTCGACCGCGCCACCGACTCCGGGCCGCACGCCTTCGCGCAGCCCGCGCAGGAGGTTTCGGCGGGTGCGCCTGTCCGACAAGATGCGCCAGTCCGAAGGGGCGGCGCGCGCCATCAGGAATCCCGCCATCGCCTGCGGCACGAACAGGAAACCAAGCCGGCCGAAGGTGAAAAGGAAACGGTAGAGCAGCGGCACGCCGGGCAGCCAGCGGAACAAAAGACGATGACCCGGCCCAAGACGCTTCGGGCTTTCCGGCCCGGCGAAGGGTCCCACCGGCGAGACCAGCCCCATTGCCGCGACGCGTTCCGGATAGATGGCAGCGAAGGCGACGGCGAACGGTGCGCCGCCCGACACTCCCGCAACGGCCACGCGGTTCACCCCCAGCGCGTCGCAAAGCGCCGCCATATCCGGCGCTGTCACTGACAGCGGACGGGCCTTGGCAAAGCTCGACAGGCCGAAGCCGGGGCGTTCCGGGGCGATCAGGCGCAAGCCGTGGGCCCGCGCGAAATCTTCGCAGATCTGGAACATGAAGCGCGAGCCAGGCGTCCCGTGAAAACACAGGAGTGGCAATCCGTCCGGATCGCCGTATTCGCGGAAGCCGATCACGCGCCCGTCTGCGAGCATCAGCCGCCCGTCCGCACCGCAGCGCTCCATGCGCGGAGCCGCCCCCAAATCCTTTTCCATGACCCCGCCGCGCTCCTATTCGACAGGCAGCCGGATGGTTGCCTTCAAGCCGCCGAGCGGGCTGTGCCCAAGCATGATGTCGCCGCCGTGACCGCGCACGATGTCCCGCGCGATCGACAGGCCCAGCCCCGTGCTTTTCACGTCCTGGTTCCGGGAATCGTCCAGCCCGAAGAAGGGCCGGAACACGGCCTCGCGCTGTTCGATGGGAATGCCGGGGCCGTCATCCTCGACTTGAACGGTAATGGAGCGCGGACCGCGCCGTGCCCGGATCACCACGGTGTCGGCAAAACGGGTTGCGTTGGCGGCAAGGTTGAGGATTGCGCGCTTGAGCGCGTTGCGCCGCGCGAACAACGCCACGGCTTCCGGCGCATCCAGTTCGACCGATTTGCCGTGCGTGGCGGCGGCATCGACCACTTCCCGCAGCAATTCGACTAGGTCGAACTCCACCGGCTGCTCGCCGGCATCGCCCTTGGAAAAAGCGAGATAGGCTTCCAGCATCTGCTGCATCTCGTCGATATCCGCGTTCAGGTTTTCGGCTTCCGGCCGGTCGCCGAGCATGGCGAGTTGCAGGCGAAAGCGCGTGAGCACCGTGCGCAGGTCGTGGCTGACGCCGGCGAGCATGGTGGTGCGCTGTTCGACATGGCGCTCGATGCGGTCGCGCATCTCGATGAAGGATTGCGCCGCCAGCCGGACCTCGCGCGCGCCGCGCACCTTGAAGTCTTCCGGGGCGGGCTGCCCGCGGCCGAAACGCTGCGCGGCGTCGGCAAGGTTCAGCACCGGGCGGATCTGGTTGCGCAGGAACAGCACGGCGACGAAAAGCAGCACCAGCGAGGTGCCCACCATCCATAACAGGAAGATGTAGGAGTTCGACGCATAGGTCTGGTTGCGCCGCGCCAGCACCTGCAATACCGCATCGTCGAGCTTGATGCGTATTTCCACGTAGCGCGACGCCCCCACCGTATCGACCCAGAAGGGCCGGCGGATGCGCCGCCTGATCTGCTCGGAAAGCGTGCGGTCGAGCAGATCGAAAAACGGCTTGGGCCGCGCCTCCGGCAGATTCTCGTCCGGCAGGACACGCGCGACGAGGCCAAGCTTGTCCCGCGCGATGTCGCTCAGCCGTTCGTAGTCGTTGTCGTGCGGATAATCCTGATAGATCGAGATCAGCGCCGCGATCTCGTTCACGGTGGCGATGGAGAGCTGGCGCGTGACCTGCTGCCAGTGCCGCTCCATGAACACGAAGGCCAGCACGGATTGCAGAACCACGATGGGCACGATGATGATGAGCAGGGACCGCGCATAAAGCCCCTTCGGCAGCACCCGCCCCAGCAGGTGCGCCATCGCGCTGTGCGCCCGTTCCAGCCCGTCGAACAGCACGCGGAACACGCGCCACTGCCGCAGCCACGCAACATTGTGGTGATGCATGGCGAGGAAGGCGCGCCATAGGTTGGCACCCGTCTTGCGCAGCCACGCCATGTTGTGCCGGTGAAGCGCCACGAAGCCGCGCCACAGCCTGTTCAACATGTCGCGTTTGCGGCTTGCGACCTGGCCAAGCAGCGTTTTCGGCCGCTCAATCCACGTAGAGGACATAGCCGCGGCCCCTGACCGTTTGCAGATGCACCGGGTTGGCCGGGTCCACCTCGATCTTGCGGCGCAGGCGGTTGATCTGCACGTCGATGGCCCGGTCGGTGCCGTGCGCGTCGTCGCCGAGCAGTTCGTGACGCGCGATGGTCTCGCCGGGCGTGCGGGCGAACTGGCGCAGAAGCTCGCGTTCACGGTCGGTGAGCTTCACCGGCTCGCCGCCGCAGGTCAGATCGCCCCGCAGGACATGAAACACGCAGTCGCCGAAACGAACCTCCTCGGGCGCTTCCTCTTCGGGCGCGCGGCGGCGCAGGATGTTCTGCAAACGCAGCAGCAGTTCGCGCGGATCGAACGGCTTGGCCATGTAGTCGTCCACGCCGAGTTCCAGGCCATGGACCCGGTGTTCCGGCTCCGAGCGCGCGGTGAGCATCAGGATCGGCACATCGGATTCCGCGCGCAGCGTCTGTGCGAGCGACAGCCCGGATTCGCCGGGCATCATGATGTCGAGAATGATGAGGTCGAAGGCCAGACCGCGCAGCGCATTGCGCGCCTCTTCGGAATCCGCGCTGACCGTGACCCGGAAGCCGTTTTCGCGCAGATAGCCGGCCAGCAGATCACGGATCCGCCGGTCATCATCCACCACCAGCAGGTGAGGGGCCGTATCGGCCGGCGGCCCGGGTCGCTTCTGCTCAGCGTGTGCAACGGTCATTCTCTTTCCTCCCCGGTCGGGTGCAGCACGTCCCCCGTGGCGATCAGGCGCGTGATCGCGTCCCGTTCTTCCGGACGGATCATGCTCAACAGGAACTGCGCCACGACCTCGGGCCCCTGATCGCCCGCCGCGCGCATGGCCGCCTCGATCCGCTCCGTCTGGCGGCCCGCCAGCCGCTCGATCAGCGCCACGCCGTCGCGGCGCGGGTACAGCAGGCGCTCGCGCCGGTCGCTTTCGCCGCGCACCTGCGTGATAAAGCCGCGGTCGCGCAGATCCTTCAGCACCCGTGCGAGACTTTGCTTGGTAATCTTGAGGATTTCGAGGAGATCGGCGACCCGGATGCCCGGATGCCGGCAAATGAAGTGGAGCGCCCTGTGATGCGCCCGCCCGAAATCGAGTTCGGCCAGGATTTCATCGGCGTCCGCCGTGAAGTCCCGATAGGCAAAGAACAGAAGCTCGATGATGCGGAAGCTGTGCGGGGCGGTAGGCGGCTGCCGTGTCTCCGCCTCTGCGGCGTCGGACACTGTGGCACGGGCGCCGTATCGCTCCAGTTCCGTCTCGGTGGTTATGTCAGCCATGTTGACATATATTGAAGTGATTGCTACGTCACGCAATCATTTTTGACATTTTTCCGATGGACTCGCGCCGTTCACCGCAATATCTAAACGGCCTGATCGGAAAAGGTTTCGCGTGACGGCCTCACCCGCTGCGGCATGGGTTGTCATGTAACAGAAATGAACGGATCGCGCCGGTTCGGCGATCATCTGTTGTCCGATGGCGGCCGGGAGTCAAGCCGAATTGGCGGCAAGAAACTAGCAACACGCTCGGGAGGCGTTCAATGGCATCTGTTCCTTACGATCAGCGCGACGGCGTTATCTGGATGAATGGCAAACTCGTGCCGTGGGGCGATGCGAAGTTGCACGTGTTGAGCCATGCGCTGCACTACGCCAGTTGCGTGTTCGAGGGCGAACGGGCCTATAACGGCGAGATTTTCAAGCTGACCGAGCACAGCGAAAGGCTGACGGAGTCGGCGCGCATCCTTGGCTTCGACCTTCCCTATAGCGTGGCCGAGATCGATCAGGCCTGCCGCGACGTCCTTGTCGCGAACGACCTCACCGATGCTTATGTCCGCCCGGTCGCGTGGCGCGGCAGCGAGCAGATGGGCGTGTCGGCCCAGAACACGAAGATCAATGTCGCCGTCGCCGCCTGGGACTGGGGCGCGTATTTCGACCCCGAGTTCCTGAAGACGGGCCTGCGCCTGGCAATCGCCGATTACTGCCGGCCCGATCCGCGCACCGCGCCCGCGAAGTCCAAAGCGGCGGGGCTGTACATGATCTGCACGCTGGAGAAGCACAAGGCGGAGGCCGCCGGCTACGCCGACGCGCTCATGCTGGACTGGCGCGGCCGTGTCGCGGAGGCAACGGGCGCCAACATCTTCTTCCTGAAGGACGGCGTGCTGCACACCCCGATACCCGACTGCTTCCTCGACGGCATCACGCGGCGCGCGGTCATGGACCTCGCGCGCAAGCGCGGTATCGAGATCGTCGAGCGGGCGATCATGCCCGAGGAGATGGGAAGCTTCGAGGAATGCTTCCTTACCGGCACGGCCGCAGAGGTCACGCCCGTCGGCGAAATCGGGCCGTACCGGTTCCATGTCGGGGATGTGACGAAAACGCTGATGAACGACTTTTCCGCGCTCACCCGTCCGGAGGAAGCATTGGCGCGGGTAAGCTGATCCCGCGCAGCCGGGGCCGTTTGCCCCCTATTTGCCGAGCCAGCGGCGCGCGGCGTCGTCATCCGCGCCGCTCGCCTCGACCCAGCGCGGGCCGTCCGGCGTTTCCTCGCTCTTCCAGAACGGCGCGCTGGTCTTGAGGTAGTCCATCAGGAACTGCGCGGCCTCGAACGCAGCCTGGCGGTGCGCCGAGGCGGTGACGACAAGCACGATATTGTCGCCCGGCTCCAGCCTCCCGTAGCGGTGAATGATCGTGCAGTCGGTGATCGGCCAGCGCTCGCGCGCCTCGGACTCGATGCGTGCCAGTTCCCGCTCGGTCATGCCGGGATAATGCTCCAGCGTCATCGCGGCGACGCGCTCTGTCTTGGTCTCGCGCACGGTGCCGGTGAAGCTGACGACGGCGCCAATGTCGGTGCGCCCGGCGCGCACCCGCCCGATCTCGGCGCCGATATCGAAATCTCCGGGCTGAACGCGGATCATGGCTGCCCCCTAGCCGCCGGTTACCGGGGGGAAAAAGGCGATCTCGCGCGCATCGCGCACGGGCGCGTCATGCGCGACATGCTCCTGGTCGATGGCCGCGCGGATCACCTCGTCGCGCTCGAAGGCCGCGGCGAATTCCGGGCCGCGTCCTTTCTGCCAAGCAATCAGGTCGGCAATGGTTCCGATATCCTCCGGCAGGTCGAGCTGCTCCTCCCCGATCCCGGTTTTCTCCCGCATCCAAGCGAAATAAAGCAGTTTCGTCGTCATCGGTCCTGATCCATCACGTGTTTGAGGCCGGCGCGGAAATAGTCGAAGCCGGTGTAAAGCGTCACGAGCGCGGCGAACCACAGCAGGCCCAGCCCGATCGGCGAGGCGCACCCGCCGCAAACGCGATCGCCCGCCTCGCCCGCAAGCAGGAAGCACAGCGCCACCATCTGCGCCGTGGTCTTCCACTTGGCCAGCTGGCTGACAGCCACCGTGACCTGCAATCCGGCCAGGAACTCCCGCAGGCCCGACACCAGAATCTCCCGCGACAGGATAATCACTGCGGCCCAGATGGACCAGCCGGAAATTGTCCCGTTCGCGACCAGCATCAACAGCGCCGCGCCGACCAGCAGCTTGTCGGCGATCGGGTCGAGCATCTGCCCGAGCGCGGATTGCTGCTGCCAGGCGCGCGCGAGATAGCCGTCGAAGAAATCCGTGATTCCTGCAATTGCGAACACACCGAGGGCGGCCCAGTTCGCCGTTTCACCATCGAGAAAGAACATGGCCGCAACAAGCCCCGGGACCGCTGCCAGACGCAGATAGGTCAGGACATTGGGCAGACCGAGGGCGATCCGCCGGCGCTGGGTTGACTGCGCGGTTCGGGTCATGGGCCTTTCGCAACGCAATACTGGGGACGGGCAGTGCCCGCCACGGACACAATATCCGACTTGGCGTTTCAAGTCTGTTCCGCAACTGCCGGCAATGGGGGGCCAAGCTCGTATTTCGAGCGGCGTATGACCAGCGAGGTTTTCACGCTGTCCACGTTCTTCGCCGCCGTCAAGTCGTTGATGATGAAATCCTGAAACGCCTCCAAATCCTCGGCGACGCATTTCAGGATAAAGTCGATCTCGCCAGAGAGCATGTGGCACTCTCGCACAATGTCCCAGGCGCGCACCTGCTCCTCGAAGGTACGCAGATCGTTCTCCGACTGCCCCGACAGCCCGACCATCGCGAACGCGCAGACTTCATAGCCCAACGCCTTCTGGCTGACCAGCGCGTGATACCCTTCGATGATGCCGGCTTCTTCGAGTGCGCGCATGCGTCTCAGGCACGGCGGCGCGGATATCCCGACCCGGCGGGCGAGTTCGACATTCGTGATCCGGCCATTGGCCTGAAGCTCGCGCAGAATACGCCAGTCTGTTTCATCCAGTCTGAATGTCGTCACGAAACCAATCCAGTTTACCCGTTCTTCAGGGTGCGGCATCTTTGCCGGACATATCATGTCGCACGAGCGATAGCATTGGAACGGTTTACCGGCAAATCAAGCAACAAAATTGTGTACGAGACCGATGTGACGCAGGCCGAGCCGGCTGGGGAGACCGTTCTGATCCTGTCGGACGGCAAGGCGGGCCATCTGGCGATGACGCGCGGCGTTGCCGCGGCCATGCAGCGCGAGACACGGATCGTGGAGGTTGCCCCGCCCGCGTTCTGGCGGTGGCTGGCCCCGCGCGGCCCCGCACCGCCGGACCTGCAAGCGATCCGGCGATCCATCGGCGATGCCTGGCCGGCATACGTCTTCGCCGCGGGGCGGCTGACGATCCCCTATCTCCGCGCGATCCGACGGGCCGCCGGCGAGCGGACATTCACGGTCGCGTTCATGGACCCGCGCGTACCGGATGCTGCGGATCTGGTGTGGCTGCCCGAGCACGATGCGCGCCGCGGCGACAATGTCATCACGACCATCACGTCCCCGCACCGATTTACGCCGCACCGGCTCGCGGCGTTGCGCCGCGACATGCCCGAGGCGATCGGCGCCCTGCCCGCGCCCCGCATCGCGGTGCTGCTCGGTGGCCCCGGGGGCGGGTTTCGCTTTTCCTCACCCGCTATCGGGCGGCTTGCGCATACGCTTCGCCAGTTCGCAGGCTTTGGAGCAAGCTTCCTCGTCACGCCATCGCGCCGCACGCCCCCTGCCGTGCTGGACGCTGTAAAGACCGCCACCGCCGGTGCGCCGCGCCTCGTTTGGGACGGTACCGGCGAGAACCCCTATCCAAGCTTTCTCGCCTGTGCAGACGCCTTCCTCGTCACGGCGGACAGCGTCAACATGACCGGCGAGGCCTGCGCGACCGGGCGGCCGGTCCATGTCTTCATGCCCGAAGGCGGCCGTGCGAAGTTTCACGGTTTTCACCGGGCGCTTCAGGAAACCGGCGCCACCCGTCCGCTGCCCGACGACCTTTCCGGCCTGGACGTGTGGCATTATGAACCGATCGACTCCGCCGGGGACATCGCCGCTGAAATTGACCGGCACGCCCGCGCGCGCCTCGTGCGGGCCTGAACAGGCGCATTCCGCGCTGGACAAACACCCCCTTGACATTGACCGCCGCGCATCTGCGCCCTATTTCTGCGGCTGAACGGACACACCGGGCGCCGCAAACACGGCCGGGGACATCTTTGCGACAGGCGGGCACCTCTTCATGACCGATCGCCACGAGAAGCTCATCATCGTCGGCTCCGGGCCGGCCGGCTACACGGCCGCAATCTATGCCGCGCGCGCCATGCTCAAGCCGCTGCTGATCCAGGGCATCCAGCCGGGCGGTCAACTCACCATCACCACCGATGTCGAGAACTATCCCGGCTTCGCCGAGCCCATCCAGGGGCCGTGGCTGATGGAGCAGATGCAGGCCCAGGCCGCCAATGTCGGCACGGAGATCGTGACCGATCATATCGTCGAGGCGGACCTGTCGCGCCGGCCGTTTCGGCTGAAGGGCGACGGCGGCACGAGCTACACCGCCGATGCCGTGATCATCGCCACCGGCGCGCAGGCGCGCTGGCTCGGGCTGCCCTCGGAGGAAAAGTTCAAAGGCTACGGCGTGTCTGCCTGCGCCACCTGCGACGGCTTTTTCTATCGCGGCAAGGACGTGCTGGTCGTCGGCGGCGGCAACACGGCGGCCGAGGAAGCCCTGTTCCTCACGAATTTTGCCAAGACGGTCACACTCGTTCACCGGCGCGACGAGATGCGTGCGGAGCGCATCCTGCAGGACCGGCTGTTCAACAATCCCAAGATTGACTTTCTCTGGGACACGGTGCTCGACGAGGTGCTGGGCGAGCAGAACCCGCCGGGCGTCACCGGCGCGCGGCTGCGCAATGTAAGGACCGGTGACACCCATGAGCGGGCCGTGGACGGCATCTTCATCGCCATCGGCCACGATCCGGCGACGGCGCTGTTCAAGGGCCAGCTCGACATGAAGGAAGGCGACTACATCATCACCGCGCCGGACTCCACCCGCACCAGCCTGTCCGGCGTCTACGCGGCGGGTGACGTCACGGACGACATTTATCGCCAGGCGGTCACGGCGGCCGGTCAGGGCTGTATGGCCGCCCTGGAAGCGGAACGATATCTTGCCGAGCTTGCGGCACCGGCAAAAGCCGCAGAATAATTAAACAATCGGGGCTTCGCTGACGCGGCGGTCCCGCGGATTGGATCGCCCAATGGACTGGGACAAGCTGAGAATATTTCACGCCGCGGCGGAAGCCGGCAGTTTCACCCACGCCGCAGAATCCCTGCATCTGAGCCAGTCGGCCGTCAGCCGGCAGGTCAGCGCGCTCGAACAGGAACTCGGCGCGCCGCTGTTTCACCGGCATGCGCGCGGGCTGTCGCTGACCGAACAGGGCGAGCTTCTGCGCCAGACCGCCGAGGACGTGCTGGTCAAGCTGAATTCGGTGGAATCCATGCTGGCCGACACGCTGGCCGAGCCGAGCGGCGAGTTGCGAATCACCACCCCGGCGGGTCTCGGATCAACCTGGCTGGCGCCACGCCTGCGCGAGTTCATCGAACGTTATCCGAAAATCCAGCTTCAGCTCCTGCTGCGCGACGAGGAACTCGACCTCAGCAAGCGCGAGGCCGATGTCGGCATCTGGCTGCACGCCCCGACGCAGAAGGACCTGATCCTGCGCCGCCTGTTCACGGTGCATTTCCACGTCTACGGCTCGGCGGACTACCTGGAAAAACACGGCGCGCCCAAGACGATCGCCGATCTCGACAACCACGCCATCATCACCTATGGCGGCATCCCGTTTCCGCGCCGCGGCATCAACTGGCTGGAGACGGCCGGCCGGGACTGTCACGCACCGCGCCGCCCGATCATGCGCATCAACAGCATGGACGGCATCAAGCGGGTTGTGAAACGCAGCATGGGGCTGGCGGTCCTGCCGGATTATCTGGCGTCCGACGAGCCTGACCTGCGCAAGGTGCTGGACGAAGCCGAGGTGCCCGCTTTCAACACCTATCTCGTTTATCCGGCCGAGTTGAAGACCTCCAAGCGGGTCTCGGCATTCCGGGATTTCGTCGTTTCCAAGGCGCGCGAATGGGCATTCTGACCACGCCCTCAGCACGCTAGCGGTGTAAAGCGGAATCCGCGAGGCCGGTAAATCCTGTTAACAAGTAGGGCAGAAGCCTTGAGCTGTTGCCACTGGGTTTACCGGAATCTGAACGCAGGCTTCCAAAAGCCTAATAATAATGCTATAAACGCAGCTTCTTCGGCGAGAGACCGTGGGGAGTCCGACAGCCAGCCCCGTTGCCATGCGACGCCGTTATGAATCCATCCAGGTTTCGGGCGTGTCGCGGTACCGGCGGGTTGTATTTTAACTGTTTCGGACACTCCGGCGGTCTTCCGTTGTCGCGTTTTGCGTAGCACAGTTGGGCTTTGAGGGTAGCAACACGCAACCATTGGGGGCGATGGGGGCGCGCTATTTGTTGCTGGCGCTGTGATTCTACGCAGTCAAAAGGCGGATAACCCGCGCTGTCTCATGGTTCGTCGGCAGCGCTAGAAAAGCGAGACTGAACACAATGGCTGCAAAAAAGTCGCTGCAAAGAAACGGCTTCAAAACAAACGAGTACGTCGTCTACCCGACGCATGGTGTCGGGCGCATCGTTGGCATCGAGGAACAGGAAGTCGCCGGTTCCATCCTCGAACTCTTCGTCATCAACTTCGAGCAGGAAAAGATGACGCTGCGCGTTCCCACGATGAAATGCCAGAATGTCGGTATGCGCAAGCTTTCCGAAGGCTCGATCGTGGATAAGGCGATGGCCACGCTGCGCGGCCGCGCGCGCGTCCGCCGCATGATGTGGAGCCGCCGTGCGCAGGAATACGAGGCCAAGATCAATTCGGGCGACCTGATTTCCATCGCCGAGGTCGTGCGCGACCTGCATCGGTCCGAGGCCCAGCCGGAACAGTCCTATTCCGAGCGCCAACTTTACGAAGCGGCCCTGGAGCGCATGGCGCGTGAAATTGCCGCCGTTCAGGATGTGGACGAAGCCGTGGCGACGCGTCGCATCTGCGAGGCGCTGAACAAGACGCGGGCGGCGACGACGCCGAAGGATGTTCCGGAACCGGAAACCGAGACGGCCGAGGCCGAGGTCCGGGCCGCGTAAGCCTGACAGCAGCTTTCCATTGCCTGGATGTAAAGGGCAGGCGCGCCCGGTGTCGGCCCTTTTCGTCTGCGCGCTTGGAGCGGGCGCCCCGGAAGGACAAGCCGGTTCACCGACTTTGGTGATCCGCGCAAGCTCTCTCATAATATGGTAAACATGGAAAAAGGCGCGCGCGGTAGCCCGCGGGTTGCCGTTGGCGTTTTTCCGTGGTGGAGTCGGCGTGAGAGCCTGACCGCAAACGGGACTCAAATGTGAAATTCGCTCCACGAGGTCTGAGCGGACGATGAGCGACAGAAGCGACAATCAGCGCCAGGAGATGTTTTCACAGGCGCAGACGCAGCCAAATCCGGCACGGACCGACTCGCTTCCGCCCGTTCCCGAAGGCAGCGAGCGCATCCTGATCTGGCCCCACCGGTCGCTGGACCGCGACGGCTTGCTCATCGTGGTCGCCATCGCCGCCATCGGTCTCGCCATCGTCACCTCCTGGGTCGCGGCGCCTGCCAACTGGTTCGTGCTGGTTCCGGCGATCATCGCGCTGGCCAGCTTGGCCTTCGCCCTCTGGCTGAACACCCGCCGCGCCGCGCGCGTCGAGGTTGTCGATGTCGGCGCCGACGCCATCCAGGTGATGACCAGCTATCTCGGCCGGCACGAGTTGGTCGGACGCTTCAACCCGTACTGGGCGCGCATCGAATTGAGCGATGCCTTCAAAATCGACAAACGGCTGATCCTGAGCGAGAGCGGCCGGGCCGTCTCGATCGGCGACTGCCTGTCGTCCACGGAGCGCGAAGACCTCGCAGAGGATCTGCGCGCGCGGATCAGGCGCCTGACAGCCCCTCAATAGCGCGTCGTCCGATCCGTTTGAACCACGCCAGATGCTTCAGGCTGATCAGCGAGAGCACTACAGCATCGGGCGATAAATCCGGATCGTCTGATGCTGTAGATTCTTTGGTTCTCGCGCCGGGTTTGCGAAAAACCGGTTTCCACTTTTTCGCCCGGC
>JBKGZY010000057.1:0-13914 GCA_046543175.1 Dichotomicrobium sp.
GCCGGCACGCCGGAACCGACGCCGCACATCGCTTCGCCCCGCGGCGCGCACGGGATGACGGCAGGCCTCACCCTATCCCGCTTCGCGCGCAATGGCGCGGAATGAAACGTTTCAGCCTGGTCAGAAAAATACGCTAACTCTGGCCGCTTGCGCGCCGAGGGCGGGTTTCCGCCGTCTCGGCCTGCGGAGCCTCGAACGTGGTGATCTGGCCATCCACGATGCCCAGCGCCAGCCGCCCGGCCTTCAGCGCCAGCGCCTGTTCGCCGAACAACTCGCGCCGCCAGCCGTGCAGGGCATGGACATCGGCTTCGCTGTCGACCGCGAGCCGGTCGAGTTCCTCGCTGGTGGCGATCAGCCGCGGGGCCACGTCGTTCTGTGCGGCGACGGCCTTCAGCAGAACGCGCAACAGCTCGGACACCGCCTGCGCCTCCGGCGGGATCGGCTCGCCGCGCTTCGGCTCGGGGATGTCGGCCAATTCCCGCTCGAGCCCCCGCGCGACGGCGGCGAGAACGTCCTGCCCGCGCGCGGAGCGCGCGAATCCCTGGTTCACCGTGCGCAGCCGGGACAACTCCTGCGTCGTGCGCGGCGCCTGCATGGCGATGTCGTTGAGCGCCTCATCCTTCAGGATGCGCGGGCGGGGCTGATCCTGCTCCTGCGCCACGCGCTCGCGCCACGCGGCGAGTTCCATGAGCACGGCAAGTTGCCGGCGGGTGCGCACGCGCAGCTTCATCCGCTGCCAGGCCTGTTCGGGCTGGACATCGTAATTCGTAACGTTGGTCAACTCCGCCATTTCCTCGGCGAGCCAGGGCTCGCGCCCGCTGGCTTCCAGTCTGCGCCGGAGCTTGTCGTAGACGCCGCGCAAATGCGTCACGTCGGCGAGCGCGTAGTCGAGCTGACTGCGGCTCAGGGGCCGGCGGCTCCAGTCGGTGAAGCGCGAGGTCTTGTCCAGCTTGGTCTTGCAAAGCTTGTTGACCAGCGCGACATAGCCGACCGACTCGCCGAAGCCGCAGACCATCGCCGCCACCTGCGTGTCGAACACGGGCTTGGGGATCAACCCGGCGAGGTTGTAGATGATCTCGATGTCCTGCCGGCCGGAATGGAACACCTTGAGCACGGTCTCGTCGGCCATGAGGTCGAAGAATGGCGCGAGAAAGTCCTTCTGCGCCTCGAGATCGCCCAAGGCCAGCGGGTCGATCAGCGCCTCGCAGTCATGGCTCGCGACCTGGATCAGGCACAGTTTGGGCCAGTAGGTCGATTCGCGCATGAACTCGGTATCGACGGTGATGTAGTCGGCCTGTGCAAGCGTGTCGCACAAGGCTTTCAGGTCGTCGGGGCGGGTGATCGTAAGCGGGTCTTTCGTATCCATGCGAGTCTTGTATAACAGGGCGAACGCCGTGTCGCCACGCGGGTTGCACAATCCAGAATCGGTTTCCTCAGAATCGGTCGCACCGCCGCCGCCACCCGACGAGCCCGGCTTGACAAAGGGATGGGCGCATGCGCTTGTCGCGGCCTGAAAACGGCGAGAAAAAGGGACGTCCTTCACATGGCTCAGGCGAAAGCGAAGTCAACGGCCGCCAAGTCGGACAAGCCGGCCAAGGCCAAGCCGGCCGGCACGTCGAAACGCACGAAGATTCCCGAACTGCGCGATGACGCGGCGCCGCATACCTACCGCACCCATACCTGTGGCGTGCTGCGCAAGGGCGATGTCGGCACGCAGGTGCGGTTGTCGGGCTGGGTGCACCGCGTGCGCGACCACGGCGGGCTGCTGTTCATCGACCTGCGCGATCATTACGGGCTGACGCAATGCGTGATCGAACCGGAGAACCCGCTGTTCGACCTTGCCGAAACGCTGCGCGCGGAATGGGTGGTGCGCATCGACGGCAAGGTCGTCTCGCGCTCCGACGAGACCGTGAACCCGAACCTGCCGACCGGCGAGGTGGAGGTGCGCATCGACGGCCTCGACGTGCTGTCCGAGGCCAAGGAACTGCCGCTGCCGGTGTTCGGCGAGCCGGATTACCCGGAGGACACGCGCCTGCGCTACCGCTTCCTCGACCTGCGCCGCGAGACGCTGCACCGCAACATCATGAAGCGCGTGCAGATCGTCGCCTGGCTGCGCCATCGCATGACGGCGGACGGCTTCTTCGAGTTCCAGACGCCGATCCTGACCGCGTCGTCGCCGGAAGGCGCGCGCGACTTCCTCGTGCCCTCGCGGCTGCATCCGGGCAAGTTCTACGCGCTGCCGCAGGCGCCGCAGCAGTTCAAGCAGTTCGTGATGATGGCGGGCTTCGACCGCTACTTCCAGATCGCGCCGTGCTTCCGCGACGAGGACGCGCGCGCGGACCGCTCGCCGGGCGAGTTCTACCAGCTCGATATCGAGATGAGCTTCGTCGAGCAGGACGACGTGTTCGCCGCGGTGGAGCCCGTGCTGCGCGACCTGTTCATCACGTTCGGCGAAGGGCGGCCGGTGACGGAGACGTTTCCGCGCATCCGCTACTGGGACGCGATGCGCCGCTACGGCACCGACAAGCCGGACCTGCGCAACCCGATCGAGATGAGCGACGTCAGCGAACACTTCCGCGGTTCCGGATTCAAGGTGTTCGCGGGCCTGTTGGACAAGCACAAGGGCGGCAAGGACTGGTACGAGAACGCCGAGGTCTGGGCGATCCCGGCGAAGGGCGGCGGCAGCCGCGCCTTCTGCGACCGCATGAACGGCTGGGCGCAGGGCGAGGGCCAGCCGGGGCTGGGCTACATCTTCTTCCGCGAGGGCGAGGGCGCCGGGCCGGTGGCCAAGAACATCGGGGCGGAGCGCACCGCCGCGCTGCGCGAGCAGCTTGGACTTTCCGACGGCGACGCCGTGTTTTTCACCGCGGGCATCCCCAACAGCTTCGCCGATTTCGCCGGGCGCGCGCGCACCAAGGTCGCGGAGGAACTTGAGCTGATCGCGCAAGACCGATTCGACTTCTGCTGGGTCGTCGACTTCCCGATGTACGAGTGGGACGAGGACGCCAAGAAGATCGAGTTCTCGCACAACCCGTTCTCCATGCCCCAGGGCGGGATCGAGACGCTCGAGCGCGTGGAAACCGGCGAACTCGATCCGCTCGACATCCTCGGCTGGCAGTACGACGTGGTGTGCAACGGCGTGGAGCTGTCCTCCGGCGCGATCCGGAACCACATCCCCGAGATCATGTACAAGGCTTTCGCCATCGCCGGCCACGGCCCGGAGGTGGTCGAGAACAAGTTCGGCGGCATGCTGCGCGCGCTGCAATACGGCGCGCCGCCCCATGGCGGCATCGCGCCGGGGCTGGACCGCATGGTGATGCTCTTGTGCGACGAGCCGAACATCCGCGAGGTGACGATGTTCCCGCTCAACCAGCAGGCCGAAGACCTGATGATGGGCGCGCCGAGCGAGGCCTCGCCGGAGCAGTTGAAGGAGTTGCATATCCGGCTGGCGCTGACGCAGCAGAAAGGAAAGCAGCAGCCGTCGAAGTGACGTTCGGGGCGAACTGCTGGCCTGGCCGGACGGCCCGGCGCTCACGCGATCAGATAGACAAAGCCCGCTCGATGGCTGTGACCTGTTCGGCAAGGTCGATGTCAACGGCGGAGATGCGGTTCAGCGCCCGGTTCTCGAGAACGTCGTCGGCGGCGTGGGTAGCCCGGCTACGGATTCGCGCGTCGCGCTCGGCGATGAGCGCTTCGATCTGGGGGCGAAACAGTATCATCATCGCCTCTAGCCATTGCCGCGTTTCGGCGAAGGGTTCCCGTTTCTCCAGCCTGAAGGACCGGACCCGTTCCACGATGTCCCGGGCCGGCAGCCAGGTTTCGCCCGTCACCCAGCGATTGGTCGTGAACAGGCCGACTGGCTGGCTCAGCGCGTTCATCGAAATGGCGATCAGATGGCAATGTTTCGCGCCGTCGTCCTGGCTTGCCGGCGCGTGAGCGTTGCCGGCTCCCGAATCCGAGTCGGGACGGGCCGTCGGTGCGGAGCAATGGGCGAAGACGTGAAAGTGGCCGTGCTCGCCGGCGCCGCGATCATGCTCGGGATGGGCATGGTAGTAGACCTGCGTGCCATGTTCCGGGTCGATGATGTCGCCGGGCGGATAATGGCTCCAGGCGTTAACGACATCCTCGCCCGGCATGACGGTGGACACCGCGCTCTGCCCGGTCTCCGCCAGGGCGGTGGTGGCGCGAATGACGCGCTCGGCCGCGGCGTGCATGGACTCAAGCTCGTCTGACGGCCGCTGCGCCAACAGGTCGATGAGCGCATGCGGGTGCATTCGTTCCTGCATGGTTGCGGTCATCCCTCGGTGGGGGGCGAGGGCGATCCATACGCTTGCGGCGCCGCCCTCGCCGTTGCCTCGCTTTCGGCCCGCGCCTAGCCTTCCGTGGGCAGCGGATCCATGCCGAGGACTTCGCGCACCGCGCCTTCGCGGCTCGGTTGCAGGCCCACGGTGCGTCCTTCCTGAACCGCGATCTCGGCCGGTATGCCGGCAGCGGCGCGATAGAGCGCCCACGCCGCCCCCACGCGATTGGAGGACTGGCAATGCATCAGGATCGGATAGTTGGACGGATCGTTGACGACCTCGGCGATACGCTCGACCTGGTCGCTCGCGGGGGCGCGCTCTGAAACCGGGACATTGACAAAATTGAGTTCGGCGTTCTCGGCGCGCTTACGTTCATCCTCCGCGCCTTCCTTGGCGGTGTTGAGGCTGATCACCGTCTTGAAGCCCAGCGCCTTGGCAATGGCGTAACCGTTCCCGGAGACGACTCCGCCGGTTCCCACGTAAGGCGCGGCCCGAAGGTAGTTCGTTACAACGCCCGGCATCGCGTCGCCATAGGCGGCCTGCGTGTAGCCGGCCGGGACGTCGAACGGATTGTCCGCCGGGCTCTCCGCGGTGGGCGTGGCTTTCGCCGCCTTGTCACCGGTCTCCTCGCCCTGCGCTTCAGCAGGAGCGCAGGGACTGTCCGGGGCGCAAGGGTTGGCCGGCCCGCACGGGTTCGTCTGCGCCTGGGCGGTGGCAATGACCGGCGGCAGCGGAATCTGGGTGGTTAGGACGGCGGTGCCCGCCCCGGTGGCGACCGCCACAGCGGGCAGCAGGGAAACAAGTGATTTGCGCTTGGTCATGGTGTTACTCCTTTATCGGACATGAATTTTCATTGTTGCTGTGGACCATTCCAGCCGGCACGCCGGCCCCGGGCACGCGCCGACCGTGTCACGGCGTCACGAACTGGCATGCGCGCGAGCGCCCGTCAGTTGCTCCGGTTGGTCCTCCCGCTCAGGTGGCCCGATCGGCCCGCCAAGCTTGCGCTCCAGCCGCGAACCGAGCGCAAAGCCCCCCAGGGCGATTGCCACGAGCACAAGCAGGATGATCCATGTCGGCAGCCCGAACAGATCGGACAGCGTCTGCCCCTTCGGTCCCTGGGCGGCCGTGTAAAGCGGTTGTAGCGGTTCGAACAGCCAAGCAAAGCCGGCCACGCCAATCACCATGCCGGCCACGAAAAGCAACGCGTCCAGGCGGCCGGACATCAAACCGGCGATCGATGTTCCCGGACAGTAACCTCCGATGGCGAAGCCGGCCCCGATGAGCAGGCCGCCGATGGCCACCGCCCAGAAGAAGCTTGTCGGGATGAAGACGTTCTGAGGGCCGAAGATGCCGAAGACATCGAGCAGCCACAGGCCCGCCGCTGCGACCAGCACGGCGGTGAACATCACCTTGAAGACGGCCCAGTCCTGGAGCCGAAACTGGGCGGTCAGCTTGCGGGGGCTGCCAAAGCCCGCGGCTTCAAGAATGTAGCCGAACAGGACGCCGGCCAGCAGGCCCGCGGCGACGCCGTCGTCATAAAGGGGCAGGTCCATTATTCCCAGACCCTCCGTGTCAGCATGGAAACCAAAAACCCTCCGATGAAGAAGGTGATGAGGAACAGGAAGCCGGCCACGGCCAGGGTCGCGCCGCCCGAAAGGCCCAGTCCGGAGGTGCACCCGCGCGCCAGACGCGCGCCGAAGCCCGTCAGGATGCCGCCGACGAGCGCCAGAGCGAGCCGGGGGCCGGCGCCTGTGTGCGCGCCTCGCTCGATGCTCGGATGAAAGCGGCGGGCGGCGACGCTGCCGACAAGCGCGCCGATGGCCATGCCGATGACCTCCCAGGTGATCCAGGCAACCAGCGGCGCGCCGGCTTGCAGATAGCCGCCGAGATAGGCGTTGGCTTCGGTGGCCTCCGGCATGAGCCAACCGCCGAGAGCGGCGGTCGCGCGGGTAAAGAAGCCGCTCGCGCCCAGACCGTGCCCGGTGATGACGAAGGTCAGCAGGAGCACGAGGCCGAGGGCGATCCCGGCGACGAGCGGCGGCCAATAGGCTAGGGGACGGTCTGACATGAGCACCTCGTGAATTGCTTTATGTATCTTTTCCGGGTCGGGTACTCCCGCCTTTCGCGAGCTTGGATCGCGAACGGGGATTGCTTTATCATCCCGGCGAAGGGCATCCGCGTCGGCGGAAGCGCCAGACCGAGTTCCAGCCGTCGGCCGCCGATACGCACCTCATCAACGAACCTGAAGGCGCGTGGTTCCCAACATGCGGGGCAGGAGGCTGAATTTTTGATCGGGAGTTGCGACGAGCCGAACATCCGCGAGGTGACGATGTTCCCGCTCAACCAGCAGGCCGAAGACCTGATGATGGGCGCGCCGAGCGAGGCCTCGCCGGAGCAGTTGAAGGAGTTGAGCCTGCGCATCGCCCTGACGCAGCAGAAGAAAGGCTGAGAGGGCCGGTCGAAGCCTCATCGGCAACCGAAGCGTTCGTGCGGGGCATCGGTCCCATGACGCCCCGCACCGGGCCTCACGCCGTCTGCGCGTGGTGGCCGAAATAGAAGAACTCGCGGTCCATCCCCGCGATCTCGCCCGCGTTCAGCGACAGGCTAGGCCCGTCCAGCATCTTGTAGCTCTTCTGCGACCTGACCCATTCGTCTGCGGTCTGGAGCGTGGTGAGCGTGTAGCTCGTCGTCTCGTTAAGGTAGTGGGTCGGAATCACGATCTTCGGCTTGAGCCGTTCCACGATGGCGTTGCCCATCTCGTAGGACAGGATGTGCTGCGAGCCGTCTACGGGAAGGGTCAGCACATCGACGCGCCCCATGGCCTCCCAGAACGGTTCGGCGGGATCATGGCGGTTATCGCCCCAGATCAGCGTCCGGATGCCGCCCGTCTCGACGAGAAAGGCGACGTTGTCCATGTGGCCGACATTGTCGGGCGGACAGGCCTCGGCGCCGAACTCTGCCAGCGCGTTGGTCCATTCGTACCAGCCGGGCGCTTCACAAGTGTGCTTGTCGGCGAAGCCCGTAATCTTCAGATCGGCGAATTCGAAGTTTCCGACCATCCGGTCGAGTATCATGGTGGAATGCGGCCGGAAGACCGCGTCGTGATCGAAATGGGTGTGGGTGGACATGCAGATGTCCACCACCGTCTCGGGAAACTCGTTGCGGAACCACTTGCCCCAGGCTCCCGAGGGATCATCGCGCCAGGGGTCGAACATGATTGTGGCGCCGGCCGGCGAGGTGATCTTGAAGGCGCAGTGCCCGTAGAAATCGATGGCGACGGTGCCCTCGGCAGATGTTCCCGTCTCACTCTGCAACGCGATGACGTGGTTGTTGTTGCCCGGCTGCGTCCAGTCGGTGGATTGCGCTTGGGCCGAACTTGCGGTCAGGAGCGAGCCGGCGGCGGCAGCGACGCCGGAGGCCCCCGCCGCAATGAAGAGCGACCGCCGGGACAGCCCCGGAGCCAACTTGTCGCTGGCTCCGTCGGCGCGAATAGGTTCGAGGGGTTTCCGAGTCATGATCACCTTCCCTGATTGACGTTTGATGGAGCGGTAGGAAACCGGCTTCATCAGTCTAGCGGCGGGAAGGGGCCGCCCGTGTTATGGGAAAATCATCGGCAAACCATGGGGAAAAACCCCATGGTTCTTATTGCATCGTCAACAGCAGGCTGCGCAGATTTTGTCCAGAGCCCGTGAGGCCAAGCTTGCGGCGAATATTGTTGCGGTGAAACTCGACCGTGCTGGGCTCGCGCGCGAGTGTGCGTGCGATATCCTTGGTGCTCAGCCCGCGCATTATCATTTGCGCGACCTCCTGTTCGGCAGGGGTGAACGATTCGAAAACGGTTGTCAGGCCGCCCGACATTGACGCGGCCACTGAATTCAGGCTGTCATCGATCATGTCCAGGTAGGTGAGAGCAACGGGATGATCCGCGAGCCGTGTCCGCAACCTGGCCAGATTCGGCATCACCAGCCCCTTGATTTGCCGCAACACGTTGATGTCGTATTCTTTCCGCGCGTTTTCAAAATTTCTCAGGAGGATGCGAAGGGCGGAATTGGCTTCTTCCAGTTCACGGGTTCGCTGCTCGACGCGCTGCTCCGTTTCGGACAGGGCCTGCTGCAATTCCGCCTCCAGCCGACCCCGCTCGGCGACCTCGATGAGCAGCTTGAGGTCCGCCTCGATCACGCGGGCGAATTCGGCCAGACCTTCGCGGAACGCGAGGGCGCGCCGATTGCGCTGCCGGTCCAGCACGCAGATCGTGCCGAACACTGAACCATCGGGCCACCGGAGCGGGTACCCGATGTAAAAGCTCATCCCAAATTCAAGATCCTCGTTGTCGTTCCATTCGGGATCATTATTGGCATCCTCGACGACCAGTTCCGCGCCCCTGCTCAGCACGCCGTGGCAGTAAAGATTGTCCCTCAGCGTGAAGTGATGCCCGACCCAGTAAGGGTTCTGATTGCCGCGGCTTCTCACCAATACCGAATGGCTGGGCGTTTTCGTTTGCATGACCAGGCTGGCCGGAACATTCGCAAGTTTCGCGATCAGATCGACGATGCGCTGCCAATTGGCGATCGTCTCCCCCGGGACTTCCGGCTTCTTTCCGTTCATCCGCTGTCCGCCCGGTCATTTCCCCATTTGCAGTTACTGTAGGTTGGTGCCGTCGCATTGCGCAAGATGAGCGCTTGAGCCGGGCCGGCCGTGTGCTCTAAGAATGACATGGTTCCAAGCCCGTCGGGGCCCTGCATTTTCGAGCCGACAGCACGATGCCATCACAAGTGTCTGGTTCGTTGCGAAGTCATCGCGGGCAACTCTGGCAAGGTGCAGAGCGGCGTGCAGGCGACAATGGTCGCTCCACGTTATCAAGAAGACGCCAAAGGCGTGCAGGTTAGGGAGGAGTTCATGTTGAGATATTCGATGCGTTGCCTCACGGGGATCGCAGCGGCAGCCGCGATCAGCTTTGCGGCGCCGGCTGTCCACGCCCAGGACGAGCCCATCAAGATCGGCGCGATCTACATCCTGTCTGGCGCTGCCGCCACCTATGGCGAATTCGCCCAGAACGGCGCGAATCTTGCCATCGACGAGATCAACGAAGATGGCGGCGTCCTCGGCCGGCCGCTGGAGATCGTCTACGAGGACAGCCAGGTCGAGGCGCAGGCCGCCATTCAGGCGATGCGCAAGCTTGTCTTTCAGGAAGAAGCCGATGTGCTGATGGGCCTGGACTCCAGCGGCGTCGCCACCGGCGTCGTCCCGATCGTGCCGGAGGTCTCGACGCCGTTCATCATCACCCACGCCGCCACGCCGGATGTCACCGGCAAGCTCTGCAACGCGTGGACCTATCGGATCAGCGTGAACATCAACCAGAACGTCAAGGGCGCGGCCACCATGGCCGCCGAAACCGATGCGCAGAGCTGGACCACGGTCGGTCCGGACTACGCCTTCGGCCACCAGTCCTGGGACTTCTTTCAGCAATACCTGGGTGAGTTGAACCCCGACGCCCAGTTTTCCGACTCGCCCTCGTTTCCCGCGTTCGGCACCGAGGACTTCACGCCGTTCATCAACACGGTGATCGACGCGCAACCCGACGGCGTTTTCATTTCGCTGTGGGGCGGCGACCTGGTCAATTTCGTTCGCCAGGCCAACAATCTCGGCTTCTTCGACCAGGACTTCGAGGTCATCATGTCGCTGGGCGCGGCCACGGAAGTGCTCTCGGCGCTGGGCGACCAGATGCCGGAGGGCGTCACGGTCGGCACGCGCTACTGGTACGCCGGCCCGGACAACCCGACGAACGACGCCTTCGTCAAGGCTTACCGCGAGCGTCACGAAACGCCGCCGAGCTACAACGCGCAAAACGCGTATGCGGCCGTGTATGCCTACAAGAACGCGATAGAGGCGGCCGGCGAGGTCGACAAGGCGGCCATCCGGGATGCGCTCTCGGGCATGACCTTCCAGGCGCCGATCGGCGAGGTCCATTTCCGCGAGGGCGATCACCAGGCGGTTGTCGGTCCGGCCTATGGCGTGACCGCGGACGATCCCGACAGCGAGATCGCCATGCTCGAATCGTTGCGCCTGTTCGACGGGGAGCAGGTAACACCGCCGGTGTCCGAGACCGGCTGCGAGCTGGCGCAGTAACACCAACGACACCGACCGCGGCTGGCCGGGTGCCCGGCCAGCCGCTGCGGACGCCCCGCCCTTGTTCGTCCATCCGGGAGTGGTCATGGAAAGTGTGATCGCGGCACTGCTGAACAGCCTGGAGCTGGGCGTCCTGCTTTTTCTCATCGCCGTTGGGCTCAACATCATCTTCGGCGTGCTGAACATCATCAACTTCGCCCACGGCGCGCTGTACATGCTCGGCGCCTATTCGGCCTATACGGTAACGAATCTGCTGGGGCTGCCGTTCTGGCTGGCGCTGATCTGCGGGCCGCTGGTTGTCGCGGCGCTCGCCGCGATCATCGAGCGCCTGATGCTTCACAACATCTATGACCGGCCCATCACGGACAGCCTGCTGCTCACCTTCGCGCTCCTGCTGATCCTGGACGAGGCGGTGAAATGGATCTGGGGCACCGGCATCCATGTCGTTGAGCCGCCCGCGCTCCTGCAGGGCACGTTCACGGTGTTCGGCACGCAGCAGGCCGTCTACAGCCTGTTCGTTCTTGCGACAGGCCTGCTCGTGGGCGGCGGCCTGTGGCTGTTCTTCACCGGGACGCTTGCGGGCAAGGTGATGCGCGCGGCTGCGAGCGACCGGAAGATGTCCCGGCTTGTCGGCATCAACGTCCCGCTGGTCTTCACGACCGTTTTCGCACTGGGGGCGGGGATCGCGGCGCTCGGCGGCGTCATCGCCGCGCCTGTCCGGGCGATCGGGCCGGGCATCGGCGCCAATATCATCGTGCAATCCTTCATCGTGGTGGTGATTGGCGGGCTGGGGAGCTTTCCCGGGGCCTTCCTGGGCGCGATTGTGCTCGGGGCCATATACGGGTTCGGTTCGCGCTTCCTGTCGGAACTGAACCTCGTCCTGCCTTTCATCGGGATGGCCGTCGTTCTCCTTCTCAAACCGCAGGGCCTGATGGGACGCTCAGCCTCATGAACGCGTGGAAACTCCTGGCGGGCGCGGTGGTCGCGGTGCTGCTCGTCGCGCTCTGGTTCCTGCCGTACTGGTCGCCCTATTTCTATGTCTTCGTCGCGACCGAGATCCTGATCCTCGGCCTGTTCGCCGCCGGGTTCAACCTGGTGTTCGGCTACACGGGCATGCTGAGCCTCGGACACGCGGCGTTCTTCGGCTTCGGCGCGTATGTGGTGGCCATGCTGCTGCTGCACTTGCAGACGCCGCTGCTGCCGGCGCTCGTCGCCGCGCTCCTCGCCAGCGGCCTGCTGGCGCTGGTGATCGGCTTTTTCTGCGTGCGGCTGACGGAGGTGTATTTCACCATGCTCACGCTCGCCTTCGGCATGATGGTATTTTCCATCGCGCAGCAATGGCGCAGCGTCACCAACGGTTCGGATGGCATAACCGGCTTTCCGGTCAACGAACTCGGCCTGGGCCTGGGGCTGACACTCGGCAACCCGGCGGTGTTTTACCATGTCACGCTGGTCGTCGTGGTGCTGGCGGCCGCGGTCCTTTACGTGATCACGCTGTCGCCATTCGGCCTGCTGCTGAAGGCGATGTCGGAGAACCCCGAGCGCGTCGCCTTCACCGGCATTCCGGTGCGCCGCTACCGGCTCTACAGTTTCACGCTGTCCGGCATGTTCTCGGGGCTGGCCGGCGGGCTGTTCGCGCCGTTCACGCGCGTCGCCTCACCGGAGATGGTGCACTGGTCACAGTCGGCCGAGCCCGTGCTGATGAGCATTCTGGGTGGATCGGCGACCTTCCTCGGCCCGTTCATCGGCTCGGCCATCTTCGTGCTGCTGGAGACATGGATTACGAGCTTCACCGAGCGCTGGATGCTGTTCCTCGGCGTGGTCCTGGCGCTGATGGTGATGTTCCTGCGGCGCGGCCTGTTCGGCACGGCCGTGGACTGGGTGATGGCAAGGGCACGGAGAGGCGATCATGCCGCATGATCCCGTCCTGCGGGCCGAGAACGTGACCAAACGCTTCGGCGGCGTCACGGCGGTCGACGACGTGTCGGTCAGCCTCTCGGCCGGCGAGACGGTCGCGCTGATCGGGCCGAACGGGGCTGGCAAGACGACGTTCTACAACGTCGTTTCGGGCCGCATGGCGCCGAGCGCCGGGCGTATCCTTTTCGAGGGCGCCGAGATCAGCGGGCGGCCCGCGCACGAGATCGCGCGGCTGGGCATTTCCCGGTCCTTCCAGGTCACGAACGTCTTCAACGAACTGAGCGTGCGGGAGAACGTGCAGGTCGCGCTTATCAGTCACCGCGGCAAGAGCCTGCGCCTGTTCAGGATCCTCGCCTATGACCGCGATCTGCGCGAGGAGGCGGATGCCGTCCTCGACCGGCTGGGTCTGGCCGGAATGGCCGGGCAGCGCACGGGCACGCTGTCCTACGGCGACAAGCGGCTGCTGGAACTGGCCATTGTTCTCGCCACCGAGCCGCGGCTGATCCTGCTGGACGAGCCCACCGCCGGCCTCACGCCGGACGAAACGCGCAAGGTCATCAAGCTGATCGACGGTCTGCGCGCGGACCGGCCTTACACGTTCTTCATTACCGAGCATGACATGGAGGTGGTCTTCAATCTGGCGGATCGCGTTCTGGTCATGCACAGAGGCCAACTGCTCGCGCAGGGCACGCCGGACGAGGTTCGAGCCCACCCGGAAGTCAAGGCAGCTTATCTCGGCGAGGACGATGAAGTGGCGTGATGCTGGAAGTCAGTGACATCCACACGTTTTACGGCGAGAGCCATGCGCTGCACGGCGTCAGCCTGGCCGTCGGCGAGGGCGAGACCGTCTGCCTGCTGGGCCGCAACGGGGCGGGCAAGACGACGACGCTGTCCTCCATCGTCGGGATCCAGCCGGCGCGTTCGGGCCGGATCACGTTTCTCGGGGAGGACATCACGCACAAACCTGCCTACGCCATCGCGCGCATGGGGCTGTGCATGGTGCCGGAAGACCGGCGCATCTTCCCGGACCTGACGGTGGAAGAGAACCTCGAAGTATCGCTGTATCGCGGCGAACGGGAGACGGCCTGGACAATCGCGCGGGTGTTCGACGAATTCCCGCAGCTCGCCGAGCTCAGACATCAGGGGGGCAGCACCCTCTCCGGCGGAGAGCAGCAGATGCTCGCCATCGCCCGCGCGCTCGTGGGCCAGCCGATCATGCTCCTGCTCGATGAGCCCAGCGAAGGGCTCGCGCCGGTCATCGTGCAGCGGATCGGCCGGTTGATCGACCAGCTTTCCGAAACCACTACGCTGCTTTTCACCGATCAGAACCTGCGCTTCGCGCTCAGGCACGCGCAGCGATGCTACATCCTCGAGAAGGGACAGGTGGTGTATCAGGGCGCGACCAAGGAGCTGCGCGACGACCCGGAACTTCAGCACAAATATCTCTCGGTCGCATGATATGTGTGCGGGCCGGTCGAGAGCGGTCAACGCACAAGTGCGCCATCGATTCACCTCGCACATGGCGCACGGGGTTTTCTGGAGGTGTCGGTAAATGGACTTTATCGTGTTG